>NZ_CALXGA010000030.1 GCF_944387725.1 uncultured Intestinimonas sp. | reverse complement strand
TGAGTCCACCGCCGCCCAGCTGGGTATCCGCCAGCGCATCCGGCCCTACACGCCTCGCCACAACGGCAAGGTGGCGCGCAGCCACCGCGAGGACCAGAAGCGCTTCTATTCCTGCCGCAGCTTTTATTCCCTGGATGACTTCGCCAAGCAGCTCGCTGCTCACAACCGCCGCTCTAACAACTTCCCTATGAGGCCGCTTGACTGGCTTTCTCCTTGTGACTTCGCCGTCCAATATACTTGACAAACCTACAGTAAAATTCGTCCGAACACGCCCGTCACAGCGAAGTTGACTGAGAGGGTCCTCTCCGCTCCCGCCTGCGGCGGCGCCTCTCCCAAAGGGAGAGGCGAGTGCGGCGTGTCACCCGCCCCTTGGCCCCCTCTCGGCCGATGCCATATTGACGGTTCAGCGGAGTCTTGATAAACTAAAAGGCACGAAGACCAGGAGACAGAGATTCATCGGGGGCCGGATGAGCTGGAGGGGATGGTGTGATGGCGAGGCTGGGGGATGTTACGACCTATATCAATGGATACGCTTTTAAGCCATCGGACTGGTCTGATACTGGCGCTCCAATTATCCGCATACAAAATTTAACAGGAAATAGTTACCAAGCAAACCGGTGCAATGGAGAATACGCGAAGAAATATGAAGTGCTCCCTGGTGACGTTCTAGGGCTTGTTTGAAACATGTCAACATGCCCAACCGGCGGGTCTTTTGCCCCCTGGACGGCGCAATTTTTCCTTGAAATCCGCCAGGATTCCTGCGAAAAAATTGCTTGCCAGCGGCCCAAAATCCCTCGCTGCTGGACACATCGCCAATTTTCAAACAAGCCCTAATATCTTGGTCAGCAAGCCTTGGTATATATGTATGGAAAGGTGAAAAAGCTGTCCTAAACCAGTATATTTTCAAGGTGGTTTTCGATAAATGTCCTGTTGACAAAAGTTTTTTGGTTGATTGTACAATCAACCCTCGGAATTTACACCAATTACGGGAAACAAGATGAAAGAAGATGGTGTAAGACGCATAGTTAAAAATCCGTAGAACCCGCATGGGACAAGGCTTTGACAGCAGACGCAGCAAGACGCATGGTATCCTTTTGGTAACCATGGCACAATATTGTGCGTACTTTTCAGCGACATGAAACTGTGTTACAATACAAACAAGAAAACCAAGCGGGGAGGAATCTTCCAATGAATGACAAAGCGAAAAAGTATGTGGATCTGTTTCGTCAGGTGAAAATCGCCACCGCCGCCACCGTGGACGCAGTCGGCCATCCCCAGGCCCGGATCATCAATGTGATGCTGGCGGAGGATGACGGCATGTACATCGTCACCTCCAAGGGCAAGCCCTTCTACAAGCAGCTGGTGGAGACCGGTGAGATCGCCCTGGCGGCCATGTGCCCGGACTGCCAGTCCCTGAAATTCGAGGGGAAGCTGCGGATTGCGGACAAGAAGTGGGTGGACAAGGTCTTTGCGCACAATCCAGGTATGAACGAGGTCTATCCCGGCGAGAGCCGCTACATTCTGGATGCTTTCCATATTTATGAGGGCCGCGGGGAATGGTTCGACCTGCTCCACTACCCCATTTCACGGGAGACCTTCGCCTACGGCGGCGACGCGGAGGAGCACAACGGCTTTGAAATCCAGGACTCCTGCATCGGCTGCGGCGCCTGTGCTAAGGCCTGCCCCCAGAAGTGCATTGCCGAGGGGACACCTTACAAAATTAACTGGGAGCACTGCCTCCAGTGCGGCCGGTGCGTGGAATTCTGCCCGGTGGGCGCGGTGCGCCGCCTGCACCCGTAACCCCCATGGAACTGCTGCGGGAAATTTTTGCCCTGTACGCGGAGCGGGCGGACTGGTTCGGGGAGCTGCTGCTGGCCCATATCAGCCTGGCCCTGGCCGCCATCCTCATGTCCGGCTCCATTGGCCTGCTGCTGGGGGTGTGGATCGCCCAGCATCCCCCCTTCGCGCCGCCGGTGATGGGGCTGTGCAATGTGCTCTACACCATCCCTGCCATCTCCCTGCTGGGTATTCTGATCCCCTTCACCGGAATCGGCAATCGGACTGCTGTCATCGCCCTGACCCTCTACGGGGTCATGCCCATGGTGCGCAACACCTATGTGGGCCTCACCACCCTGGACCCGGATATCCTGGAGGCGGCAAAGGGCATGGGCAGCACCCGGATGCAGGAACTGCTGCGGGTGAAGCTGCCCATGGCTGCGGGGGTCATCCTGGCGGGGGTGCGGAACATGGTGGTTATGACCATCTCCGTGGCCGGCATCGCCTCCTTTGTGGGAGCCGGCGGCCTTGGGGTGGCCATCTACCGGGGCATCACCATCTATAACCCGGCCATGACGGCGGCGGGCAGTATCCTGATCGCCCTGCTGGCCATTGTCTGCGATCTGGCGCTGGGGGCGCTGGAGCGGTATTTTAAAAAGAGAGGATCTTAAATTATGAAACTTGGCAAACGACTGCTGGCTGCTGGCCTGACCGCCGCGCTGCTCTTCTCCCTGGCCGGATGCGGCGGGGAACCCGCCTCTTCTGGAAGCGGATCCGAAGCCTCTGGCGATCCGGTGCGCATCGCCACCAAGCCTATGACGGAACAGTACATCCTGGGGGAGATGCTGGGCCTTCTCATCGAGCAGGCCGGCTACGACGTGGCGATCACCAAGGGTGTGGGCGGCGGCACCAGCAACATTCAGCCGGCCATGGAAAAGGGTGAGTTCGACCTCTATCCAGAGTACACCTCCAGCGGCTGGGTGCTTGTGCTGGACCACCAGGCCGAGGGTGTGGACGACGGGGAGATGTTCACCCAACTGAAGCAGGAGTATGAGGAGAACTTCGGCATGACCTGGGTGGGGATGTACGGCTTCAACAACACCTTCACCATCGCCGTCCGGGGAGCTGTGGCGGACGAGTACGGCCTGAAGACCACCAGCGACCTGGCCGCCGCGGCGGGCGAGCTGACTTTCGGCGGCAACCCCGACTACATGGAGCGGGAGGACGGCTTCTCCACCCTCTGCGAGACCTACGGGCTGGACTTCGGCAATGTGGTGGACATTGACATCGGGCTGAAATATCAGGCCCTGGCCAGCGGCGACATCGACGTGACCAACGCCTTTACCACCGACGCCCAGCTGGCAAACCCAGACACGAATGTGGTGACGCTGGAGGATGACAAGCATCTACAGGTCAACTACTTCTGCTCCACTGTGGTGCGGCAGGACGCCCTGGAGAAATTCCCCGGCTTGGAGGAGGCTCTGATGCAGATGGACGGCATCCTCACCGATCAGGAGATGGCCGCGCTGAACTATCAGGTGGAGGTAGAGGGCCTGGATGAGCGGGACGTGGCCCGGGACTTTCTGATCCAGAAGGGCCTTCTGGAGGAGTGATATGACACAGCCAATCATTCAGTTTGAAGGGGTATGCAAGTCCTACGGCGGTCAGGCCGTCCTGCGGGACTTCTCGCTGGAGGTATTTCCCGGGGAATTCCTGACCATCATCGGCCGGTCCGGCTGCGGCAAGACCACCGCGCTGAAGCTGGTCAACGGTCTGATTGCACCGGACGCGGGCAGGGTTCTGGTCCAGGGGGAGGATGTGGCGCAAACCGACCTGGTGGCCCTGCGCCGCCGCATCGGCTACGCCATCCAGAGCACGGGGCTGTTCCCCCACATGACGGTGGAGAAAAACATCGCCTATGTGCCCTCCATTTCCGGAATGCGCGGGTGGAAGGGCGCCCAGCGCCGGGAGAAGGCCGCCGCCCTTCTGAAGCGGGTGGGACTGGACCCGGCGCTGGCGGGCCGGTATCCCCGCACCCTCTCCGGCGGCCAGCGCCAGCGCGTGGGCATTGCCCGGGCCCTGGCGGCCGGACCGGAGCTCCTGCTGATGGACGAGCCCTTCGGCGCGGTGGACGAGATTACCCGGGGCCAGCTGCAGGATGAGATTCAACGCATTCACCGGGAGAGCGGCATTACCATCCTGTTTGTGACCCACGATATTGCGGAGGCCCTCAAGCTGGGGACCCGCACCCTGGTCATTGACAAAGGCGCCGCGCAGCAGTGCGGCAAACCGGAAGAGATCCTGCGCCGCCCCGCCACGGAATTTGTGAAAATGCTGGCGGAACAGCAGCGGCAGACCTACCTCCCGCCGGACGAACCGCTGGAAGACCGGGCATACTGCGGCGCTGGCACCCCCCTCCGGGCTGTGTAGTCCGGCGGGCATCATGGACAGGAGATCGGCCCATGGCGCACGGGGAACAGCGGCGGCATTGCGTTTATCAAACAAGCCCTATTTGAAAATCAGAGTGAGCAATGCTGGTTCGGGAAGGAGCGCACGGCAATGATGCATGATGAACAGCGGATCTATTTAATGAAAGAGTTGCTGGCTGAAGATGAGAGATATACAGGTATCTCGATTCCTTCCGATGAGCAGGAGCAGAAAAATTTACTGCGCAGTTTGATGAATGTGCGTATGCCAAAGCCGATCAGCCGTGACTTTCTCCAGATACAGGATGAATACCTGCAATACGAGCGGGACAGGCGCGGCATTACGGATAGTGCGAAGCTGCCCTCCATTCCTGGAGATTCCCGGCTGGTATTGTGGCAGGGAGATATTACGGCCTTGAAGGTAGACGCAATCGTAAATGCCGCAAATTGTGGGATGCTGGGCTGTTTCCAACCGCTCCATTCCTGTATCGATAATATCGTCGGCACGATGAGCGGTATCCAATTACGGCTCTACTGCTATGATATGATGCGCAAACAGGGCCACGAGGAACCTGTGGGGCAAGTAAAGATCACGCCTGCTTTCAATTTACCCAGCAAATATATCCTGCATACTGTGGGACCGATTATCCATGGGCCGGTCAGCAAACAGGACTGTGACGCGTTGGCCTCCTGTTACCGTTCCTGCCTGGAGCTTGCCGTGGAGAACAACTGCCGGAGCATTGCTTTTTGCTGTATCTCCACGGGGGAATTTCACTTTCCCCATGAAAAGGCCGCAGAAATAGCGGTTCAAACGGCGACATCCTTTTTGAATGCACAGAAACCGAACATTCGGGTCATCTTCAATGTGTTCAAGAATGTGGACCTTCGTATTTATCAAAAGCTTCTGGGGGTGTCTGGCTGTTGATGACTGCAAGACAAACCGAGCAAAAGATGGATGCGTTTCAAGAAACACGAAGCAAGGCGGCGCACATAATGTTTGGATGGAAAATTCGCAGATCAGATGACACAACAGCTGGCCTTCACAAATTACAAGAAGCATTGAACAGCGCGGATGCCGTCATGATCGGCGCTGGCGCCGGCCTCTCCACTTCCGCCGGTTTTTCCTATTCAGGCAAGCGATTCGATCAGTATTTTCGAGACTTTGCCGAGAAGTATCAGATTCAGGATATGTATTCCGGCGGCTTCTACCCGTTCCATACACTGGAAGAACACTGGGCATGGTGGAGCCGAAGCATTTGGATCAACCGCTATATGGATGCGCCGAAGCCGGTCTACAGCAAGCTGCATGATTTGGTGAAGGACAAGGACTACTTTGTATTAACCACCAATGTGGATCACTGCTTTCAAAAGGCCGGATTTGATCGGCATAGACTGTTTTACACGCAGGGCGATTTTGGCTTGCATCAGTGCAGTGAACCATGCCACCGGCAGACCTATGACAATGAAGATCTGGTCCGCAAAATGCTGGAAGCCCAGGGATTTGTCATCGGTCAGGACGGCATACTGGATTTGCCGGAAGGTGTCACACTGAAAATGGAGATTCCCAGCGAACTGATTCCCTATTGTCCGAGATGTCACAAGCCAATGACTACGAATCTTCGAATAGATGATACGTTCGTTGAAGATGAGGGCTGGCGCCGCGCCTCGGAGCGATATGCCGCGTTCCTGAGAGAACATCAGGATTTGAATGTGCTGTTTTTGGAGCTGGCCGTCGGCTTCAATACGCCGGCAATTATCAAGTACAGCTTCTGGCGGATGGTACATGACTGGAAGAACGCGACGTATGCCTGTCTGAATTACGGAGAAGCGTATGCTCCCGATGAGATCAAAGGAAAATCCATCTGCATCGGCGGCGACATTGGAGACATTCTAACGGCGTTAGGGCTTGTTTGAAACATGTCAACATGCCCAACCGGCGGGTCTTTTGCCCCCTGGACGGCGCAATTTTTCCTTGAAATCCGCCAGGATTCCTGCGAAAAAATTGCTTGCCAGAGGCCCAAAATCCCTCGCTGCCGGACACATCGCCAATTTTCAAACAAGCCCTAATCGTTCCTTCGAGGTAATCCCGTATAATCTCGACCTTTTCTTCTAAACTTAGTTTTTGCTTTTGCGGCATAACAATGCTCCCTCCTATGTTTGACAGTGTTTTATTTCACTGTCTCTCATAGAGGGAGCATATCAATCTGATAGACGCCCTTTTCATTCTATGAATTGCCCGCGCCGTTTCCTGCAACAACTTGACACCGTCAGCTTCGGAAAAAGGTTTGCTTCCCGGCGGCTTTTGGGGTAGAATGAGGGCAGAGACATCCAACTGCCTTCTGGGAGGTTTTGCTATGTACGACATTATCATCGTGGGCGCCGGCCCCGCCGGGCTGACGGCGGCCCTGTACGCCCGGCGGGCGGGCCACTCCGTCCTGGTGCTGGAGGGGGGCGTCCCCGGCGGCCAGGCCGTCACCACCCCCCATGTGGAGAACTGGCCCGGCACCCTGTCCATCTCCGGCCCAGACTTCGCCATGGGGCTCTACCAACAGTGTATGGACCTGGGGGCGGAGATTCAGTTCGCCGCCGTCACCGGCTTCCAGGACCAGGGAGACGTGAAGGTGGTCCTGGCAGGGGAGGAACGGTTCCAGGGCCGGGCCCTGATCCTGGCCAACGGCGTCCAGCGCCGGAAGCTGGGGGTCCCCGGTGAGGAGCGGCTGGGGGGCAGGGGGGTCAGCTACTGCGCCACCTGCGACGGCAGCTTCTTCAAGGGCAAGGATGTGGCCGTGGTGGGGGGCGGCAACACCGCTGTGGAGGACGCTGTCTATCTGGCCTCCATCTGCCCCACCGTCTGGCTCATCCACCGCCGGGACCGGCTCACCGCCCAGAAATACCTGGTGGACGGCCTCCGGGACAAGCCCAACGTGAAGCTTCTGATGGAGCACAAGGTCCTGGAGATTCAGGGAGAGCAGCAGGTGGAGACCGTCCGCCTCATGGGCCCGGAGCACCAGCGGATTCTCCACGTCTCCGCCGTCTTCGCGGCGGTGGGACTGATCCCGGACAATGCCCGGTTCTCCCCGCCCCTGGCCCTCAACGAGTACGGCTATCTCCAGGCCGGCGAGGACTGTGCCACCAACGTTCCCGGGGTCTTCGCCGCCGGCGACACCCGCTCCAAGGAGCTCCGGCAGCTGGTCACCGCCGCCGCCGACGGCGCCATGGCCGCCAGCAAGGCGGGGCAGTATCTGGGCGGGCTGTAAGCCGCCTCAGGCTGTCAAAAAAGGTGCAAAATTGGTCGGATACGCACCGGGGAGATAGTGTGAAAGGGGGGGGGCGGAGCGCCCCCCTTTCATGTGCAGTCGGGAACTTTTTCGATTGCATCGAAAAAGTCCGAAGGACTTTTCCGACAGGCTGCGGCGGACTGCCCACGAGGCAGTCCGCCGCTCTTTTTGCAGCTCCCACCCATCCATAGCCCCAGGGCGTTCGGCGTTGTTCTGTACGCATGATGATACGGCAATTTATCTTTGGGAACACCACGCTGAAAATATGGCCGTTTGCCCTTGTGAAAGGTCGAAACCTGTATTATACTAAGCATATGACCGCGCCGGAGGGCGGCGCTCCCCCTGCCCGGCCTTTGGCAGCTGCCGGAAATCAAGAGAGAAAAGGAGAGAAGACCATCATGCACCTTAGTAAACGTATCCGCGCCCTGGCCCTGGCGGGGGCCCTGAGCCTCTCCCTGGCCGCCCCGGTCCGGGCGGCGGGGTACACCGACCTGCCCACCTCCCACTGGGCCTACGACACCTTGACCGAGGCTGCCAACCTGGGGATTCTCCAGGGCTCCGGAGACGGCCTCATGGACCCCTCCGGCACCCTGAGCTGGGGCCAGTTTCTGGCCATGCTTACCCGGACCTTTGCCGCCCGGTCCTATGAAAACGCCCTGAACACCGGCCTGAGCTGGGACCAGGCGGGGCTTCAGGCCGCCCTGTCCAGCGGGCTGCTGCTGCCGGAGGACAATCTGAGCGTCATCAGCGGCGGCTCCCTCAGCGACCCCGTCACCCGGCAGGACGCCGCCCTGCTGCTGGCCCGGGCCCTTCCAGAGGAGGCTGAGCCCTCCAATTCCATTCTGGACTTCTGGTACGGCGCCATGCAGAACGCCGCCGACGCCTCCACCTTCACCGACTGGAGCCAGATGGACGCCGCCCACCAGGAGGCCGTAGCCGCCCTGGCGCAGGCCGGGGTGGTCCAGGGCCGGGCCGACGGCTCCTTTGGCTGTGACGAAACCCTCCAGCGGGCCGACGGGGCGGCCCTCCTGGTCCGGGTGCTGGAAAAGGTGGACCAGGAGCGCAGAGGGGAGGAAAAGGCCGTCGTCTTCCATTTTGTCAACAGCGTCACCGGCGAGACCATCCTCCCCGACCAGCGGACCACCGCCAGGGTGGGCTACAGCGTCTCCTATGCCGCCGACACCAGCGGTGTGGGATACTACAACGACGTGACCCCCTACAGCTATCAGATTAGTACCATCAGTGACGAGTACACCCTCCTCTTCGAGCCCATGACCGAGGCTGAAATCCAGCAGGAGCAGTTCTGGGAAAAGGTGGAGCGCGGGGAGGCGGCCATGGAGGACTACTATCTCCAGGACTTCTGGCTTCAGTTCCCGGAAGAAAATCCCCGGAAGTACCTCCTCCTCTTCGGCAGTGAGGACAAGCGCCGCTTCGAGAATGAGGCCGAGGCCTCCGCCGCCATGACCACCGTCTCCATCCCCGTGTGGCGGCTCTCCGGCAGCGGCAGTAAGGTCAGCGCCACTCTGTCCCTCACGGTCCACGCCGCCATCGCCCAGGACGTGGTGGACATTTTTACCGAGATCTACAACGACCCGGAGCAATTCCCCATCCACAGCGTGGGAGGCTATGCCTGGCGGGGCGACACCGCCACCGGCGAGCACAACTGCGGCACGGCCATCGACATCAACGCCAACGAAAACTTCCAGGTCCGGGACGGCCAGGCCCTGGCCGGGAGCTTCTGGGACCCGGCGGAGAGCCCCTATTCCATTCCCGAAGACGGCTCGGTGGTCCGCATCTTTGCGGAACACGGCTGGAGCTGGGGCGGCGACGCCTGGGCCTTTGACGCCGATCCGTCCGCAGGCTACCACGACTACATGCACTTCTCCTACATGGGCGGCTGACCGCCGCCCGGTTCCGATGCACACCGCGCGAAAAAACCACAGGCCGGACAGATGGTAGGGAGGCTGTCCGGCCTCTCTTTTTGCCGCCGGCCCGGGCGGGCCGTATGGCATGGGCGGCCGCAATGTGACAATATCACAGTCTGGGGCGGAAAACTGTGCTATTATCCTGGCAGAAAAAGACAAGGAGGGCCGACCATGGGTTTGTTTGATTTCTTAAAGCCCCCGGACATCGCCCAGGGCGTGGACGAATATCAGGCCGCGCCCGGCGCGGTTCTGCTGGACGTCCGCACGGCGCAGGAGTACCGGGAGGGCCATATCCCCGGCAGTAAAAACGTTCCGCTGCAAGCCATTCATACCATCACTTCCGTGATAGAAGAAAAGGATACCCCGCTCTTTGTCTACTGTTACAGCGGGGCCAGGAGCCAGCAGGCGGCCGGCGGCCTGAAGCGGTTGGGCTACACACAGGTCAAAAATATCGGCGGCATCGCCGCCTGGAAGGGAAAGGTGGAACGATAAGATGAAGGTTGTCATTGTAGGCGGCGTGGCAGGCGGCGCCACCGCTGCGGCCCGTATTCGCAGGCTGGACGAGCAGGCGGAGATTGTGGTATTTGAGCGGACCAGGTACATTTCCTACGCCAACTGCGGCCTGCCCTATTACATCGGCGGTGTCATCGCCGACCCGGAGACCCTGACCCTCCAGACGCCGGAGAGCTTCTACACCCGCTTCCGGGTCCGCATGAAGGTACGCCACGAGGTCACGGCCCTTCACCCGGAGCGGAAAACCGTCACCGTGAAGAATCTGGAGACTGGCGAGGAATTCGAGGAGTCCTACGACAAGCTGCTCCTCTCGCCCGGGGCCCGGCCCGCCCAGCCCCGGCTTCCCGGCATGGGAATCAGCCGGCTGTTCACCCTGCGCACAGTGGAGGACACCTTCCGCATCAAATCCTACATCGACCAGGCCCATCCCAAGTCCGCCGTGCTGGCGGGCGGCGGCTTTATCAGCCTGGAGCTGGCGGAGAACCTGCGGGAGCTGGGGATGGAGGTCACCATCGTCCAGCAGGTGGGGCAGCTGATGGAGCCCTTCGACCCGGATATGGCGGCCTTTCTCCAGAGCGAAATGCGCCGGCACGGCGTGAAGCTGGCCCTGGGCCGTACCGTAGACGGCTTTGAAGAGACGGACGGCGGCGTGAAGGTGCTGCTGAAGGAGGAGGCGTCTCCCCTCTGCGCCGACATGGTGGTACTGGCCATTGGCGTCACCCCGGACACCAGGCTGGCCGGAGCTGCCGGCCTGGAGCTGGGGGTCAAGGGCAGCATCGTGGTCAATGACAGGATGGAGACCTCGGCGCCAGACATCTATGCTGTGGGCGACGCGGTGCAGGTGCGGAATTTTGTCACCGGGCAGGATACGGTGGTCGCCCTGGCGGGGCCCGCCAACAAGCAGGGCCGGATTGCGGCGGACAACATCTGCGGCGGAGACAGCCGGTATACAGGGGCCCAGGGCAGCTCCATCCTCAAGGTGTTCGGCATGACCGCCGCCCTGACCGGCCTCAATGAGACCCAGGCCAGAGCGGCCGGGCTGGACGCCGACGCCGTGATCTTGTCTCCCATGAGTCATGCGGGCTACTATCCCGGCGGCAAAGTGATGACCATGAAGGTGGTCTTTGAAACGGGGACCTGCCGCCTGCTGGGGGCGCAGATTGTGGGCTATGAAGGGGTGGACAAGCGGATCGACGTGCTGGCAGCCGCCCTTCGCGCCGGGATGAAGGCCACGGAGCTCAAGGAGCTGGAGCTGGCCTATGCGCCGCCCTATTCCTCCGCCAAGGACCCCGTCAATATGGCCGGCTTTCTGATCGACAACCTCGCCCGGGGCCTTTTGAAGCAGTGGCGGCTGGAGGAGGCGGCGTCCCTGCCCCAGGACGGCAGCGTGACCCTGCTGGACACCCGCACGGCAGAGGAATATGCCCAGGGACACATCGACGGATTTTTCAACCTTCCATTGGATGAGCTGCGGGAGCATCTGGACGAGCTGGACCCCGGCAAGCCGGTGTATGTGATCTGCCAGAGCGGCCTGCGCAGCTACATCGCCTGCCGCATTCTGTCCGGCCACGGCTTCACATGCTATAATTTCTCCGGCGGATTCCGGTTCTATGACGCAGTGACCCATGAGCGCGTGCTCACAGAGAAAGCCACCGCCTGCGGAATGGATCAGTGATAAAAAGGGGCCGTAAAAAAGGCCCAAGAAAAGAACTCACCCTGCACCAGGCGGTGCAGGGTGAGACTTTTTTGCTGACAGTTCACGGTTTTCAGTCATTATTGCAGTGCGGCTCCTTGTGGGCCCAGGCGCCGCCGTGGGATGGGGAGATCTGCGGACCAGCTTCTTGAATTCGTCGGCCAAAAACTGGACCTTGGGCCCGATAATGACCTGAACGCTGGTCTTGCCGGGACGGACGACGCCGGCGGCGCCGGAAGCCCGAATCTTCTTCTCTACCAGCAGGCGGTCCTTCACCTCCAGACGCAGACGGGTGATGCAGTTGTCTATGCTGGTCACGTTGTCCGCGCCGCCGACGCCTTCCAGGATGGTCTTGGCCATGGCGGCGAAGTCGCTGCCGCTCAGTTCGATGCTGAGTTCGGCCTCATTGTCGTCATCCTCGCGGCCGGGGGTCTTTAGGTTCAGAGCCACAATCACGACGCGGAAGATCATGTAGTACACCACGAAGAACACCAGGCCAATGGGGATCAGCAGCAAGGGGGTTTCGGCGAAGGAAGCGTTGAAGCTCAGGACCCAGTCCACAAAGCCGGCGCTGAACTGGAAGCCCGCACGGATGGGCAGGGCCGCCACGATGGCCACCGAAGCTCACCCTCACTAGGGCTTGTTTGAAACATGTCAACATGCCCAATCAGCGGGTCTTTTGCCCCCTGGACGGCGCAATTTTTCCTTGAAATCCGCCAAGATTCCTGCGAAAAAATTGCTTGCCAGCGGCTCAAAATCCCTCGCTGCTGGACATATCGCCAATTTTCAAACAAGCCCTAGAAGAAAGAAAAAAGACCACATTCAAAACCATTCCATGAATCCAATGCCCATGGAAAGGGTTTGAATATGGTCTTGCCTGTCGAACAGTAACAACCCAGCAATTAACAATCACATGGCATCAATTTACTCAAAGATTGCCGATGATTTAGGGGAATAAATTGACGATTCTGCCAAATACGCAAATTAGGGCAAGAAATTTTGTCCATTTTGTGAATAAATATTGTGCAACCTCCACCGCGCGGTGAGCGCTCCGCCGCTTTTACTGATGTGCGATAGGATCATCGTGGCCGGGAAAATGGTCTGCTTCTCGACGGGGTTCTCTTATACTGTGCTTGACCTTGTAAGAGGGTTTTTCCATCTTGAAGCCTGCCAGACAGCCGGTGGATCCTTTTATGAGACGGGCGTAATGTTATCTAATCATATTGAAAAGGAATAAATGGTGTGGTACAATAAAACGCTATCATATATTAGATTCCTTTTTCAAGCGAATAAGAACCTGGGGGTGAGCTCGTGTACTTAAAGGCGCTGGAGATTCAGGGCTTCAAGTCCTTTCCAGACAAGACGGTGCTGACCTTTGAGCATGACATCACCGCCATTGTGGGGCCCAACGGCAGCGGCAAGTCCAACATCTCCGACGCCATCCGCTGGGTCATGGGAGAGCAGTCTACCAAGGCCCTCCGGGGCGGGAAGATGGAGGACGTCATCTTCGGCGGCACCGCCAAGCGCAAGCAGCTGGGCTTTGCGGAGGTCTCCCTGGTGCTGGACAACACCGGACGCCTCTTCCCCATGGAGGAGAGCGAGATCATGGTCACCCGGCGGTACTACCGCTCCGGGGAGAGCGAGTACTTCATCAACCGCCACGCCGTCCGGCTCCGGGACGTCAATGAGCTCTTCATGGACACCGGCCTGGGCCGGGAGGGCTACTCCATCATCGGCCAGGGCCGGATCGACGAAATCCTCTCCGTCAAGAGCGCCGACCGCCGGGAGGTCTTCGAGGAGGCCGCCGGCATCTCCCGGTACCGCCACCGGAAGGAGGAGGCCGAGCGCAAGCTGGAGCGCACCCAGGAAAACCTGGTGCGGGTCAACGACAAAATCGACGAGCTGGAGCTCCAGGTGGAGCCCCTCCGGGCCCAGGCGGAGAAGGCTAGAAAATACCTTATCCTCCGGGATGAGCTCCGGGGGCTGGAGATCTCCCTGTGGATGGACCAGCTGGACCGCATCCGGGCCGGCGCCGTCAAGCTCAACATCGACTGTGAGCAGGCCGTCCGCCAGAAGGAGGAGGCCCAGAGCCGGCTGGAGGCCCTCTACGCCGCCGCCGAGGGCTATGCCGCCCAGATGCGGGAAAAGGACATAGAGGCCGAGGGCATCCGCTTCCGAATGCAGCAGCGGGAGGCCGACGCCAACGAGTGCCAGCGGGCCATCGCCGTCCTCCAGGCCCAGATTCAGAGCAACCTGGAGAGCGCCGGCCGGGTCCGGCAGGAGCTGGAGGCTCAGGAGGGCCGGGCCGGATCCATCGCCGCCCAGATCGGAGAGCGGCAGGCCCGCCTGGACGAGATCGCCGCCCGGATGGAGGCCCTGAAGGCCGCCCTGGAGGAGGCCCGCCGGTCCGACCGGGACGAGCGGAGCCGGGCCGGCACCCTCCAGGGGGAGCTGGAGGCCCTGCGGGAGAAGGAGGCGGTGGAGACCGCCTCCGCCGCCGAGGCCAAGGCACTCCTCTCCGCCCTGGCCGCCGCCGCCCAGGAGCTGCTGGACCGGGACGAGTCCATCCGCCGGGACCTGGCCGCCGGGGAGGCCCGGCTGGCCCGCCTCCGGGAGGAGGCCGCCGCCACCCAGGCCGAGCTGGACCAGGCCCGGGAGGACCGGGACGCCCTGGGGAACGTCCTGAGCGGCCACCAGCTCCGGGCCGAGGCCCGGCAGCGGAAGGTCAAGGCCGCCGAAGAGCTCCAGGTGAAGCTCCGCATGGACGAGCACGCCCTCTCCTCCCGCATCCACATGCTCGCCGAGATGGAGAAGGTCTACGAGGGCTACTCCAAGGCGGTGAAGCTGGTGATGGGGGAGGCCCAGCGGGGGAGCCTGCGGCACATCCACGGCCCGGTGGCGGGGCTGGTCCATGTGCCGGACCCCTACACCGTGGCCATTGAGACCGCCCTGGGGGGCGCCATGCAGCATATTGTGGTGGAGTCCGAGGAGGACGGCAAGGCCGCCATCCAGGCTCTCAAGCGCCGGGACGGCGGGCGCTGCACCTTCCTGCCCCTGAGCTCCATCCGGCCCTCCGACTTCCGGGACGCCGGGGTGGAGGACGAGCCAGGCTTTGTGGGCATGGGGGACCGGCTGGTGGAGTTTGACCCCAAGTACCAGCGGGTCTTCTCCAACCTCCTGGGCCGGGTGGTGGTGGCCCAGGACCTGGACGCCGCCATCGCCATGGCCCGGAAATACCGCTACCGCTTCCGGGTGGTAACCCTAGACGGGCAGGTTCTCAACCCCGGCGGCTCCATGACCGGCGGCTCGGCCTCCCGCTCGGCGGGCATCCTCAGCCGGGCCAATGAGCTGGAGCGGCTCAACACCCAGATTGACGGCCTCCGGCGGGAGCTGGAGGAGGCCGTCCGGGCCCTGGACGAGGCCCGGCGGGAGGCCACCGCCGCTGCCTACGACCTGGAGACCGCCCAGGCCCAGCGCCGGGAGCTGGAGAGCAGGCTCCTTCAGCTGGAGGAGCGATGGAGCGCCCAGGGCCAGAGCCTGTCCGATGTGGAGGCCCAGCAGAATGCCCAGCGGGGGGAGCTTGCCCAGGTGGAGGAGCGATCCCGCCAGACCGAGGCAGACACCGGCGCCGCCCGGGCCCGCATCGAGGCCCTGGAGGGCTCCGCCGCCGCCCTGCGGGCGGAGGCCCAGGGCAAGGCCGCCGGCCAGGAGGAGATCCGGGCCAGGATGGAGGCGGTGAACGCCAAAATCGCCGGGCTCAGCCTGGAACTGGCCTCCCTGGAGGCGGAGGACGCCGCCTCCCGCAAGGCCCTGGGGGAGCTGGAGGCGCTCCGCCGGGACCTCACCGGCGACAGAGCCCAGCGTGAGGGGGTCCTCCAGGAGTTCCAGGACAAGAACCGGGACCTCACCGGCCGGATCGGGGCCCAGGAGGCGCGTTTACAGGCCATTCGGGCGGAAAATGAGACCCGGAAGGAGCAGGTGGCCCGGCTCAACCAGGAGAAGCTGGAGCTGGAGGCCCAGCGGAACCGGGCCGACCGGGAGAGCCGGGACAAGAACAGCGAGCTGCTGAACCTGGAGCGGGAGGTCTCGGTGCTGGAGCAGAAGAAGGTGGCCGCCGGCCTGGAGGAGCAGCAGCTTCTGGACAAGCTGTGGGAGACCTACGAGCTCTCCCACGAGGCAGCCCGGGCCCAGCGCCTGGAGCTGGAGAGCGCCGCCCAGGCTCAGAAGCGGGTGGGAGAGCTCAAGCGGACCATCTCCGGCCTGGGCAACATCAATCTGGACGCCATCGACGAGTTCCAGCGGGTCAACGAGCGCTATACCTACCTCACCGGCCAGCGGGACGACGTACAGCGCTCCAAGGACGAGCTGGAGCGGGTCATCGCCGAGATCACCGGGGAGATGAAGGCCATCTTCTCCCGGCAGTTCGGCATCATCAACGCCGCCTTTGGGGAGACCTTCTGCGAGCTCTTCGGCGGCGGACGGGCCGCCCTGGAGCTGGACGACCCAGACGACATCTTAAACTGCGGCATCGAGATCCGGGTCCAGCCCCCGGGTAAGGCCCTGAAGGTCCTCTCCCTCCTCTCCGGCGGCGAAAAGGCATTTGTGGCCATCGCCCTCTACTTCGCCATTTTGAAGGTGCGGCCCACCCCCTTTTGCGTCATGGACGAGATTGAGGCCGCCCTGGACGACGCCAACGTGGCCCGGTTTGCCCGCTACCTGCGGGGCATGAGCGGCAAGACCCAGTTTATCGTCATTACCCACCGCCGGGGCACCATGGAGGAGGCCGACGTCCTCTACGGCGTCACCATGCAGGAGCAGGGGAT
This sequence comes from uncultured Intestinimonas sp., assembly GCF_944387725.1. Taxonomy (GTDB): domain Bacteria; phylum Bacillota; class Clostridia; order Oscillospirales; family Oscillospiraceae; genus Intestinimonas. Next base: position 7,212 of record NZ_CALXGA010000030.1, on the reverse strand, counting down.
CTCCCGGCTGCTGACCATCAACCTCAACGACGTGGAGAAGGAACTGCACCTCGAGTGACAGAGACTTTGGGAATCCCCCCGGCGGCAGGGAAAATTTGAACAAAAGGATGACTGACCCATGGGTTTTTTTGATAAAATTAAAAAGCTGAACCTCTTCTCCGGCTTTTCCGCTGTGGACGACGACTTTTATGAGGAACTGGAGGAGGGGCTGATTCTCTCCGACATGGGCATGGACACCACCCTCAAGGCGGTGGCGGCCTTGAAGGAGCGGGTGAAGCGGGAGAAGCGCAGGAGCGAGGAGGAGGTCCGGGACTGCCTCCGACAGGTCCTCCGGGAGATGCTGGAGGTGGGGGACCCGGGCCTCCGGCTGGACACCCGGCCCTCGGTGATCCTCTTCATCGGGGTCAACGGGGTGGGTAAGACCACCACCATCGGCAAGCTCGCCGCTGCCCTCAAGGCCCAGGGGAAGAAGGTCCTTCTCGGCGCCGGAGACACCTTCCGGGCCGCCGCCGCCGCCCAGCTCACCATCTGGGCCCAGCGGGCGGGGGTGGAGATTGTCAAGCAGCACGAGGGGGCCGACCCCGCCGCCGTGGTTTTCGACGCCGTCAGCGCCGCCCGGGCCCGGGGGACCGACGTCATTTTGGTGGACACCGCCGGGCGGCTCCACAACAAGCAGAATCTCATGAACGAACTGAATAAAATCTCCCGGGTCATTGACCGGGAGCTGCCGGGGTGCAGCCGGGAGACCCTGCTGGTGCTGGACGCCACCACCGGGCAGAACGGCCTCATCCAGGCCAGGCAGTTCCGGGAGGCCGCCGGGGTCACCGGCATCGTCCTCACCAAGCTGGACGGCACCGCCAAGGGCGGCATCACCGTGGCCATTGCCGACGCCCTCCAGATTCCCGTGAAATACGTGGGCCTGGGGGAGGGCATCGAGGACCTGCGGCCCTTCGACGCCGGGGCCTTTGTCCAGGCGCTGGTATAAAAAGAGCGGGGCGCAGGCGCCCCTTGGGAGGTTATGACCCATGGCAAGAATTGACGGCCGGGCCAACGACCAGCTCCGCCCGCTGGAGCTGACGCCCGGCATCCACAAATTCGCGGAGGGCTCCTGCCTGGTCCGCTGCGGCAACACGGTGGTGATCTGCACCGCCTCGGTGGAGGAGCGCACCCCGCCCCATGTCCCGGAGGGGGAGGGCTGGGTCACCGCCGAATACTCCATGCTCCCCCGGGCCAACCGGGAGCGGTCCCGGCGGGACATCTCCAAGCTCAAGCTCGCCCCCCGCTCGGCGGAGATCCAGCGGCTCATCGGCCGCGCCCTGCGTGCCTGCGTGGACCGGAAAAAGCTGGGGGAGCGCACCGTCACCATCGACTGCGACGTCCTCCAGGGGGACGGCGGCACCCGTACCGCCAGCGTCACCGGGGGCTATGTGGCCCTCTCCTGCGCCCTCCACAATCTGGTGGAGCGGGGGGTGCTGGCCGAGCTGCCCCTGACCACCTGCGTGGCCGCCGTCTCCGCCGGCCTGGTGGGGGACGAGTTGCTGCTGGACCTGTGCTATGAGGAGGACTCGGCGGCCCAGGTGGACCTCAACTGCGTCATGAACGGGGCGGGGGAGCTCATCGAGCTCCAGGCCACCGGCGAGGGCCGGGCCTTCACCGTGGAGGAGCAGCGGACCCTGGTGGACCTGTGCGCCAGGGGCATCCGGGAGATCCAGGCGATCCAGCGGGCCGCTTTGGGAGGTTGAGCCATGAAAGTAGTGCTTGCCAGCAAAAACCAGCATAAGCTGGTAGAGATGCGGGACATCCTCTCCGCCCAGGGGGTGGAGGTGGTCCTGGAGTCCGACGCGGGGGTGGACGTCGAAGTGGAGGAGACGGGCGCCACCTTCGAGGAAAACTCCCTTTTGAAGGCCCGGGCGGTGATGGAGGCCGCAGGCCTGCCCGCCATCGCCGATGACTCCGGCCTGTCGGTGGACGCCCTGAACGGGGCCCCCGGCGTCTACTCCGCCCGCTACGGCGGGGAGGGCCTGGACGACGCGGGCCGGTACCGGCTCCTGCTGGAGAACATGCGGGGGCAGCTGGACCGGCGGTGCAGGTTCGTCTCGGTCATCACCCTGTGTATGCCCAACGGAGACGTCATCTCGGCCCGGGGGGAGTGCCCCGGCGCCCTGGCCTATGCCCCCCAGGGGGAGAACGGCTTCGGCTATGACCCGGTGTTCTTCGTCCCGGAGAAAAAGAAGACCTTCGCCCAGCTCACCCCGGAGGAGAAAAACGCCATTTCTCACCGGGGAAAGGCCCTGGAGGCCTTTCAGGAGAAGCTGGCGGCCTACCTGGCGGAAAAGGGCTGAGGCAGAAATCAAACCGCAAAGGAGTGCATTATGGATCTGACAAGCAAGCAGCGGGCCCAGCTCCGGGGGCTGGCCAACCGCATCGACACCATCCTCCAGGTGGGGAAGGACGGCCTGAAAGAGAACCTGGTCAAGCAGGCCGACGGCGCCCTGGAGGCCCGGGAGCTCATCAAAGGGCGGGTGCTGGAGAACGCCATGCTCACCCCCCGGGAGACTGCCGAGGCCCTGGCCAGCGCCACCCGCAGCGAGGTGGTGCAGGTCATCGGAACAAAATTTGTGCTGTACCGTCAAAGTCATAAAAAGGACAAGAAGGACCGCATCGTTCTGGTAAAGGACAAGCGGAGCTGACAAATTTTGTTCCCCCGCCGCCGCTGCGGCGCAAACAAAAGCGTGAATTGCACCGTCCAAGTACAAAAGGAGGAAGTCTGCGGAAAGGGGAGTGTGCGCGATGAAAATTGGCATCTACGGAGGGACCTTTGACCCGCCCCACCTGGGGCACATGGAGGCGGCCCGGGCGGCCGCGGCGCGGCTGGAGCTGGACCGGGTCCTATTCATCCCGGCCTCGGAGCCCCCCCACAAGGAGCTGCCGCCCGACGCGGTCTCCGCCCGGGACCGGCTGGCCATGGCCGCCCTGACGGCCGACGGGCTGTGCCTGGAGGCGGGACAGCACGAGCTGGCCCAGGCCGACGGCATCGAGCTGGACCGGGCGGGCAAGAGCTACACCGCCGACACCGTGGAGGCCCTCCGGAAGCGCTTCCCGGACGACGAGCTCTGGCTGCTGATGGGTGCGGACATGTTCCTGACCCTCCAGAGCTGGCGGGAGCCGGAGCGCATCCTGGCCCAGGCGGGGGTGGCCGCCTTCGCCCGTCGGGAGTCGGACGCCGGAGCCCCCCTGGAGGCCCAGGCGGACCGCCTCCAGACGGCCTTCGGCGCCCGGACGGCCGTCGTTCCCCTCCCTCAGATCATCGACCTGTCCTCTACCCAGGTTCGCGCCCTGCTGCAAACCGACCGGGCCAGGGCCCGGGAGGTCCTCTGGCGCCAGGTCTACGGCTACATCCTCCGCCAGGGGCTCTACGGCGTGGAGGCCGACCTGCGGCGCCTGGACGACGACGACCTGCGCTGCGCCTCCCTGTCCATGGTGAAGGCCAAGCGCATCCCCCACATCCAGGGGGTGGAGGAGGAGGCGGAGCGCCTGGCCCGGCGCTGGGGGGCCGATCCCCATCTGGCCCGGAGGGCAGGCATCCTCCACGACTGCACCAAATATTTGAACCTGGAAGAACAGTTGCAATTATGCGAGAAATATGATATCGTACTGGACGACTTGGAGCGGGTGGCGGTGAAGCTCCTCCACGCCAAGACGGGGGCGGCCATCGCCCGGCATGTCTTCGGGGAGCCGGAGGCGGTCTGCAACGCCATCTACTGGCACACCACCGGCAAGGCCGACATGGACCTGCTCTCCAAGGTGCTCTACATGGCCGACTATATCGAGCCCTCCCGCTCGGACTTTGAGGGGCTGGAGGAGCTGCGGCGTCTGGCCTATACGGATTTGGACGCCGCCCTCCTGCTGGGCTGCGAGCTGACCATCCGGGACATGGAGGAGCGGGGAATGCCCGTCCACCGAAACACCCTCCAGGCCCGGGATTATCTGAAAGGACGACAGGAATGACCCCAGACAAGGAACCCAACAAGGGGGGCAGCCGCCTCCAGAAGCCAGGCGGGCAGGCCCCCGCCCCCAGAAAACCCAGGCTTACCTCCCGGCAGAAGGTCCTGCGGGTGGTCTATGTTCTGGTGACCGTCCTGGCCCTCCTGGTGGTGGCGGTCTTCGCCGCGTCCCGGCTGCTCTTCGTCAAGCCCACGGTGCCCACCACGCCGGATATCCCCAACCTCCCCGCCGTCAGCGGCAGCCCGGAGGGCCTGGACGGCGAGACCCCCAGCGTCTACGGCAGCGGACGGAAGGAGGACTTCTTCACCTTCCTGGTCATCGGCCGGGACACCGGCGGCGGCGGCAACACCGACACCATCCTCCTGGCGGCCTACGACGTGCCCAACCAGCAGCTCAACGTCATGAGCATCCCCCGGGACACCATGGTTAACGTCTCCTGGGACATCAAGCGCATCAACTCCGTCTACAACTGGTACGGCGGCGGCGAGGACGGCATCGAGGCCCTGGATAATGAGATCAGCCAGCTGGTGGGCTTCGTCCCCGACTTCCAGGTAGTGGTGGAGTGGGAGGCCGTGGGCGAGCTGGTGGACGCCCTGGGGGGCGTGTGGTACGATGTGCCCCGGGACATGTACTACTGGGACCCCACCCAGGACCTGCTCATTGACGTGGACCCCGGCTACCAGCTCCTGGACGGTGACAAGGCCATGCAGGTGGTCCGCTTCCGGGACGGCCCCAACGGCTACAGCACCGGAGACCTGGGCCGCATTGAGACCCAGCAGGGCTTCCTCAAGGCGGTGGTGGAGCAGTGCCTCCAGATCACCAACGTCACCCGCATCGGCGATCTGGCCCGGGTCTTCACCGACAACGTCACCACCAACCTCACCATCCCCAACCTGCTCTGGTTCGCCCAACAGGCCGTTCTGGGCAACGACAGCGGCCAGACCCTGGACATGGACAGCGTCAACTTCGTCACCATGCCCTGCACCGCCCGGAACGTCTGGAGCCGCTCCTACGCGGGGACCAGCGCCCAGTACCAGTCTTATGTGGTCCCCAACACCCGTGAGCTGGTGGACCTGGTGAACGAGTGCTTCAACCCCTACCTGGAGGACCTGGGCTCCCGGGAGCTGGACATCATGTATGTCAACTCCGACGGTACCATCGGCTCCAGCACCGGCGTCCTGGAGGACCGCACCCACAACACCGCCTGGCTGGAATATCGGAACCGGCCCCAGGAGACCGAGGAGCCCTCCGAGAGCCCCCTGCCCGCAGAGACCGAAGACCCGGAGGCATCTCCTGACCCGGAGGCATCTCCCGATCCTGACGAATCCCCCGGCCCGGACGCATCCTCCAGTCCCAACATCTCCCCCAGTCCCGACATTTTCCCCAGCCCCGGCATCTCCACCAGCCCCGGCGGAACCGAAAGTCCGGCACCCGGCCCGGATACGCCCCCCACCGGCGGGGAAGCCCTCCAGACGCCCCCACCGGCGGAGTCCCCCCAGACAAGTCCCGCGCAGACCCCCATCATTGACCCGGACCTGCCGCTGCTGACCCCGCCCCCGGCGGCCATAACCACTCCCACCCCGGACGCCGGGAGCCAGGACAGCCCTCCGGAGGGCATCCCCCTGCTGTAACCAATGAGATAAAAAAGGAGCGAACGCCCAATGACGCCAAAGGAAACGGCTCTAATCCTCGCGGCGGCCCTGGACAGCAAGAAGGGCCAGGACATCAAGGTCCTGGAGACCGGGGCCCTCACCACCCTGGCGGACTACTTTGTCCTCTGCACCGCCACCTCCACCACCCAGGTCAAGGCTCTGTCCGACGAGTGCGAGAAGGTCATGAAGGAGCACGGAGAGCTGCCCCACCACATTGAAGGCCACCGGGGCGGCGCCTGGATTCTGCTGGACTTCTCCTCGGTGGTGGTCCACCTGTTCATGGATGAGGCGAGAAAGTTCTATGACCTGGAGCGCCTGTGGAAGGACGCTGCTGAGGTGGACCTGAGCGAGATCCTAAAGCCCAACTGAACCGGCACAACCCGGCGGAGGCGCATGGTGCGCCTCCGCCGGGTTGTATTGGCGCGGCCTCTTCCGGGGCCTTACCCCTGCTTGCGCCGCTGGACATGCCAGCAGATCCGGGCCAGGAGCTTGTCCGGCGCGAGGCGCTGGAGGACGTGGACCGTCTTCATGCCCGCGCCGGGGATGATGAGGAGCTTTCCCTGGAGCATCCGGGTGACGGCGTACTCGGCCACCGCCTGGCTCTGGAGCGCCGGGAGGGAGAAGGAGACGCCGGCCCGCTGGTCAAACTCGGTGCTGACCGGGCCGGGGCAGAGGACGCTGATCTTCACCCCGCTGCCGGAGCGGCGGAGCTCCTCGGCCACCGCCTCGGACAGGCGCAGGACGTATGCCTTGGAGGCGTAGTAGGAGGAGAGGAGGGGCCCCGGCAGAAAGGCCGCCGAGGAGGCCACATTGAGGATGTGGCCCTGCCCCCTGGCCTTCAGGTCCGGGAGGAAGCGCTTCATCAGGATGTGGAGGGCCGAGATGTTCACGTCCAGCATGGCCAGCTCCTCTTCCAGGCTGGTCTCGTCGAAGGGGCCGAAGAGCCCCCGGCCGGCGTTGTTGACCAGAATGTCGATGTCCTCCCCCCGGACGGCCTCGTAGAGGGCCTGGACCTGGGCCCGGTCTGCCAGGTCCGCCGGAAGGACCTTCGCAGGCACAGGTAGCTCCTCCGCCAGGGCCCGGAGGCGGTCCTCCCGCCGGGCGGTGAGGATGAGGGCGCAGCCCCGGGCGGCCAGAGAGCGGGCAAGGTCCCTGCCAATACCTGAGCTGGCCCCGGTGATCAGTGCTTTCATAGGCGCATCTCCTTGCAGCATGGATTCTCCTCCAGCATACCACATTTTCCAGGCCCGGAAAAGCCCGGAGCGGACAACTTCATGAGGAAGCTGGAAGAATTTTTGAAGAGGAAGCAGTCGATATCAGTCGTGCAGAGGCATATCTAAAGCAATCCCACAAAATATCAACAATAGTCAGATTAACTTTACAATCAACCTCAATTTATTCTTATTTCCGCGCGTTTCCTTCATAAACTCCATCAACCAATCCAAAAAGTAAAAAAGAAGGAAGCCTAAGGGTCAAACCTTAGAAACCGTATTCACAAATGGGGAAAGAAGTAGTAGAATGTGGATATGAAAAAAGAAAAGAAACGCAAGGCGTA
>NZ_CALXGA010000029.1 GCF_944387725.1 uncultured Intestinimonas sp. | reverse complement strand
GGTTGTGGACGCTTTAATCAAAGTTATCAAGGTGGCAAACGGGAATATTGAAATCACATGGAAAATCTAAGGCGGTTTTATCCGCTATCATTTTTGAGGTAAATCTACTTCAATCTTCCCGTTTCGGTGAAGCCATCCGGCTGGCCAAGGAGCGGCTGGACCAGAAGAACGTCTATCTCACCAACCCAGCCTTTGACAAATAACCGTTCACCGGCGCAGAGACGCAATGTGAACGGTTCACAGAGAACACGAAAGGCGGGGCCCGCGGCATCAAGCCGTGGGTCCCGCTCTTTCAGATCCTCCAGATGTGCAGACCGCAGCGGTTTCTCAGCGTTTCCCGGCGTCCTGCCCACCCTGTAGCAGCCGCTGGCCGCAGCGGGCACAAAACTGGTCCTCGTCCCGACAGGCCGCGCCGCAGGCCGGGCAGCGGGGGCCCGGAGCTTCCGCCACCCGCCGTCCGCACTGGGGGCAGAAGACAGCGTCCTCCCTCAGCCTGCCGCCGCAGTGCCGGCAAAAGTGCGGGGGTTCCGTGTCCGCTTCCGGCGTGCCCTTCGGCTGCATGCTTTGACGCACCAGATCGGACATCACGCCCCCCAGGGCGGCCCCCACATATACGCCGGCGGCCCCGCCATCGCCCCCGGAATGGACTGCCGACTGCTCCAAAATGTCATAGGTCCTGCCCTGCTGGTAATTGTATTGGAGGGCCTCCATCTCATATTTTTTGTTTAAAACGGCCCTGAGCTGCTGGACAGATGGGTCGTTCTCCGGGGCGTTGATGGAGTTGATGCAGAAGTTTACCAGCTTGACGCCGTAGCCCGAGAAAACCGGCTCCACCTGCCGGGCAATCCGCTGAGACAGTTCGGAGATGTGGGCGTTGGCCTCCAAAAAGCTCATTCCGCTCTCAGGCAGGCAGCTTGCCAGCTCATCTGTGATCCGGCTGCCCACCAGCCCCCGAAAATAGGGCACCAGATCGTCTGTGGTATAGGTGTGGGTGTTCCCCACCAGACGCCGCAGAAACAGCGCGGAGTCCTCCACCTCTACGCCGTACTGGCCAAAGGCCCTCAGGGGGATGATGACCTGATAGACAGGATCTTTGATCTGAATGGGGACTGGCGTTCCCCACTTGATATCCAGAATGTTCAGGCGGTTGACAAAGAATACCTCCGCCGGAAAGGGAGACCGGCCTCCAAAGGGAAGGTTGACCATCTTGCCAAGCAGAGGGAGATTGTCGGTCTCCAGGGTATAGGTCCCAGAAGAGAAGACGTCGCAGATCTCCCCTCTCTCCACAAACACCGCCTCCTGGGAAGGGCCCACCACCAGCTGGGAGCCAAGGCTGATGTCCTCCTTGGGGTATTTCCAGACCAACACATGGGCTGGGCCGTCAAACTTGATGACCTGCATCAGAGACATGCTGCATCCTCCTTATCGAATGAGTACCAGTCCCTCCCGGCCTTCCACCGAAGAGAAATCCCCGATGGGGTTGCCGGAGAGGTTCAGGTAAGTCAGCCCCTCCAGCCCGGCCAGGGGCGACAGGTCGGTGATTCGATTTCCGGAGAGGTCCAGCCAGGTCAGGCCGGTGAGACCGGACAGGGCGGAGATGTCCTCTACCCCGCAGTCCGACAGGTCCAGCCGCTCCAGGCGCTCCAGTGCGCCCAGCTGCTCCACAAACGCGGAGGCGGGGCCGGGCTCATAGCTCCAGTACAGCTCCCCCGGGCCGGGTGGGAGGTCCAGCATGTCGCGGAATCCGCTGAGGTTCAGCTCCCGAAGCTGCCCCAGCCGGGAAAAGAGGGAGAAATCCGTCCCCTCGGCCGAGACGCCGGACAGGTCCAGCACCTGGAGGGTCCCGATGGACACCACCGGGTCAATGGCGCGGTACAAGGTCTCACCGCCCAGGTCCAGCTCCTCCAACGGCAGGGACTGTAAGGCGTTTAAGCCTGTCAGATCTGTGGAATAGTTCTCATAGAACGGGTCCGAGGGGCGGAAGCTCAGGCGGCGCAGATTGGAGAATCCGGCCAGGGGCGACAGGTCCGCCTCACTGCGGGTGAAGTAGACCGTGAGCTCCTCCAGCTGCGACAGAGGCAGCAGATAGCTCAGCGATTTGGTGGACTGTAACTCCAGCTCCCGCAGCGAGGAGAGCGCGTACAGGTCGGAGGAATCGGCAAACAGCTCGTCACTGTCCAGGGTCAGCCGGGTCAGCCCTGTCAGGCTGGACAGCTCCGGAACGCTGGAAATCTGGTCGTTGTCCAAAAAGGTCAGCTCCTCCAGGCCGGTCAGGCCGGCCAGGAAGGATGTGCTCAGAATGGCGGTATCGGTGACCGTCAGGTGCCGCAGGCCCGTCAGGCCGGAGAGGGGCGAGAGGTCAGACAGGGCTTCGCCAGTCAGGGTCAGCTCCGTGAGCTGGTCCATCTGAGCCAGGGAGGCCACCCCCGCCAGGCTCTCGTTGTCCAGCAGGCCCAGCCGGGTCAACCCCTCCTGAGCCGGAAGGACGGACAGATCCTTCAGGCCGGTGTTCTCCAAGGTCAGCGCGGTCAGGCTGGGCAGGGCGTCCACTCCGGCCAAGGACTGAAAATTCGTCCCTATGATGTACAGTTCCTCCAAATTCGACAGGGCGGACAGGCTGGTGAGGTCCTCCATCTGGGGCCAGGAGAGGGTGAGGCCGGTCAGCCTGGGCAGGACCAGCTCCTCTGTCTCCACACCTCTCTCCCAGACCTCCAGACGCCGAAGGCCCTGAAAATAGAGAAGTCCAAGGCCGTCAGCCGACTCTCCCGCCTCCACCTGGAGGGCAACTGCCCCCTGGGCCTCCCCCTCCGGCTCCCGGCCCACCACAATGGTCCGTCCGCCGGTGCGCACATCTTCTCCCCCCACAGACAGATAAGTGATCTCCTGGAGCTGATCCAAGGTGATCTGGTTGGCGGTCCGCCCAAAGAAGAGCTCCACGGCCTGCCGGAGAGGGGAATCTGGGATCAGCTCCTCCACCGTAAACGCCGAAACCTGGGAAAAGAGGAGCGCTTCCCCGGTCAGTGCGTCGGAGAGCAGCGCCGCCTTGGCTGCCAGGTCCCGGCGGTCAAAGGTCAAGAAGCACTCCACACACCAGCTTCCGTACTCCACGCCCCCGGAGAGGAGCATGGTCTCGGCATAGCGGTAGGCGCTGTCCATCCGCCCTTGTTCCAAATAGAAGGTAATCACCTCCTGATAGGACGGCCAGTCCCTCGGGTCCGCCTGAAGCTGTTCCAGGATCCCGGACACCGAACCGCCGGTCGTGGATGGCTCGCGTCCACCAGAGGGCTGGAGGGCAAAGACCACCAGCAGGAGAAGCCCTGCCAGCAGGAGACACACCATTGCCGCCACCGGCCCCGATTTACCCTTGGCTCCTGCAGGAGGAGGGGGCGGAGTCTTACCCTCTGGAAGAGGACTCCCACACGAGGGGCAGTACCGCTCCCTGAAATCCACCATAGATTGACAGTATTCACATTGGACTTTCATCGCCTAGACCCGCCCCTCTGTTCGTTCTGTTGTCCGTACACTATGATTCGACTGTAATCTAGGATACCATAAAATTGAATCTGTAGCAATTCGCTTTATCTATACCGGCACATGGAAGCTCTCCATCGGAATCTGCTTTTGAGTGGGACCCGCCCCAAACATGGGCGCAAGGAATTTCCCTTGCGCCCATGCCCCCTTCTTCCCTTATGGCTCCTCCAGGAGGGCGAGAAACTCTGCCTCGGACAGCACAGGGATGCCAAGGGACTGGGCCTTGGTCAGCTTGGAGCCGGCCTCCTCCCCCGCCACCACATAACTGGTCTTTTTGGAAACCGAAGAGGAGACCTTGCCCCCCAGGGCCTCGATGCGTTCTCCCGCCTCCGCGCGGCTGAACTGCTGGAGGGTTCCAGTGAGTACAAAGGTCTTCCCGGCCAACTTGTCTCCCGCAATCTGGACGGCGCTGGTCATATTGACGCCCGCCTCCTTTAAGGCGGCGATGAGATGCTCGGCCTGGGGGCTGTGGAGCCAGTCCACCAGGCTCCGGGCGGTGATCTCTCCGATGTCGTCCACTGCGGTGAGCTCCTCCACTGTGGCCGCCCGCAGGGCCTCCAGGGTGCCGAAGCGGGCCGCCAGGACCTTGGCCGCCTTCTGCCCCACCTGGCGGATGCCAAAGGCAAAGAGCAGCCGGGACAGGTCGTTTTTCTTGGAGCGCTCGATGGCGGCAATCAGATTTTCCGCCGATTTCCTGCCCATGCGCTCCAGCTGTGCCACGTCTTCCGCCTGAAGGCGGTAGAGGTCCCCGGGGGCCTTCACCAGCCCGGCGTTCACCAGTGCCTCCACCACCGCCGGACCCAACCCCTCAATATCCATGGCGTCCCGGGAGGCGAAGTGGGTGAGATTTCGCAGGAGCTGGGCGGGACACTCGGCTCCAGTACAGCGAATGGCCGCACCGTCCGCATCCCGGGCCACGGGCGCGCCGCAGACCGGGCAGTGATCCGGCAGCAGATAGGGCGTTGAATCTGAAAGGCGCTTTTCCTTTACAATCTTTACTACTTCAGGGATGATCTCCCCGGCCTTCTGGACCAGAACCGTGTCGCCGATTCGGATGTCCTTTTCTGTGATGTAGTCCTGGTTGTGGAGGCTGGCGCTGGTGACGGTAGTACCGGCCAGTCGCACCGGGCTCAGGGAGGCCTTAGGGGTCAGAACGCCGGTGCGTCCCACCTGGACCAGGATGTCCAACACCCTGGCCTCCTTCTGCTCGGGCGGATACTTAAAGGCAGCGGCCCATCGCGGGAATTTGGCTGTACTGCCCATTGTTGCACGATCTGAAAGGGAATTTACCTTTACAACTGCCCCATCAATATCATAGGGGTATTCTCCCTTTCGCGCCCCGATGGCTGACACCTCTTTCTGGACCTCCTCCATAGTGGCACACATCTTTCGGGGAATGACCCGAAAGTGCATCCGCTCCAGAAAGTCCAGGCTCTCGGCGTGGGTCTCGAAGGAGACCCCCTCCACATACTGGACGTTGAAGAGAACGGCGTCCAGCCGCCGGGCGGCGGCGACTTTAGGGTCCAACTGCCGGAGCGACCCGGCAGCGGCATTCCGGGGATTGGCGAACAGGGGTTCCCCGTTTTGCTCACGGGCCTCGTTGATCTGGGCAAAGACGGTGCGGGGCAGGTAGACCTCCCCCCGGACGATGAGCCTGGGCAGCGCTTCCGGCAGCCGCAGGGGGATGGAGCGGATGGTCCGCAGATTTTCCGTCACGTCCTCCCCCACCAGGCCGTCCCCTCGAGTGGCGCCCCGGAGAAAGAGGCCGTTTTCGTACTCCAGGGCCACCGAGAGGCCGTCCACCTTGGGCTCCACGGTATAGACCGTCTCCCCCACCGCCTCCAGAACCCGCTGATCGAACTCGGAGAGCTCCTCCATGGAGAAGACGTCCTGAAGACTCTCCAGGGGGACCCGGTGCCGGACCTCCGCAAACCCCTCCGACACCGCCCCCCCCACCCGCTGGGTAGGAGAGTCCGGCGTGATCCACTCCGGGTGGGCGGCCTCCAGCTCCTCCAGGCGGCGGAGCTTGTGGTCATAGTCGTAGTCGGTCATGGTGGGGTTGTCCTGCACATAATATTCATAGTTGGCCCGCACCAGCTCCCGGCGCAGGGCCTCTAATTCTTCTCGTACTTCCATGATGGGGCGCTTCCCCTTTCGTGTAGTTTGAATCGTCCGGTGAATCCGGGAGCCAGCCGCCGCAGCAGTCCGTACAACCCATAGCCGCACAGCGTCCCCACCGTGTTGAGGATCAGGTCGTCCAGGTCGGTACCACGGTCGATGAAGAGCTGGAGGATCTCAATGCCCAGAGAGAGACAGAAGCCGGTGAGCAGTGCTTTCCACCACCGGGGCTGCCACCCCAGCAGGGCTGGGAAAAAGCCCACAGGCAGAAACATTCCGATATTTCCCAGGAATAAAAAGGCTGCCCAGTAATTCCGAAAGTGCCAAGCTGCTCCGCCGGGAAATGGGGTCAGGAGCCGGGGCAGAGCCTCCGGGATCCCGGACAGACGGGACCAGACCTCCTCAGCCGTTGGGTAGAACTCCAGAAGGGACTGCTGAGGCCAGGCATCCGGCTCCAGCAGGTAGGCCCACAGGTTGCTGGGGAAAACCGTCAGGGCCGCAAGACCGGCACAAAACAGCACAAAGAGGAGCATCGCACCCTCCCGGAGGGGTGGGCTCACCAGTCCGGCGCCGGCCAGCCGCCGCCTTCGCCAAGGCAGAAGCAGCAGGTAGGCTCCCAGTCCCACGCAGGCGCAGGGCAGCATCTGATAGAGATAGCGGCCAATATCCCCCAGAGCTTCCCAGAGAATATCCTCCATTATTTTGCCTCCTTCCGCATTTCCCCATTATAGCACAGCGGAAAGGGGCGTTCCTTGCAAAATTCTTACGTTTGCTGGGGGCTGGAGGACAGGCCCAGATAGGTGTCCGGCACCTGCCCCACAATGACGGTCTCCGCCACAGGGACCTGGGCGCTGACCTGAGTTTGAATGGTCTCACCGGGCAGCAGAATCTCCACCGACACCGTGACCTCCAGAACAATGCGGTGCCGGGTCTGATTGATGCCCGCGCTGGTAAACTGACTCTGGAAGTCCCCGTGGGCGGAGCCCACCGCCGCCACCTCCACCGGGAGGTCGAAGCCCCTGCCGGAGAAAAGGCTGATCCCTGTGAGATTCCCCACCGGGATGGACAGCCCGTCTGGGTCCAGTTGATCAATAGCCACAAGCACCGCCGCGAAGATGCCGCTCCGCAGCTCGTTCATGGCTGCCATGTCGCTGGTGAGGGCGGTGATATCCCCCGCCTCATTGCGCTCGATGGTGACCAGATCGCTGTAGCGAACGCCCCTTGCCCCGATCTCCTCTGCTACAGCGGCATCCAGGGCCAGCGCCGCCGCATTCTGCACCTTGGCCGTCGCCACAGCCTCCAGGACCGGCCGGAGCTGAAACTCCAGATGTCCGATCAGGGCCAGGGCCAGCAGGAGTCCAATCAGGCCTCCGGCCCAGGGACCCAGCCGCCGCCTTCCGGCAGAAGTCCGCCGGCGCAGGCGGAAGCGCTGCCATCTGTGCCAGTTCCGCATTGCAACTCACCCCCATGGGGACTCTATGCGGAAGACAGGTTGTATCAGTCCTTCAGCAGCTCCTCCACCGCCAACAGGATGCCTGCCTTTCCGGACTCATAGGTCAGGCCGCCCTGAAGGTAGATGGTATAAGGCTCCCGCATGGGGGCGTCGGCCGAGAGCTCGATGGAGGCCCCCTGGATAAAGGCTCCGGCCGCCATAATGACAGGGCAGTCATAGCCCGGCATATCCCAGGGCTCCGGCACCACATAGGAATCCACCGGCGCCCCCTTCTGGATGCCCCGGCAGAACTTCTTCAGCCGCTCCGGATCCCCAAAGTGAATCATCTGGATGATGTCGTGGCGCACCTCATTGGAGGCCGGTTCGGTTCGGAAGCCCAGGAGCTCCATGATCCGGGCCCCGAAGACGGCGGTTTTCACCGCCTGAGCCACAGTATGGGGGGCAAGGAAAAGTCCTTGATAGAGCATACGGTTGTTGCCTAAACTGGCTCCGCACTCGCGGCCGATGCCTGGGGTGGTAAGCCGCATGGAGGCCGCCTCCACCAAATCCCGCCGCCCGGCGAGATAGCCGCCGGTGGGGGCCAGGCCACCGCCCGGGTTCTTAATGAGGGACCCCACCACCAGGTCGGCGCCGGCCTGGGTGGGCTCCAGAGTCTCCACAAATTCGCCGTAGCAGTTGTCCACCAGAATGGCCGCCTTGGGGTTGACCTCCTGAATCACCCGGCACAGCTTGCCGATCTCGGCCACCGAGAGCGAGGCCCGTGTGGCGTAGCCCCGGGAGCGCTGAATGAGAACCGCCCCCACCTCCGGGCCGCTGACCGCCCGGGCCAGGCCATCCACGTCGGGCTCGTCGTCCACCAGGTCCACCTGGCGGTAGCCGATGCCGTAGTCCCTGAGGGAACCGGGCCCTTTATCGGTAACGCCAATGACTCCCAGCAGGGTGTCATAGGGAGCCCCCACTGCCGAGACCAGGGTCTGGCCGGGCTTTAGGGCCCCGAACAGGGCGCAGGAGATGGCATGGGTGCCGTTGACAAAGCCCACCCGCACCAGGGCGTCCTCTGTGCCGAAGATGTCGGCGTAGATCTCGTCCAGCTTGTCCCGGCCAAGGTCGTCATAGCCGTAGCCGGTGGTGCCGGCGAAGAAGGACTCGGCCACCCGGTGCTTCTGAAAGGCGGAGAGTACCTTCTGGGTGTTCTCCTCGGCGATGGCGTCGATACGGGCAAAGGTTCCCCCCAGGTCGACCTGAGCCTGACGGCCCAGCGCCCGCACCCGGTCACTGATCTGTAATGGCATATTCCTTTTCACACTCTGCTTTCTAAAGGGTTTCTTTCTCTCAAACGGCCGGTCAGAGGCGGCACTCCGCGAAGGCGGCGATGAGCCGGGCGGCGGCCTCAATGTCCCCACGGTCCGCCAGCTCCTGGGGGGCGTGAAGATAGCGGCAGGGGATGGAGATGCCCCCGGTGAGAACGCCCATCCGGCTGACGTGAATGCTGCCGGCGTCGGTGCCTCCGGCCCGGATGACATCCCGCTGGGTGGGAATACCCCGCTCCCTGGCCAGAACCTCCAGCCGGTCCACCATCTGGGGATGGCAGATGACAGAACCATCCATGACCTTGACGGCGGCCCCGCCTCCCAGGACGCTGCTACCCCGGTGTTTGCTGCCCAAAGCATCGGCGGCGGGAGTCACGTCCACCGCCACACCGTAATCCGGGTCGATGGCATAGGCCGCCGTCTTGGCCCCCCGGAGGCCCAGCTCCTCCTGGACAGTAAAGACAAAGTAGAGGTCGTTTTTGCTCTCCCGGAGCTGCTCCATAGCCATCAGCATCGCCAGACAGGAGGCCCGATTGTCCAGATAGGGGGCGGCCAGCCGGTCTCCGGCGGCAAAAGACGCGGTGTCAAACACGGCGGTATCGCCAATCTGCACCATGGCCCTGGCCTCGTCGGCGTCATGGGCCCCGATGTCCAGATAGAGGTCGTCCAGGGTCATGCTCTTGACCTCAGCCGCTTCGCTGAGGCGGAGGACGCCCCGAACGCCGTTCTTGAAGCGCACCGGCGCACCCAGCGCCTCGGCGGCACGGAGCCCACCCACTTTACAGAAGCGGAGATAGCCCTCCTTCTCAATGTGGGTGACAATGCAGCCGATGGTGTCCATGTGGGCGGCGAACATCACCCGGGAGCCCTCCCCCCTCCTGTGGGCGATGAGATTGCCCAGGGTATCCCGCCGGCACTCGTCCACATAGGGCACAGCCAGCTTTTCCAGAAGGGCGGCCACATCCCCCTCGTCCCCGGAGGGACCGTGGCAGGCATTGAGCGCCTGGAGGGTCTTCAGCATATCCATAAGCGTCGTTCTCCTCCCTATGACTGGGCGGCAATGGCCGCCAGAAAGTGTTTGGCCAGGTCATACATATGGTCAAAATCCTGGCAGCAGCCCACACTGGAGGGGGTGTGGAGGTATCGCACCGGAGCGGAAAGCGCCGCCACCCGGACTCCAGCCCGGGTCCGCTGGACAGCGGAGGCGTCGTTGCCGCCGGAGGTGTAGTTTTTGGTCTGCCAGGGGATCTGATTCCCCTCCGCCGTTTCCCGCAAGAGCTCAAAGAGTCCACGGTCGTAGACGGTCCCCCCGTCCATAAAGGAGAGGACGGGGCCGCCTCCCAGAGCGGCCACCCGCCGGTGGGCATCGGTACCGGGCAGATCGGCGGCAGTAGTCCCCTCCAGCACCAGGGCAATCTCGGGCGATACCGAGAAGGCCGCGCCGAAGGCCCCCCGGGTCCCCACCTCCTCCTGGACGGTAAAGGCGAAGGTGCAGTCCAAGGGCAGCTCCTCCTTCAAAAGCCGGAGCAAAATGGCGCATCCCACCCGGTCGTCCAGAGCTTTGGCCTTGAGCAGACCGTTTCCAAACTCCACCGCGTCACTCTCAAAGGCCGCCAGGTCCCCCAGGGCTGCCGCCTTCTCCGCATCCTCCCGGCTATGGGCGCCGATGTCGATGGTCAGATCCTCGAACTTGGGGACTGTCTTCTCCTCCTCACTGCTGACCAGGTGGTAGGGCTTGATACCGATGACGCCGGGGACCCGTCCTGGACCCACACACACCCGCCGGCCCAGGACCGCCCGGGGGTCGATCCCCCCCACCGGGGCGAATTTCAGATAACCCTCCTCGGTGAAGTCCTTGACGATAAAGCCCACCTCGTCCATATGAGCGGTGAGCAGCAGCTTGCTGCCTGTAGCCTTTTTCCCCCGCTTGAAGAGGATGAGATTGCCCAGGGCGTCCACCCGCAGGTGGTCGGCGTAGGGCTCCGCCTGCTGCCGCAGAAAGTCCCGGACCTCGTCCTCGCCGCTGGAGACGCCGTTGAGGAGGCAGAGTTCCTTTACCAGACTGGTCATATCCGCTCCGCCTCCCCGCCCAAGTGTTCGATAAAGGCGGCCAACAGGGCCGCTGTAGATTCTATATCCTCCAGCGCCACAGTCTCTACCGGGCTGTGCATATACCGCAAAGGCAGAGAGACCACCGCAGTGGCGATGCCCTCCCGGACAGTCTGCATATACCAGCCGTTGGTGCCGGTGTGCCCCTCCATGACTTCCACATCACAGGGGATGCCCAGCTCCCCGGCCTTCGTCCTCATGCGCTGGGTCATCCAGCGGGTCATACTGGGGCCCATGCCGATCTGGGGCCCGCCGCCCAGCTTGGACTGGCGGCTGCTGCCGGTGTCAGGGGCCTTGGCGTGTGTCACATCCACTGCCACGCAGAAGTCTGGGTGGATGCCGTAGGTCCCAACCCTGACCCCCGCTCCGCTGACCTCCTCCCGAGTGCTGCCCAGGAGGTAGAGGTCTACATCCAGGGACTTGTCCCGCAAAAGCTCTGCCGTTCGCAGCAGAACGGCAAAACAGGCGCGGTCATCCAGGGCTTTCCCAGAGAATCGGCCATTCCGCAGGAGTACAGGCTCCTCCCGGTAGACCATGGAGGTTCCGATGGGGACGGCCCGCTCCGCCTGCTCCTGGGTCAGGCCCACATCTACCCGGAGCTGGTCAACAG
Source organism: uncultured Intestinimonas sp. (assembly GCF_944387725.1). GTDB lineage: Bacteria > Bacillota > Clostridia > Oscillospirales > Oscillospiraceae > Intestinimonas. Next base: position 12,606 of record NZ_CALXGA010000029.1, on the reverse strand, counting down.
GGATGGACTTGCGCATGTCCTCCGCCTTGAGCACATGGGGTGGCAGGCAAGCCACCACCCCCAGGATAGGTGGGTCAGTAAGGACGGTCACCTCCTGATCCGGGAGCATCCTGGGGTCCACCCCGCCGATGGTCCGAAAACGAAGGAATCCCTCCTCGACACCGGTGACCATCAGCCCCACCTCATCCAGGTGGGCATCCAGCAGCAGCCTGGGAGCCCCTGGCCTCCCACACAGACGCACCCCCACCGCGTTGCCGAAGCGGTCCACATTGGCCTCGTCCAGTAGAGGACGCATCAGCTCCACAGCCGTCTCCGCCACGGGCCGCTCAAAGCCGGAGGGGCCCCGCAGAAGGCTCAGCCGCTCCAGCACAGCCTGAATATCCAAGTAAGTTCCTCCCTTTGCTTACAACTCATAGATGATTTTTTTAAAGGCTTCGCCCCGCTGGGCAAAATTTTTGAAGTGGTCAAAGGAGGCGCAGGCCGGCGAGAGCAAGACCACATCCCCCGGCTGGGCCATGCTGTGGGCTGCCATCACCGCCTCGTCGAAGTCCCCATACTTAGAGATGGGAGGTGTGCCGTGGTAGGCGGGGCAGCTTCGAACGGCCTCCGCAATTTTCTCTGCGGTATCACCTGTCAAGATTAAATACTTGACATGTTCTACTACCTCTGGACCCAAGGCGTCAAAGGGGATGTGTTTATCATAGCCGCCGGCGATGAGGATGACCTTTTCCCGGAAGGAGCGCAGGCCGGCGATGGTCCGGGAGGGGCTGGAGGCGATGGAGTCGTTATAATAGCGCACGCCATCCAGGGTCCGCACCAGCTCGATTCGGTGCTCCACCCCGGTGAACTGGGCGGCAAAAGATCGGATGACCTCGTCGGGCACCAGGCCGTCCACTGCGGCAATGCCGGCCATGTAGTTCTCCACATTGTGCTCTCCGGGCAGCAGGATGTCTTTCAGGGGCAGGACAGCCCGACTTCCCGCCTCATTGGATACCCATATCGCCCCGTCCCGGACGAAAACCCCCTGGGACAGCTCTTGGCGGCGGCTGAAGAGGACCACCCGGCCGGGGGCCGACTCCGAGAGCTCCCGGGTGATCTCATTGTCGAAATTAAAGACAGCTTTCCCATCTGGCCCTTGATGTGTAAAGATATTTTCCTTGGCAGCGATATACTCCGCCATGGACTTGTGGACGTCCAAATGGTTGGGGGCCAGATTGGTAACTACGGCAATCTCCGGGCTCTGGTTCATGGTCATAAGCTGGAAGGAGGAGAGCTCCAGCACAGCGTAGTCCTCTGGCACCATGCCGTCCACATCCGGGAGCAGAGGCTTGCCGATATTCCCCCCCACAAAGGTGTGGAAGCCCGCCTTTTTCAAGAGCTCAGCAAGGATGGTGGTTGTGGTAGTCTTACCATCGCTGCCGGTGACGGCGATGGTGTGGCAGGGACAGACCTGAAAGAAGACCTCCATCTCGGAGGTTACCGTGCTGCCCCTGGCCTGAGCCAGCAGCAGCTCGGAGACATCAGGCCGCAGGCCGGGCGTCCGAAAGATCACATCCTGGTCCAGGCCTCTGAGGTAGTCCGGCCCCAGGCGCAACTCGGCCCCCAGACTCTCCAGCTCCTCCGCCAGCCCGCCAAAGTCCTCCCTCCGCTTTTTGTCGCAAGCGGTGACCTGGATGCCTGCGCGGAGGAGCATCTTGATGAGCGGCGTGTTGGAGACTCCGATGCCGATGACGGCCACCGTCTTTCCCTTGAGTCCGGCCAGATATTCCCGAATGGTAGCGGCCATAGCCGTCCCCCCTTTCTCACAGTTTTGTGTCACTGCTATTATATCCTATCCATGGCAATATTTCAATCGAATCCGCCGCCTTTGCTCCTGCCCGAAAAGCTCTGTTTGACATTTCCTCCCGTTTCCGCTATAATAGCGACTTGCAAGCAGGCTGGACAGCCGCGTGGGCAGTGCCGAAAGGCCGTCCATGAGGAAAGTCCGGGCTCCACAGGGCGAGGATAACGGATAACATCCGCCGGAGGCGACTCTAGGAAAAGTGCAACAGAGAAATACCGCCCCGTATCTCACGGGGTAAGGGTGGAAAGGCGAGGTAAGAGCTCACCCGATGGCTGGGAACTGCCCATCGCTGTAAACTCTATCCGGAGCAACACCGTGGAGGGACACACAGGCCGGCCCGGTCGTCCCGAGGAGGTGGCTGGAGTGCGTTGGCAACGGCGCACCTAGATAGATGGCTGTCTTCAATGACAGAACCCGGCTTACAGGCTTACTTGCACCTATGGACGCCGGAGGCTGACTGCCTCCGGCGTCCTGATTTTTTCCACTGTCCCAGGCAGAAGAGGAGCCGGACCGCGCTGCGGTCCGGCTCCTCCCCGCTCACAGGCCGCTCAGTCCTGTTCCCAGTTATGGTAGACATTCTGGACGTCGTCGTTCTCTTCCAGCATGTCAATGAGCTTTTCCATGTTCTTAATGTCCTCTTCTTTCTCCAGCTTGACATAATTCTGGGGGACCATGTCCACACCGGCGGAGGCGAAGGTGTAGCCCTTCTCCTCCAGCTTGGCCAGGACATCGCCGAAGGCCTCGGGGCTGGTGGTGATCTCAAAGCAATCCTCATCGGCCTGCATATCGTCGGCGCCGGCATCCAGGGCATCCATCATGACGGTGTCCTCGTCCAGGTCCTCACGCTCGATGACAATGACGCCCTTGCGGTCAAAGGACCAGGACACACAGCCGGTGGCGCCCAGGTTGCCGCCATACTTATCAAAGTAGTGGCGGACCTCCGGCGCAGTGCGGTTGCGGTTATCGGTAAGCGCCTCCACAATGACGGCCACGCCGCAGGGGCCATAGCCCTCGTAGACCACGTTTTCGTAGTTGTCGGCGTTGCCGGAGCCCAGGGCCTTGTCGATGGTGCGCTTGATATTGTCGTTGGGCATATTGGCGGCCTTGGCCTTGGCAATGACGGTGGCCAGGCGGGAGTTGTTGTTGGGATCGCCGCTGCCCCCCTGCTTCACCGCCACAATCATCTCCCGGGCAATCTTGGTAAAAATCTGGGAGCGCTTGGCGTCGGCCGCGCCTTTGGTCTTCTGGATATTATGCCACTTGGAATGTCCTGACATTGGATTCGTCCCCTTCTGAAAGTCTCAAATAACTGTGCCATTTTACCATAAAGCCCCTGCGGGCGCAACCCCTACAGGTAGGAAAAAACCTCTTTATGTCGAGCGGTCATCAGCACCTCCACCTCTGGAAAGGTCTCCCGCAGCTTCTGGACCAACACCGGACAGACCACGTTTTCCGTGGGATAGTGTCCGGCGTCAATGAGGTTGACCCCCAGGTCCCTGGCGTCCAGAAACTGGTTGTACTTGACATCCGAGGTCACAAAGGTGTCACAGTCCTGGGCATAGGCCAGATTCACCATGTCGCCGCAGGCTCCGCCGCCCACTGCCACCCGGCGGACCGGCTTTCCAGCGTCCACATAGCGGACGCCGTTGGCCCCCAGGGCCTCCTTGACTCGGGCGGCGAAGTTCACCAAACCGGTGGCCTCCCCAGCCGTCAGGGTCCCCACCCGTCCGATGCCGATAGGACGGCCCTGGGCGTCTGTCCCAGAGGGCTCCAGGACGTCAAGGCCGGTGAGCCCAAGCCGCCGGGCCAGCTCATCGTTGACCCCTTCCACGGAGGCGTCCAGATTGGTGTGGGCGCAGATGGCCGCCACACCCCCCTCGATGAGGGCCAGCAGGGTCCGCCCGGTAGGGTCGGCGTCGGTCACCGACTTGGCCGGATAGAAGATTACCGGGTGGTGGGAGACGATGAGTTCCGCCCCCTGCTCCACGGCCTCCTCTGCCACCTCCAGGGTGATATCCAGGGAGACCAGCAGGCGGCGGACCTGCCGGTCCCCCCTGCCCACCAGAAATCCGGCGTTGTCAAAGTCCATCTGGGTGGCAAAGGGGGCCACGCTGTCCAAATAGTGAAAAATATCGTTTACCGCTGCCATGCGTCCCACTCCTTTTTCATTTCCTCCAGGCCCTGGGCCAGGGCCTCCTGCTCCGAAAGCCGCCAGAGGTCCTCCGGCCGGGTGGACCTCCGCAGGCCCTCCAGGGCCCCCTGGACCCGCGTTATGAGGCGTTCCAGGTACAGACCCCGCAGAGGGGCCCCCATTCCCCGGAATTGCCGTCCGGCCCACTCCTCCGTCGGCGACAGGGGGCGCATGGACCCCGGCGAGACGGTCAGGGAGACATAGAGGGCCTCCCCTTCCCGGCTCAGCGCCTCGCTTTCAATGTGAAAGCCGTTCCGCCACAGCCAGCCCCGCAGGTCCTGGGCCGAGGTCATGGGCTGGAGAAGAAACCGGGTCCTTCCTTTTGCCGCCCATGGAGCGGCGGCCAGGATGGCGGCGATGGTCTCCCCGCCCATGCCGGCGATGGCGCACAGGTCAGCCTCCTCCGGTCCCAGGGGAGCGAGCCCGTTCCCCCGGCGGAAGGAGATGCGGCCGCTCAACCCGTGCCGCCGGGCGGTCTCCCGGGCCTGCTCCAGAGGCCCTTCCCGCAGGTCTGTGGCGATGGCGTGGTCAATGACGCCCTGCTCCAGGAGCCAGACCGGGAGGCGGGCGTGATCGGTCCCGACATCGGCGAAGCGGACCCCCTGGGGCACCTGCCGGGCCAGTGCCAGCAGCCGGGGGGACAGGGCAATGGGCCTCATATCCTCACCTCTTCGTCAGAATATAAAATAAAATGAAAGCGGAGCGGCATTGCCGCTCCGCTTTTTGGAATCAACCTCTTATTTCGCGGCGGGGACCATAGAATTGACCTTCTCCAGCAGGGCGTCCACATCCACACCGTGGACCATGCAGGCCTGCTCCACCGTCTCTCCCCGGGAAGCAGGACAGCCCAGGCAGTGCATCCCGATGGACATGAAAATCGGAGCGGTCTCAGGCGCGACGTCCAGAATGTCGCCAATAATGGTATCCTTAGTAATCATAAAAATAGACCTCCAAAAAACTAGGATAACTATAGTATACCCTAGTTCGCGCTTTTTTTCAAGAGAGAGATGCAAGAAAAAATATCTGCCGGTGTACCCGCCGGCCCTGCGATAAAATTGAGGCCTCCCCCGTTATCTTCTCAGAAAGCCGTTCAGGGAACCAGACGTCCCTCTCATGGACCGTGCAGAACAGCGGCGAAGCAAACTTTTCCGGGGTGATCGGTATGCAGGCGTTGGAACTCAATGTAAATTGGCAGCTCAGACTGGTGTATCTGGGCTCTGCCGTTGCCTCCATGGTCAATTTTGTCGTGGTATGGCTGCTGGGACTTCCCTATCTGCCGGTCTTCTACCTGGGATCGGCCCTTTTGAGCTTTCTCCTGTCCAGACGGATTACCATGAGATGGTTCCTGCCCGCCTACCTGGCCCGCTTCTGTCTGGTCGCCTGCCAGTCCTTCCTCTCCGTCTACGTCATCGGTGATGACTGCGGCATCCAGCTCTATCTCCTGGCCCTGCTGCTGTTGGGAAATTATATTCGCTTTACCAAATACTCACGGACTTTTCAGAAGGGCTTTATGGCCGCAGTCTGTGCCGCATGTGTAATTTGCTATCTCATCTCCGACGAAGTGCTCGACTATTTTTTAACCCCTCTGGTCCGCATCACGGAGGAGGCCGAGATCTTCTTTACCGTCCTCAATGTCACCGGCAGTCTGGCCCTTTTGATCTTCGTCAGCAGCATTTTTGCCAACGGATACCAGCGCATTTTCCGCACCCTGCTCCAGAGCAACGACAAACTCCAGACCGAGGCCGGCCAGGACATCCTCACTGGCCTGAAGAACCGCCGCGGTATCCAGCCCTGCCTGGAACGGGCCTATCGGAATGCGCAGAAAGGGGTGCCTCTGACCGTGGCCCTGGCGGATATTGACTACTTCAAAAGGTTCAACGACACCCATGGCCACGAGGCCGGAGATATCGTTCTGCAGCAGATGGGCAGGATCGTTCAAGACCAGCTTGGATCCTGGGCGGATGCCTGCCGCTGGGGCGGAGAAGAGTTTCTCTTTCTGCTTCCCTGCACCCTGGAGGAGAGTGTGACACACCTGGAGGCCCTCCGCCGCGCGGTGGAGGAGCTGGCCATCGTCTATCGTGGCGCCACGCTCCGAGTTTCCCTCACCATTGGGGCGGCCGTGGCCCAGCAAGGCGACACGGTGACCGATCTGATTCTGGCGGCGGACCAGGCCCTCTATCTGGGAAAGGACCGGGGCAGGAACCAGGTGGTTTCCTGCGGATCAAGGGGCTAAAGCTGTGTCAGGATCTCTTTCATTGCCGCCTCCCGCAGATCCTCCTGGGGGCCCTCCCCATACAGTCCCTATCACCTTGTCATATAATTGCAAATTTTCTCCATAGCAAAAACGGCATAGCCCGCAGGCTATGCCGTTTTTTGAGCAAACGACTTATTCGCAAGAAATCAGCGGCCCTGCTCCTCCCGCATACGGGCGAAGCACTCGCTGCAGTAAACGGGGCGGTCGGACTTGGGCTCGAAGGGAACCTTTGCCTCGCCGCCGCAGGCAGCGCAGGTGGCGGTGAAATACTCGCGGGGACCGCGGGCAGCGGCCTTGCGGGCATCCCGGCAGGACTTGCAGCGCTGGGGCTCGTTCTGGAAGCCGCGCTCGGCGTAAAACTCCTGCTCACCGGCGGTGAACACGAACTCCTGGCCGCATTCCTTGCATACAAGTGTCTTGTCTTCGTACATGATCTTTTCCCTCTCTTTGACTGATTGCCCAGGCCCGGAATAAAACCGACATTGCTGGGTCTGTAATATTGCGTTCAGCTCTCGCTGAAATCGCCGGAAGAAAAGTGCCGCGCCACTTTGCGCCGGATGCGCTGTACTGCGTTATCCACCGCCTTGGGGGACCGGTTCACACGCTCCGCGATCTCCCCATAGGAGTGACCGCGGAGATAGAGCTCCAGGATCTTCGCCTCAAGGCTGGATAACTGTCCCAAAAGGGTACCAAGCCGTTCCCGGCGCTCCTCCCTGCTGATGAACATATCCTCAGGGTTTTGCTGCGGCTGTCGGGCTGCGCTGAATGGATAACTGTCGGTGTTCCCGTCTAAAAGAGGGGTTTCAAAAGAGACATAGTGGTTCAGCGGAGTGTGTTTATCTCTGGCCGCCGCCCGAACGGCGGAGAGAATGCGGTTGCGGATGCAGGTCTCGGCGTAGGCACGAAAAGGACTCCCCTTTTCCGGGGAAAATTCCCGGATCGCGTTCAGCAGCCCCACCATGCCCTCCTGAATCAGGTCCTCACTGTCCCCGCCAGCCAAAAAGTAGGGGCGGGCACAGGCGCGCACCAGCCAATGGTAGCGCACCACCAGGTCTTCCTCGGCGACACGGTCTCCCGAGGCGGCCAGACGGCACAGCGCCTCGTCGGTGAGCGGGTTTCGGTCGGTCTCTGCTGTCCTCATTCCAAGACTCCTTGTTTATTATAGGGCAGAACCACCCCAAATGTCAAGCATTTATGCAGATTATTTTAGGATTTTCCAAAAGTTCAGAGTGTTTTTATGAGATTTGCCAGTTCCTCCGCACAGCGGGCAGCCTCCTGGGCGGTCTCCGCCTCAACCATGACCCGGATCAGGGCCTCCGTGCCCGAGGGCCGCACCAGTATGCGCCCTGTGTCTCTCAGAGCCTCCTCCCGGTCCGAAATGGCAGCCTTCAGGGTCTCGGAATCCATAATCCGCTGCTTTTGCGCGTTGTCGGTAACGGCTACATTCACCAGCACCTGGGGATACTGCCGGCAGTCCCTCACCAGCTCGGAGGCCCGCAGGCCGGACGCCTGCAAGACGCTCAGGAACTGGAGGGCAGTGAGTTCCCCGTCCCCAGTGGTGGAGTGCTCCAGGAAGATGGCGTGGCCGGACTGCTCGCCCCCCAGAATAAAGCCATCCCGCAGCATCCGCTCCAGCACGTTTCGGTCCCCCACGTCGGTGCAGACCACATGGATGCCGTTTCCAGCTCCAAAGCGGTGGAGCCCGATGTTGGACATCACCGTGGCCACGATGGTGTTCCCCTTCAGACGGCCCTCCGCCTTGAGGGCGCGGCCACAGACGGCCATGATCTGGTCCCCGTCAATGGGGGTCCCCTCCTCGCTCACCGCCAGACAGCGGTCGGCATCCCCGTCGAAGGCGATGCCCACATCGTAGCCTCCGGCCTTGACCATAGCGGCCAGGCCGTCCAGGTGGGTGGAGCCGCAGTTGGCGTTGATGTTGATTCCGTCTGGATCGGCGTTGATGACGTCGCAGTGGAGGTCCTCGAAGCGGTCGAAGAGCTGGGGCGCGGTGGCGGAGGCGGCGCCGTTGGCACAGTCCACCAGGATACGAAGCCCGGTCAGGCCGCCGCCCACCGTGGCGGCCAGGTGGCCGATGTAGTCGTCCCGGGCCCGGTCCTCGGTGTAAAAGACCTTGCCGATGTGCTCATGGGTGGCCCGGGGCATTTGGGCTCCGGCGAGCACGATATCCTCGATCCGCCCCTCCAGCTCGTCGGAGAGCTTGAAGCCCTGACCGTTGAAAATCTTGATGCCGTTGTGCTCAAATGGATTGTGGGAGGCCGAGATGACCACCCCGGCGGCCGCCCCCCGGTCCACCGTGACCCAGGCCACGGCGGGGGTGGGCACCACCCCAAGGTGGAGCACGTCGGATCCGGCGGAGCACAGCCCCGCCACCAGGGCACCCTCCAGCAGGTCGGAGGAGATGCGGGTATCCTTTCCGATGGCCACCAGGGGCTTTGTCCCGTTTTCCTCCCGAAGCACCTGGGCGGCGGCCAGCCCCACCTTGTAGGCCAGCTCGGCGTCCAGTCCCGCATTGACCACGCCGCGGATGCCGTCGGTTCCGAATAATTTACCCATAGCAGTGACAGTCCTTTCGTCAAGTGGTGCCGGTTTCAGAAAAGAGGGATCGGAGCATCCGCTCCGGGTCCTCTAAAAAGCGTCTGGTGAGCAGGTAGTGCTCAGTTTCCCGGTAGGCCGTCCGCCGGATGCCCTCCTCTGAGAGGCGGTAGATGCAGGCGCCGGGGTAGGCCATGAGGATGGGCGAATGGGTGGCGATGAGGAACTGGGAGTCCTCCTCCACCAGCAGGTGCAGCTGCCCCAGCAGGGTGAGCTGCCGGGCGGGTGAGAGGGCCGCCTCCGGCTCATCCAGGAGGTAGACCCCCTCCCCGCCGAAGCGGTTCTGAACCAGGGCCAGGAAGCTCTCCCCGTGGGACTGGGCGTGGAGGGAGCGCGCCCCATAGGGCGTCCCCACCTCCAAGCGAAGCTCCTCCCGGTAGGCATCCTCCAGATAACTGGCAGTGTTGTAAAAGCTCTCAGCCCGGAGGAAAAAGCCGTCCCTGGGATAGCGGCTCCGGGAGACGGTGAGATAGTCTCCCAGCTCCGCGTGGGTCTTCCGGGTGGAAAAGGAGAAGTTCCGGGTGCCCCCTTCGGCGTTGAAGCCCATGGCCACCGCCAATGCCTCCAGGAGGGTGGACTTTCCACTGCCGTTCTCCCCCACCAGAAAGGTCACCGGGGTGTCCAGGGCCAGCCGTTCCCCCACTATAAGGGGCGCAAGGGCGGGCAAAGCGGTGAGATAGGAGTCCTCCGGGAGGGGGCGTCCCAGAAAAATCTCCCGGATATAACCCGGACTCATAGGGAGAGCTGGTCCAGGCCGAAGGTCCCGGCGGGGACGGACAGCCCCAGGTGCTCATAGGCCCGCCGGGTGACGCACCGGCCCCGGGGGGTCCGGGTGAGGAAGCCCATCTGCATCAGATAGGGCTCATAGACGTCCTCCAGAGTGACCGCCTCCTCGTTGATGGTGGCGGCCAGGGTCTCCAGGCCCACAGGGCCGCCTCCGTAGTGCTGGATGATGCTGCTGAGCATCCGCCGGTCGATGGCGTCCAGACCCAGGTGGTCCACCTCCAGGGCGGTGAGGGCCTGGTCGGCCACGCCCTGGGTGATGACGCCCCCGGCCTTCACCTGGGCAAAGTCCCGGACCCGCCGGAGCATCCGGTTGGCGATGCGGGGGGTGCCGCGGCTGCGCTTGGCGATCTCCATGGCCCCCGCCCGCTCGATGGGCACCTCCAGAATACCAGCCGAGCGGGTGACAATGCGGCGGAGCTCCTCCGGGGTGTAGAGCTCCAGCCGCAGGGTGACGCCGAAGCGGTCCCGAAGGGGGGCGGAGAGCTGCCCCGCCCGGGTGGTGGCCCCGATGAGGGTGAACCGGGGCAGGTCCAGCCGGATGGAGTTGGCGGCGGGGCCCTTGCCGATGATGATGTCGATGGCGAAATCCTCCATGGCCGGGTATAAAATCTCCTCCACCTGCCGGTTGAGGCGGTGGATCTCGTCCACAAAGAGGATGTCGTTTTCACTTAAATTGGTAAGAAGGGCCGCAAGGTCCCCCGGCTTCTCAATGGCCGGGCCGGAGGTGATGCGGATGTTGACCCCCATCTCGTTGGCAATGATGCCGCTGAGGGTGGTCTTGCCCAAGCCGGGTGGGCCGTGGAGGAGCACATGGTCCAGGGGCTCCCCCCGCATCTTGGCGGCCTGGATAAAGATTTCCAGATTTCCCTTGGCCTTCTCCTGGCCGATGTACTCCCGGAGGGTCTTGGGCCGCAGGGAGCCCTCGCTTTCATCCTCCCGGGTCAGGGTGGTGGCCACCAGGGGCTCCTCTGTCTCAAACCCGGTATCGGAAAAGTCAATCGACATGCGTTCACTTCCTAAAAGTTTCGGGAATGCTTAGATGTGGTCTTTGTGCCATTTTCCCGGCTCGCTCTGGAAGCCGTAATTGACCTCGCTGATTTTCCAGCCGCCGCCCGTATCCCGCAGAATGAACTGATGGCACATTTCCAAGCCGCATTTTGAGAAGAAGGTCTCCACCACCGCCCGGGCGGAGCTCTTCATGGTGAAGGTCAGGCGGCATTCGGTGTTCAGGTAATCGTATTTTCCCGGCTCTCCATAGCTGCGTCCATACTCGCGGGCCAGGAGCTGCGGGGTGCAGCGGTCCTGGACCAGACGTCCATACCGGGCCTCATGGTCCTTGAACAGCGCCGTCTGTTCTGGAACACCTTGGTGGACCGGGATTCCTTTTCTCCGCTTTTCTTCACGTATTGCCCGATCCTGCCGCATGGTCTCCGCCTCCTCGGCGGCTAAACCGCGCAGTAACTCCACCAGAGGAGGGACCAGCTCCTGCGCCATCGGACGGAACTTATCCGGCGTATTGATAATCTGGATTTGAAGATTCATTTCGTTTGGACCTCCTTCTTATTTCACCATTTTTTTCAGGGCCTGCTTGATAACCGCCTCCAGCTTGAGAGTCTCCACGTCAATGCCCTTAAGGGCCAGGCCGATCTCAGCCTGAGAGTAACCCAATACTGCCAGGGCGGCGGCGGCCTCGCTGGCCTTGTTTTCCGGGATAACGGTAATCCCAGTGCCGCCGTAGCTCTCCCCGCCGGGAACAGCGAGCTGGCCTTTGGCCAGCTTATCCTTCAGCTCCAGGATCACCCGCTGGGCGATCTTCTTACCGATACCGGGGGCCACGGTGAGGGCCTTCTCGTCTCCGGTGATGATGCTCATAGCCAAAGCCTCCGGCGTGGAGGAGGAGAGAATGGACAACGCCGCCTTAGGTCCCACACCGGAGACTCCGATGAGCAGCTCGAAGCAGCTGCGTTCCTCCTCGCTGGCAAAGCCGTAGAGGTCGAAGACGTCCTCCCGGACGTTGAGGTAGGTGAAGAGCTTGGCCTGCTCCCCCGGTTTCAGCCGGGAGAGGGTATGGTTAGTGGTGCGGCAGGCGTATCCCACTCCGCCGCAGTCGATGACGGCCAGATAGGGGGCCAGATGGGCCACTTGGCCCTGGACATAGTAAAACATGACAAAACCGCCTTATTTGAAGAGGTTCCTGCCCCGGTTTCGGACGGCATACCGCCCGCTGCCGGGGGTAGCCGGGTCCAGGAGGGCCAGCCGGGAGGTAAAGGACCGGGCGTGGCACAGGGCAATGGCCACCGCGTCGGCGGCATCGTCCGGCCTTGGGACAGCGGAGAGACCCAGAAGCCGCCGGGTCATCTCCATAACCTGGCGTTTCTCTGCCTTTCCATAGCCCGCCACCGCTTGCTTTACCTGGGAGGGCGAGTATTCAAAGATGGGGACTCCGGCCCGCTCCGCCGCCGCCAGGATAACGCCCCGGGCCTGGGCCACGCCGATGCCAGTGGTGACATTGTTGTTGAAGAAAAGCTCCTCCACCGCCATGGCCCCGGGCCGGAAGGTCTCCAGGAGCTGGGCCATGTCATCTTCAATCTGGACCAGCCGGGCGGGCAGAGACCGTCCCGCTGGCGTGGTGATGGCGCCGCAGCGGAGCAGCCACTGCCGCCCCCGGTCCCCCTCCAGCACCCCAAAGCCCACAATGGCAAAGCCGGGGTCGATGCCTAGAATAACCATACTGTCCTCCATCCTGCTATTCCCTCCTATTCTACCACGGCGGGGCCACAGGCGCAACCGCAGAATTGAGATGTCCCTTTTCAAGATAAGTAGTGATGCCCCAAACTCCGGCAGTTTCACTAAATAGCATTTCCTAACTCCACAGAAGGCTTGGTTAACTGGTTTATCATGCCTTGCAGAGAGCATTTT
>NZ_CALXGA010000028.1 GCF_944387725.1 uncultured Intestinimonas sp. | reverse complement strand
GCGTAGAACTCCACCTCATACTGAGCCCGGCCGTCGTCCCAGTCCAGGTGGGAGCGGACGAAGGTAACGCCGGAGGCAGTCAGGCCGGCATGGTCCAGAGCGATCTCCTTGGCCCGCTCCTCGCCGATATAGCTGGTGCTGGAGGTGTTGGCGGCGGTGGTGCTGGGGGTATAGTACTCGGCGTCGTAGTCGTAGCTGCGGATGTCGCCGGTGGTGGCGTCAATGTCGTAGTCGTACTCGGTGTTGTTGGCGTAGAACTCCACCTCATACTGAGCCCGGCCGTCGTCCCAGTCCAGGTGGGAGCGGACGAAGGTAACGCCGGAGGCGGTCAGGCCGGCGTGGTTCAGGGCGATCTCCTTGGCCCGCTCCTCGCCGATATAGTTGGTGCTGCCAGTGCTGGCGGTAGCCGTGGTGGGATTGCCGGCGCTGGCGGCAGCAGTGGCAGTAGTGCCGGTGGTAGTGGTGGTGCCGCCCTGGCTGGTGGCGGGGGGCGCGTAATACTCGGCGTCGTAGTCGTAGCTGCGGATGTCGCCGGTGATGGCGTCGATGTCGTAGTCGTACTCGGTATTGTTGGCGTAGAACTCCACCTCATACTGAGCCCGGCCGTCATCCCAGTCCAGGTAGGAGCGGACGAAGGTGACGCCGGAGGCGGTCAGGCCGGCGTGGTTCAGGGCGATCTCCTTGGCCCGCTCCTCACCGATATAGCTGGTGCTGGCCGTACTGGCGCCGGCGCTGAGGGTGGAGCTGCCGGAGCCGGTGCTGGTGGGGGCGGCGCTGATGTTGTTGATTTTGGGGCCGATGGCGGCCACGGCGGTGCCCACCAGGGCAACTGCGGCGACGGTGATCACACCGCCGACCAACATATCCTTCCATCTCTTGTGATTCGTACTCATGTTCATATCCTCCTTATAGGCTGTCTTTCATGATGAGAATTGGGTTGCTGGGGCGTTAACGGGGAGCGCAGGGTTCCTCGGAATTGCAAATGTGGTATTGGGTTCCTCTCTGTCCAGATAACGGGGAAGGCCGGCGTTTTATCGCAGGGGGTGAAAAAATTTTCTCGCCCCGTCCTCCGGGCCCTTCTGTCTAAATAACGGGGGAGGCCGGCGTTTTATCGCAAGGGGGTGAAAAATTTTTCGCCACAGCCGCCGGTCCTCTGCCGGCAATAAAATTTCCCGGCCGACAGTACAGGCTGCCGGCCGGGAGGTGGAAATCGGTTGGCCGCTGGGTGGAGTGCGCCAGGTGATGCTTGACGCAGCTCCTGTTACCGCTCTATAGGGGAAGAGGCGATACGCCGTCTGCCTGTCGGCCCCGCAAATCCTTCTCAAAGCAGATCAGGGTCTCCCGGATAAAGCCCTCGAAAAAGAACTCGGCGGACCCGGCCAGGCGGTAGCCCAGCTTGGGGTAGAAGGCGGCGGCGGGGGCGTTGCCCTCATAGGTGTCCAGACGCATGGCCTTGCAGCCCAGGCCCACGGCCAGGCCCTCGGCGTAGGCCACAAAGCGGCGGCCCAGCCCGCTTCTGGCGGCGTCGGGGTGGATGCACAGGGTGTGGATGACCAGGACCTCCCTGGGCTCAGCCGGGATGGTCCAGGGAATGGCGGCGTATTCGCCGGGCTGGACCTGGTTGAGGTTGGCGCAGCCCAGAACGCGGCCGTCCACCTCCTCTATGTACAGGGTGCCCTCCTGTAAGGCCTTCCCGGCGGTGGCCCGGCTGGGGTAGACCCCCCGCTGCCAGTTGGTCCAGTGATGGCCGGTGGCCTCCTCCAGGTCCAGAATGGCCTCGTAGACGGCGGACACCTGGTCCAGGTCCCCGGCGGCAGCTTTTCGGATCATAGGCTGTTCCCTCTCTCTTGTCAGAATTACCGGCAGGGCCGGCGGGAAAGGTATGGGCTGTCCCCAGTATACGAAAAATTTTTTCCAAACGCAAGGCCCCTGCGATAAAACGGAGGAATCAGGCGTTATCCCTACAGAAGATTTCCCGCTCCACCTTTCCATTTTTCCCTATCTGTGATATGATAGGGGAAAACGAGTGCTCCATCTAGTTAGAAATTGCAGTTTGGGCCCGGAGCAGGGTGGGCGCCTGAGAAGGCGTAAGATTCTGACTGGATGGAGCACCAGGAAGAACTGAGAGGAGGAAGACGGGTGTTTCTGTACGCAGCCATGGAGGGCCTGGCCCGGCGGGACCGCCCCGAGGGAAAGCTGGACGAGGGCCTGCTGCCCCGGGTGGGGCAGGGGGACACCTCGGCGCTGGAGGCTCTGTACGTCCAGACTGAGCGGGCGGTCTATGCCCTGGCCCTGTCCATTCTGCGGGACCCGGAGGAGGCCCAGGATGTGACCCAGGAGGTCTATCTCAAGGTCCGGGCCGCCGCGCATCTGTATGTGCCCCAAGGGAAGCCCCTGGCCTGGCTCTTTACCATCACAAAAAATCTCTGCCGGGATGTCCAGCGCACCCGGGGACGGACGGACCAGGCCCCCGAGGGCCTGGAGGACGACGCCCGCTTCTCCTATGTCTCCGACCCCACCGACCGGCTGGTGCTGGAGGCCGCCCTCAAGGCGCTGGGGGACGAGGAGCGGCAGGTGGTCCTCCTCCATGCCGTCTCCGGCCTGAAGCATCGGGAGATCGCGCAGGACCTGGGCCTGCCCCTGTCCACGGTGCTCTCCCGATACAACCGTGCCCTGAAAAAGCTCAAACGCTATCTCACCGAGGAGGGAATACGCCTGTGAACCAAAAAATTGAGCACTCGCTCCGCCGGGCGGTGGGGCAGCTCCCACGACCGGACTACCAGGCTGTGGCCCAGGCCCCGGTGCAGCGCATGGAGGTCCACGACTATGTGACCCGGCAGGAGATGGTGGTCCGCCCCTCCCGCCCCCGGCTCCTGGCCGCAGCCGTCCTGGCTGTGTGCGTCCTGGCCCTGTGCGTGGGACTGACAGTCTACTTCCAGTTTTTCCAAATCTACTCGGTGGTGGACCTGCGGGTGAACCCCGCCTTTGCCATCCAGCTCAACCGCCAGGACCAGGTTCGGGGGGTCCAGGCCCTCAACGACGACGCCGAACCCATTCTGGAGGGGCGCTCCTACAAGGGCTGGGCCCTGGAGGCGGTGGTGAGCGCTCTGGTGGACGACCTGATCGTGAACGGCTATCTGGACGCCGAGGGGGACAAGGTGGACGTGGCGGTCAACAGCCAGAGTGCCGAACACAGCCGGGAGCTGCGCAGCTATGTGGAGGGCCTTCTGGACCAGCGGCTGGCCGGTCTATCCAACACCGGGACGCAGGAGGACCCGGCCAACAGCACGCCGGCGCCGGAAGAGACCACGGCCGCCGTTCAGACGCCGGCCCCAGTTGTCACGCCGCCCCCCACCCCGGCGCCCGCGCCGCCGGCGGACCCCGTCCTGTCCTGGGGGGAGGACGGCCTGCTGACCCGGGAGGCGGTGGAGGCCATTGTCCAGGCCCGGACGCCCGGGGCCCAGCTCTCGGAGCTGAAACTGGACGAGGACGACGGACGGCTGATCTATGAGCTCAAGTACTGGGACAGCAGCTGGGTGGAGTACGAAATGGACCTGGACGCCTACACCGGCACGATTTTGAAGTGGGAGCGGGATTAGGGCTTGTTTGAAAAATGTCAACATGCCCAATCAGCGGGTCTTTTGCCCCCTGGACGGCGCAATTTTTCCTTGAAATCCGCCAGGATTCCTGCGAAAAAATTGCTTGCCAGCGGCTCAAAATCCCTCCCTGCCGGACACATCGCCAATTTTCAAACAAGCCCTAGTACTTGCCCTCTGAGACCGTTTGTGCTATGCTGATAAAAACGGCGCGGGACGCCTTGCCTGCCGCCGGGGCCTCAGGCCCCGGCGGCAGGTCTGTGCAGGGCTTTCCTGCGGCGGCAGAGAGGAACGAGAACGCATGATACATGAACTGCGGGCGGCCCTGGCGGGCCTTTCGGCCTTCCGGGGCCTGCGGGAGGAGGCCCTGATGGCCGAAGTCCATACCCTGCTGGACGCCCTGGCGGCGGGGCGTGGAGAGGACGCCCTGGACGCCTATACCGGCATTTTTTACGGACTTCGGCAGGAGGAAAAGCAGGGGCTGGGGGACTGGCTCCACGACCGGCTGCGGTACCGGGAGGCCCCCTACCCCGCCCTGGTGAGCCGGGGGGGCGAGGACCCGGCCCTGGAGTCCGCCGCCTGGCGGGATGTGGAGACCCTGCGGCAGCTGGCCGGGCTGGACTGTGACCGGCTCCTGACAGCCCTGGGCCGGGTCCTGCCGGAGGAGTTCCAGCCGGTGCTGGCCGGACTGCCTCGGTGGCGGAGCGGGGTTCCCTTCACCTTTGAGAGCCTCACCGGCTTCTACCGGCTCCACGGGGCGGGGCGCTTTGCCCAATACCGGGCCTTTTTGTGGGTGGACGGGACCCTGGTGCCGGTGGAGCGCCCGGACTGTCCCCAGGAGAAGGCGATGCTGGGCTACACCCGGCAGCGGGAGCAGGTCATCGCCAACACCCGGGCCTTTCTGGAGGGCAGCCGGGTCAACGACGTGCTCCTCTACGGCGACAGCGGCACCGGCAAGTCGGCCACGGTGAAGACCCTCCTGTCGGTGCCCGGCTTCCAGCGGCTCCGGCTCATCGAGGTGGAGAAGGAGGGGCTTCTGGACATGTCCGCCCTCATCCGAAGCCTGGCCGGACTGCCCCAGAAGTTTATCCTCTTCATTGACGATCTGGCCTTTGACCAGGATGACCGCACTTACTCCGCAGTGAAGACCATTCTGGAGGGGGGCCTGGAGCGGCGGCCGGACAACGTGGCCATTTACGCCACCTCCAACCGCCGGCTGCTGGTGCGGCAGACCTTCTTCGACCGGGAGGGGGATGAGGTGGACGCCCAGGAGACCATCCAGGAGAAGACCGCCCTCTCTGACCGCTTCGGCCTGCGGATTCCCTATCTGGCCCTGTCCAAGGGGGAGTTTCTGGACCTCGTCGACCGCATGGCGGCGCAGGCCGGGGTGGAGATGGACCTGGAGGAGCTCCGCCGCCGGGCCGTCAAGTGGGACATGCGGGTGCCGAACCGCACCCCGAGAGGGGCGCGGCAGTTTTTGGCCAGCCTGCAAATTTCGCCGTGATTGCCGGAAGCGGATGCTTGGGGCAGACCGGCGAAGCGAAATTTGCGCGGGAGAGGATGGACATGAAAAAAAGCCGTCACCACGATTACAATACTATCTGCTGCAGCTGCGGTTGTCTGCTTCTGCCTATACAAAGCATCGGAGAGTAAAGCCGTCTTTGCATCCGCAATTACATTTGGGACAACGGCATATCATTTTTTGATGCGGCTTGGGGTAGGTTTTATTTTTAACGCCACAATGAACAACAAAGCGGATTATAGAAGGCGATGGTATCAGAGCAGAAGCTTGGAGAAGAAGTGATACGAAAGATTGAAGGTGAAGCGTTGGAAGGGTATGCTGCCAACATATGCGCCCCACCTGTTTGATCACAAAAAACACCGTTGGGACGAGATTGCGCAGGCCTCATGCCAGGCTGAGCTTGTGCATGAAACCATCATATTGCTGAGTTTCGTTCCAATCGTCTTTTCCATATGGGCCGGTGCAATTATGGTATTCACCATAACCTCCGTACTTGCGGCTGCGTTTGATATGACCTTTGTGATCATACAGCGATATAACCGAACAAGGATTGTTGGACTGATGGAACGATAAATTCCCGTTGCGCAAAGGCCGTGGACCGGAGGCATTTCCTCCGGCCCACGGCCTGTTTTCGCGCCCTGCCCTCAGCCCGCCTTCCGGCGGCTGGAGCGCAGGGAGATGCTTCCCTGAAGCCGCTCTCCCCCGGTTCCCCGGTCCAGCTCCCGCAGCCGCCGCTTCAAGGCGGCCCCCACGGGCAGCAGCAGAAGGTCGAGAAAGAGGGGGTAGTAGAGGGACAGGAGCGCGATGTTGAGGTCAATCCCCAGCCCCGCCAGGTAGCTCCCATCCAGGTTGTGCATCATCTGAATCAGGTTGGCCAGCAGGCCCAGGCCCCCGGCCAGCAGGGCGGCGGCGGACACCACCTTCCAGGCCCCAAGGCTCTCCCGGGCTTGGGAGGCGGTGAGGGGGTTCTCCCGCTGAAAGGTGGTGCGGAAAGCCCGGCCGAAGGCCCGGAGGGAGCCGGTCCCCAGGAGGGCCAGAACGCAGACCGCCAGCAGCCAGGCCAGGGTGGCATAGTCCAGCAGGCCCGTGAGCCTGTAGAACTCCAGGGCGGTGCCCGAGGAGGAGATGGACACCACAGCCCCCAGGGCGGCCAGAACCACACATCCCAGCAGATACAACGTGTAACGCATAAAAAGTCCTTCCTTTCCCTTTGGTTTTCAGAAGCCGGTGCGCTTGTTCGCACACAGCAAGGGCATGGATGCCTCTCATAAAAATATCGGCTCAAAATTCCAAATATTAAGGCAGGTTCCCCAGCGCAAAGCAATTTTTCCGGCAGAGACCCCCGGAGCGCCGGCCAAAAGGCCGGCGCTCCGGGGGTCTCTCTCTTTAGGGCTTGTTTGAAACATGGCAACATGCCCAACCGGCGGGTCTTTTGCCCCCTGGACGGCGCAATTTTTCCTTGAAATCCGCCAGGATTCCTGCGAAAAAATTGCTTGCCAGCGGCCCAAAATCCCTCGCTGCTGGACACATCGCCAATTTTCAAACAAGCCCTAGGGGCGCGGATTTCCGGGGCTTCCGGTCAGCCGTCCACCACCTCGCCGGTGAGGACCTGGGAGGCCGAGACGGTGAGTTCCCCATTCCGGCAGTCCACCGTCAGGGTGTCGCCGCTCTCCACCTCGCCGGCGATGATCTTCCGGCTGATGAGGGTCTCCACCGTGTGCTGGAGGTAGCGGCGCAGGGGCCGGGCGCCGTAGATGGGGTCGTAGGCGCTCTCGATGACGTGGCTCTTGGCCGCGTCGGTGAGGCGGACGGTGAGCTGCTTGTCGGCCAGCCGCTTATTGAGCTCCCCCACCATCAGGCCGATGATGTGGGTGATGTTGTCCCGGGTCAGAGGCTTGTAGAAGACAATCTCGTCCAGGCGGTTGAGGAACTCGGGCCGGAAGGAGTGCTTGAGCAGGTCGCTGACCTGATCCCGGGCCTCCTGGCTGATCTCCCCGTCGGGGCCGATGCCCTCCAGCAGGAACTGGGAGCCCAGGTTGGAGGTGAGGATGATAATGGTGTTCTTAAAATCCACCGTCCGGCCTTGACTATCTGTAATACGGCCGTCATCCAATACCTGGAGTAGTATATTGAACACGTCGGGGTGGGCCTTTTCCACCTCGTCGAAGAGGACCACGGAGTAGGGCTGCCGCCGGACGGCCTCGGTGAGCTGGCCGCCCTCCTCATAGCCCACATACCCCGGAGGGGCGCCGATGAGCCGGGAGACGGAGAACTTCTCCATGTACTCCGACATGTCGATGCGGACCAGGTTTTTCTCGCTGTCGAAGAGGGCCTCGGCCAAGGTCTTGGCCAGCTCGGTCTTGCCCACGCCGGTGGGGCCCAGGAAGAGGAAGGAGCCGATGGGCTTGTTGGGGTCTGCGATGCCGGCCCGGCTTCTCAGAATGGCCTCGGATACCAGCCGGACCGCCTCGTCCTGGCCCACCACCCGCTGGTGGAGGATGTCCTCCAGGTGGAGGAGCTTCTCCCGCTCTCCCTCCATGAGCTTGCTCACGGGGATGCCGGTCCAGCGCTGGATGATCCGGGCGATCTCCTCCTCGGTGACCTTATCCCGGAGCAGGGAGCGCTCCTTGCCCTCCTGGGCGATCTGCTCCTCGGTCTCCAGGGCCTTCTGGAGCTCAGGAATCCGGCCGTACTGGAGCTCGGCGGCCTTGTTCAGGTCGTACTCCCGCTGGGCCGTCTCCAGCTCGGCGTTGGCCTGCTCCAGGTCCTCCCGGAGCTTCTGGACCTTGCCGATGGCGTTCTTCTCGTTCTCCCACTGGGCCTTTTTGGCGTTGAACTCGTCCCGCATCTCGGCCAGCTCTTTCTGGATTTCGCCCAGGTGCTCCTGGGAGAGCTTGTCGGTCTCCTTTTTCAGGGCGGCCTCCTCGATCTGGTGCTGGATGATCTTCCGCTGGATGACATCCAGCTCGGTGGGCATGGAGTCGATTTCGGTGCGGATCATGGCGCAGGCCTCATCCACCAGGTCGATGGCCTTGTCGGGGAGGAAGCGGTCAGTGATATAGCGGTTGGAGAGGGTGGCGGCGGCGATGATGGCCCCGTCGGTGATCTTCACGCCGTGGAAGACCTCGTAGCGCTCCTTGAGGCCCCGGAGAATGGCGATGGTGTCCTCCACGCTGGGTTCGTTGACCATGACGGGCTGGAAGCGGCGCTCCAGGGCGGCGTCCTTTTCGATATACTGGCGGTATTCGTTAAGGGTGGTGGCGCCGATGCAGTGGAGCTCACCCCGGGCCAGCATGGGCTTTAAGAGGTTGCCGGCGTCCATGGCCCCCTCGGTCTTGCCGGCCCCCACAATGGTGTGGAGCTCATCGATAAAGAGGAGGATGCGCCCCTCGGACTTCTTGACCTCGTTGAGGACGGCCTTGAGCCGCTCCTCGAACTCGCCCCGGTACTTGGCCCCGGCGATGAGGGCGCCCATGTCCAGGGCGAAGATGGTCTTGTCCTTCAGGGAGTTGGGGACGTCCCCCTTGACAATCCGCTGGGCCAGGCCCTCGGCGATGGCGGTCTTGCCCACACCGGGCTCACCGATGAGGACGGGGTTGTTTTTGCTCTTGCGGCTGAGGATGCGGATGACGTTGCGGATCTCGTCGTCCCGGCCGATGACGGGGTCCAGCTTGTTCTGCCGGGCCCGCTCCACCAGGTCGGCGCCGTACTTTTTCAGGGCGTCGTAGGTCTCCTCCGGGTTGTCGGAGGTCACCCGCTGGTTGCCCCGGACGGCGGTGAGGGCCTGGAGGATGCCCTCACGGGTGATGTTGTAGGTGCGGAAGAGGTCCTTGAGGTCCCGGCCGGCGGTGTCCACCAGGGCCAGGAGGAGGTGTTCCACGGAGACGTACTCGTCCTTCATGGAGGCGGCGGTGGACTCGGCGGCGTTCAGGGCCTTGTCCACGCCGGGGGCGATGTAGATTTTGCCCGCCTCCCGGCCCCCGCTGACGGTGACCCGGGGCAGGTCCTCCACCTCCTTGCGGACGGCGGCCTCGAAGCTGGGCACGGTGATGCCCATATGCGTCAGGAGCTGGGGAATGAGGCCGTTCTCCTGCTGGAGGAGGGCGTAGAGCAGGTGGGCCTGCTCAATCTGCTGGTTGCCGTACTCCTGGGCGATGGTCTGGGCGGACTGGACCGCCTCCAGAGATTTTTGGGTGAATTTGTTCATGTTCATGAATCGTCACATCCTTTCGGGTGTTTTCTTCTTTTCATTGTGGTCCCTTCCCAAAAGATAATCTGTCGTGACATGGTAGTAGTCAGCAAGGGTTACCAGATGGGGAAGGGGGATATCTCGCTTTCCGGTTTCATAGGTGCTGTAAACGCGCTGGTCAATTCCCAGCAGCGCGGCCACCTTGGCCTGGGTCAAATCATGATCTTCGCGGAGACTGCGCAATCGCGGCAGGTACATACTGACCACCTCGACCGCATTATAATCTACCATCAAATAATAGTATTGACTTTACTATCGAATGATAGTAGAATTTTAGGGTGAGGTGATTTTTATGGAAAAGGGTTACAAGTGGATTGTGGACGCCAAGGTCTGCGGGACCTGTGCCAGCTACCGCCAGCACTACAGTCTCCAGCGGTCCGGGAGCTTTTACCCCCTCTGGTACGGACACTGTCATGTGCCCCGCTGGGGGAAGCACCCCCGGCCTGATGAGACCTGTCCCCACTGGACGGACCAGGAGCAGGACCCGGCCCCGCCTGCCGGGGGCTGACACCATCTGGGTCCGGCGTCCCGCCTCCTTCTTGGCTCCCCCTTCGGGGGAGCCAAGAAGGAGGCGGCGGGTCGCCGCTTAGACACAAGAGGAGCCGGTCAGCCCCTGCCGACCGGCTCCCCCTCCGCGCTTACTCAATGGCGATGCGCTTGGCCTCGGGCACCACAGGCACCACCTTGGGCAGGCTCAGCTCCAGCACACCGTTGTTGTAGGAGGCGGTGATGTGCTCCTCGTCCACGCCGGTGACGTCAAAGGACCGGGTGAAAGAGCCATACCGGCGCTCCCGGCGGATATACTGGCCCTTGCCGTCCTTCTCGCCCTGGTCCTCGCTGTGCTGGGCGGAGATGGTGAGAATGCCGTCCTTCAAGTCCAGCTTAATGTCCTCCTTCTGGAAGCCGGGCAGCTCCGCCTCGAGAATGTAGCGGTCGCCCGCGTCCCGGATGTCGGTCCGAAAGTCCGGCAGGCTGGCGTTGCTGTTGCCGAAGAACTTGCGCTCGAAGCTGTCAAACAGGTCGAAAAAATTGTCGTTGCCGCGCTCAAAAGGAATCATGCCAAACATAAATAAGGGCTCCTTTCCAAATTTCAGGTGTCTTCTGAATTAGCAGTCAAATTATAATTGTGCTAGAATCTGCGGTGTTTCAAGGATACCATCCTCTTTCCGAAGCGGACCTCCCTGGTGGAACCCCGCCTCTCCTCTGTTTTCTGGGTCTAGTATAAGCCTTTTTTATGAACAAATATACAGGAAAATATGTCTGAATTGTAAATGTTAGCACTCCAATTAAACGAGTGCTAACATCCTGGACTGTATTTTTGCGCGGCCACCCCGCCCGGGCGTGATGGGAAAGGGGGCGCGGGGGACGGTGACACCGATCAGCAGCGGAAAGCCGGCGGGCCTCCAGAGGGAGGCCCGCCGGCTCGTTCGCGGGCGGTTGACAGTGCTTCTTGCGCCGTGCGCCGCCCCTCATGGCACCGGCCCGGGGGAGTCCGGGTCCTCCGGGGGGTCGGGCAGGTGCTTCCGAAAGGCCCGCTCCATCAGCAGGGACCAAAACAGCGCCGTCAGGCAGGGGGTCACCAGGATGGGGACCAGCAGCAGCTCGTTGGCCAGGAAGGCCGCTCCGGCCGCCGCCAGAATGAGTATGGTAGAGGGGAGATGGGCCAGGGAGAACTGTAGTGAGGTCCACAGGAGCCCCCTCAGGGAAAAGGTGAAGCGGGAGAGGAGGGGGAACATCCAGCAGAAGGTCCCGGCGGGTACGATCAGGGCCGCAGAGCCCGCCGCTGCGGCCAGGACGCCGGCTCCGCCCGCCGGCACAATCCGCCAGAGCACGTCCAGGGCCCAGACTTGAAGGGCCAGCAGTCCGCCCCACAGCACCGTGGCCAGGGTGGCGGTGGGCAGTTCCGCCCGGAAGGTGTGCAGATACCGCCGCCAGGCGCCCGACGTGCCCGTGCGGACGCACCGCACGGCGGCGTCGTAGAGGGCCGCCGTAGCCGCCCCCAGGGTGAGGAGGGGCAGAGAGGTAAGGAGCCACAGCAGGCTCAGGACCAGCACATCTGTCAGGGCGGACATCCACCGCCAGAACAGGGCCTCCGGGTCAAACAGCCGGCGCCACATGGCTTACACCGGCGCCGGCCCCCGGCGGGCGGGATCTGCGGTCCGCCGGGGCGGCTTCCAAAACCAAGCGTGCATGGGCAGGGTCTCCTTTCCGGGGTGGATGACGCCGGGGCTCAGAGCTCCGGCAGGGAGGCGGCGGCGGCGGACTGCCCCACACGGCGGAACTTCTCGTCGGGCAGGGAGGGGCGGATGGCGGCGGCGATCTCTGGGTACTCCTCCCCCAGGACCTCCTGGCAGGTGGAGAGGATCAGATCCCCCCCCTTGCCGGACATGACCCGGCCCAGGAGCAGCACATGCCTATAGTGGTAGAGGTCGAAGTACAGGGCCAGGGCGTGGGCCAGATAGACGCCGATGGACTGGTAGACGGCCGCCGCCCGGGGGTCCCCGTCCTCCATCAGGCCCTGGATCACCTTCAGCTTCTCCGCCGGGGAGAGGGCGTCCTCCAGGGCAATGCCGGCGGCGGGGGCCAGCTTGATGACCGCGTCCTGGGAGAAGTACTTCACCCCGCAGCCGATGTCCCCCGACCACTCGTCCGCCATGGCCCTGGGGGAGGCGTCCACGGGGACGAAGGCCAGTTCGTTGAGCCAGCCGGTGATGTTGCCCTGCTCGTCCACATAGCCCACGGCCTCGCTGGTGCCCATGGCGATGCCCAGGACGTTGTTGTCCTCCAGACTCATGGCCCCGGCCAGGGCGGTGACGTCGCCGTCGTTGGCCACCGCCAGGGGCACGTCCCCGATTTCCCGGGCGGCCCGGATGTAGATGTCCTTCCCCTTCTCCTGGAAGAGGTCCTTGGGGACGCTCAGGAAGAGGGAGGCAACCATGGTGCGGTTGTCGATGTAGATGCCGGCGGAGGACACGCCGATGGCGTCCACCCGGGGCAGGTGGGCGGCGGCGGACTTCAGGGCCTCCACGATGCCCTGGAAGTGGTAGCTGGGGTCCTGGGCCGTCTTGGGGAACCAGACCACCTCCTCGGAGAAGACGCTCTTGCCGTCGATGACGGCGGAGACCTTCCGGTCGGAGCCGCCGGCGTCGAAGCCGATGCGGCAGCCCTCCAGATGCCGGCCGATGGCTTGGGGGGCGCTCTTCTCCGGGGGGAGGACCTGGCAGGAGACCACCTGGAAGGGCTGCTCGTAGACCCCAGCCATAAATTCGGCGTCAAAGGCCCGGGTCCCCCCGGGGGCGTAGGCCGCCTTCAGGTCCTGAAAGACCTCCTCGTCCCCCCGGACGTAGACCTTGAAGCCCCCCTTCATCCACAGGAGGGTCTTGACCAGCCGGTCCACATAGTAGCGGTCGGCCTGGGCGAATTCCGGCGTGCCGTGGATGCTGGTCTCGCAGACGGCGATCTGACCGCCGGAGCGCTCCACCGCGATCCCCAGGGGCTGGCGGGCGTCCCGCAGAAAGGCGCGGTTGAACAGATACAGAGGGGTATAGTCCGGGTCCAGGGCGGGAACATGCCGGGGCGTGACTTGAATTCCATAGCAATCCATGGGAATACCTCCATCGTTCCCCTGTGCCGGAAACGCCGGCTTTGGGTTTTGATGGTATCATAACACGGAACGCGGGATTTGTCACCCCTTATAAAGAATTTTATTTTCAAAAATAATCTTTTGTTGAAAAAGACTTTCACGGATGATAAAATAGAGGCGCTAAGACCGGCAGGCAGGTCCAGCGCCGCCCTTCGCCCCTGGAGCAAAGGCCCTGCGGCTGCCGGCGGCGGATGATGAAAGGGAGGATTTTCCAAATGGAGAAGGAAACCAAACATCTGCTTCAGGAGAGCCGGAGCTGGGTGCAGGACCAGCTAAAGGGCAGCATTGCCTTTTGGCTGAAGCACGGCATGGACCCGGTCCACGGGGGGGTGTATACCTGCCTGGACCGGACGGGCCGGATTTATTCCACCGACAAGAGCGTATGGATGCAGGGCCGCTGCGCCTGGACCTTCGCCCATCTCTGCGCGGTGTACGGGCCGCAGGAGGCGTGGCTGGCCGCCAGCAAGAGCTGTCTGGATTTCATGGAGGCCCACTGCATCAACCGGGCGGCGGGAAACCGGATGTACTTCACCGTCACCGGGGACGGCAGGCCCCTGCGCCAGCGGCGCTACTGCTTCTCCGAGGGCTTTTACGCCATCGCCAACGCGGAATATTACGGCGTCACCGGCGAGCGGGCCTGTTTGGAGCGGGCCCGGGCCGCCTATGAGCTCATCTGGGGACTCAACCAGGGCCTGATCCAGGACCCCACCGGCCTGGGGCCGAAGACCATACCGGAGACCCGCTCCGGCCGGGCCCTGGCAAACCCGATGATCTATCTGAACATCACCTCAGTGCTCCGGAGGGTGGACCCGGAGCGGGAGGCCCTCTACAACCAGCGCTCGGCCCAGTGCGTGGAGGAGATCTTCCGCTATCACTACAAGCCGGAGCTGGGCTGCACCCTGGAGAGCGTGGGCCCCGACGGGGCGTTCCGGGACCAGGTCTCCGAGGGGCGGGTGGTGAACCCGGGCCACGATATCGAGTGCGCCTGGTTCCTGATGGAGGACGCAAACCGCAAGGGGGACCAGGCGCAGTACGACACCGCCGTGAAGATCTTCGACCAGGCCATCCAGGCCGGCTGGGATCAGGAGTACGGCGGGCTGCTCTACCTCATGGACTGCCTGGGCCGGCCCCCGGAGGCCTATGAGCACGACATGAAGCTGTGGTGGCCCCACAATGAGACCCTGATCGCCAGCATGATGATCTACCGGGACACCGGCAGGGAGGAATATCTGGAATGGTTCCGCAAGACCCTGAACTACTGCAAGACGTATTTCGCCGACCCGGAGTACGGCGAGTGGTACGGCTATCTCCGCCGGGACGGCAAGCCCACCATGCCCCCGGCCAAGGGCTCCACCTTCAAGGGGCCCTTCCACCTGCCCCGGATGCTCATGCTGGTGGACGCCATGATCGGAGAGATTTTGGCCCGCGCCTGACCGTGGGCCGGGCAGAAAGCGAGGTGAGGGAATGCAGCCCATCGCGGGGAATGTCTTCCAAAAAATCAGCAGTGAATATTACCAGCTCACCGCCTCGGAGAAAAAGGTGGCCGACTTTGTCATCGCCAACCAGCGCAACACCCAGTTTATGTCCATCTCCGAACTGGCGGAGGAATGCGATGTGGCGGAGGCCACGGTCTCCCGCTTCTGCCGCAGGCTGGGCTATAAAGGGTATAACGCCTTCAAGCTGGCGGTGGCCAACTCCACAGCCCGCCAGGTGGGGGAGCCCCCTCTGAGCGGGGAGCCCTCCCCGGAGGACAGCGTCCAGGAGATGTGTCAAAAGCTCTACGGCAACGACATCGAGGCCCTGGCCCAGACCCTGGCCCTGGTCCGGCCGGAGCAGGTAGCCGCAGCCGGGGAGATCCTGGGGACGGCGGGCCGGGTGCTGTGCATGGGACAGGGGGGCTCCATGATCATGGCGATGGAGGCGGCCCATCTCTTCTCCACCGCCTACCCCAGCTTTCAGCCGGTGTACGACTCCCACCTCCAGACCATCGCCGCAGCCACGCTGACCCCCCGGGACGCCGTGCTCTTTTTCTCCTATTCCGGCTCCACCCGAGAGCTGATGGACCTTCTGGAAGTGGTGCGGGAGCAGGGGGCCAGGATCATCCTGGTGACCCACTTTCCCAAGTCCCCCGCCGCCGCCTTTGCCGACGTCATTCTCCAGTGCGGCGCCAACGAGGGGCCTCTTCAGCTGGGCTCGGTGGCGGCCCGAATCGCCCAGCTCTTTGTCATCGACGTGCTCTTCGCGGAGGTCTGCCGCCGGGGAGGGGGGGAGGCCCGCGGCGCCCGGGAGCGGGTGGCCGGGGCCCTGTCCGCCAAGCACATCTGACCGCGCGGGGGCACAGGAAGGATTTTTTGAAAAAAATATCAAAATAGACCATGACATGAAAAAAATTTTCTAAATCCTATTGACAACTTTTATAAAGTTCAGTACAATGCAGGTAAACATTCTGGCAGAAATGCTCATGCCAGAAAATGAAGGAGGGTACATACACCATGAAAAAGTTTCTTGCGCTTCTCCTGAGCATGTCCATGGTCTTTGCCCTGGCCGCCTGCGGCGGCGGCAGCACCGAGACCCCCGCCCCGGAGGGGTCCGCTCCTGCGGATGGCGGTTCGGGGGACGCCGAAGTCACCCGGATCACACTCTGGACCTACCCCATCGGCCAGTGGGGCGGCACCGACCCCCAACTGGACACCATCATCGCGGCCTTCAACGAGGCCCATCCCGAGATTGAGGTCAGCTATGAGCTGCTGGACTACACCAACGGCGACACCCAGGTGACCTCGGCCATCGCCGCCTCCAACACCCCCGACATCATCATGGAGGGCCCGGAGCGTCTGGTCTCCAACTGGGGGGCCAACGGCCTGATGGTGGACCTGTCCGACCTGTGGGCGGACACCGAGTCCGACATCGCCGCCACCAGCCAGGCAGTGGTCAGCGCCTGCATGGGCGCCGACGGAAATTACTATGAGTACCCCCTGTGCATGACCACCCACTGTATGGCCATCAACTACGAGGTCTTCGAGCAGGCCGGGGCCCTTCAGTACATCGACGAGGAGACCCGCACCTGGACCACCGACGGCTTTGTGGCCGCCATGGAGGCCGTGGCCGCCTCCGGCCTGGTGTCCACCCCCGCCATCGTCTACTGCGGCGGCCAGGGCGGCGACCAGGGGACCCGGGCGCTGGTGAACAACCTCTACTCCGGAACCTATACCAACGCCGACCACACCGCCTACACCGCCAACAGCCCCGAGAACGTGGAGGCCCTGACCCTGCTCCAGACCTTGGTCAACGACGGCACCATCAGCGCCAGCGCCAGCTTCCAGGCCAGCGATGAGCTCCAGGCCTTCGCCAACCAGACCTGCGCCGTCACCTTCGCCTGGAACGCCTCCAACAAGGCCGCCTATGCCTCTCAGGCCGCCTTCACCCCCTTCGCCATGGCCTTCCCCTCCGACGACGGCGTGCCCGAGCTGTGCGGCGGCATCTGGGGCTTCGGCATCTTTGACAACGGCGACGCCGCCAAGATCGAGGCCGCCAAAACCTTCATTCAGTTCGTCTGCGACGACGCCGTCCAGGGCCCCGAGAGCGTCCGGCTCACCGGCTTCTTCCCCGTCCGCAGCTCCTTCGGCGACGTGTACGCCGGCACCGACCAGGCCGAGCAGATGTCCGAGTTCCAGTCCCTGATGCCCTACCTGGGAGACTACTACAACGTCACCGGCGGCTGGACGGAGCAGCGCACCGAGTGGTTTAACATGCTCCAGCGCATCCTGATCAGCGGCGGCGATCCTCAGACCGAGGCCGACGCCTTCGTGGAGGCCAGCAACGCCAATATCTGACCCTTTTCCGGCAGCAGCGCCCGCTCCCTTTGCAGAGAGGGGGCGGGCGCGCCCATCTGTCAGCCGCCGCCGGCGCGGCGGCGATCTGAAAAAGAGGGGGAATCCAAGTGGCACAAGCGCCCGCCGCGGCAAAGCCCGCGAAAAAGGGGAGGCGGTCCGAATTTTCCGGCATGAGCCGGGCCCTGGTCCGCCGGGAGACCATCTCCGCCTACCTGTTCCTGCTGCCCAGCCTCATCTTCTTTGTGGGGTTTGTCCTGGTGCCCATGGGCATCTGCGTGGTCTACAGCTTTCTGGACATGGGCATCAACACCTCCGGCACCACCTTCGCCGGCTTTCAGAACTACATCGAAATGGCCGGAGACAAGGTGTTCTGGCAGTCCCTGCGCAATACGGTCGTTATTGTGGTAGTGGCCGTCCCCGCCGTCACGGCCTTCTCTCTGTGGGTGGGCTCCGCCATCTACCCCATGCACGCGGCCTGGCGCTCCTTCTTCCGCTGCGTGTTCTATCTGCCGGTGGTCACCGGCACGGTGGCCGTCACGGTGGTGTGGAAGTGGATCTTCAACCCCTTCACCGGTCTGCTCAACAAGATTCTGCACACCGGCACCCTGGACTGGCTGGGCAATGAGAAAACCGCCATCTGGTGCATCATCCTCATCCTGTTCACCACCTCCATCGGCCAGCCCATTGTCCTCTATGTGGCCGCCCTGGGCAATGTGGACAAGTCCCTCATCGAGGCCGCCCAGGTGGACGGCGCCACCAAGCTCCAGGTGTTCTGGAAGATCAAGTGGCCCCAGATTATGCCCACCACTCTCTATGTGCTGGTCATCACCACCATCAACTCCTTCCAGTGCTTTGCCCTCATCCAGCTGCTGACCTCGGGCGGGCCCAACGGCTCCACCAGCACCCTGATGTACTACATCTTCGACGTGGCCTATAAATATCAGCGCTTCGGATACGCCAACGCCATGGGCGTCATCCTGGCCCTGATCATCGCGGCTTTCTCCGCGCTCCAGTTCAAGGCCGCCAAGACCGGAAACGAATAGGAGGGCGGCAGTATGGATCACACATTGAGCAGCGGACGCTCCACCGGGTACAAGGTCTTTGTCATCGTTATCCTGGTTCTGCTGGCCATTTTCTTCATCTTCCCGCTGTACTGGATCATCACCGGCTCCTTTAAGACGGCGGCGGACATCAACGCCCAGGTCCCCCAGTGGTTCCCCCTGGAGCCCACCCTGGACAACTATACCCGGCTCTTCGCCCGGCCGGCGGTCCGCTGGCTGCTGAACACCGTCGTCATCGCCGTGGCCGCCATGTTTCTCACCTGCCTGACCGCCTCCCTGGCCGGCTACGCTCTGGCCAAAAAGCGATTCTATGGCCGGAAGCTTCTCTTCACCCTTCTGGTCTGCGCCATGGCCCTGCCCAAACAGGTCATTGTCATCCCCCTGCTCCAGGAGATGTCCAACATCCCCTTCTATGACTTCAACTACGGGGAGTGGGCCACCATGCACGACACCCTCCTGGCCGTCATCCTGCCCACAGTGGGCTGGCCCTTCGGCGTCTTCCTGATGAAGCAGTTCTCCGAGACCATCCCCACGGAAATCCTGGAGGCCGCCCGGGTGGACGGAGCCGGGGAGATCCGCACCTTCGCCACCATCGTCTTCCCCATGATCAAGCCCGGCGTGGGGGCCCTGGCCATTTTCACCTTTGTCAACACCTGGAACGACTACTTCCTCCAGCTCATCATGCTCACCAGCGAGGAGAGCTGGACCATCTCCCTGGGCATTGCCCGGCTCCAGGGGGAAATGGCCAGCGACTTCGGCCTCATCATGGCCGGCGCCAGTCTGGCCGCCATCCCCATTGTGGCTATTTTCCTCCTCTTCCAGAAATACTTCACCCAGGGGATCACCATGGGCGCTGTGAAGGGGTGAGGGTATGATCTGTGCAAGCTGCCGCGACGCCCTGTCCTACCGGGGCATCCACCCCAGCCTGGACCTGGCCCTGGAGCACATCACCCCCGCGTTCCTGGACGCACTGGAGGACAACGTCCGGGCGGTCCTCCTGGGGGATCAGGTCTACTGCACCCGTTTTACCTATGAGACCATCCCCCTGGAGGCGAGCTTCTTTGAGGCCCACCGCCGGTACCTGGACATTCACCTGATGCTCCGGGGGGAGGAGGCCGTGGCGGTGGCCCGCCCGGAGGACCTGACCCTATTTGAGGCCAGGGAGCAGGACGACTTCTACGCCTTTTGGGGCCAGGCCCGGCACACCCTGGTGCTGCGGCCCGGGGACTTTCTGGCGGTCTTTCCTGAGGACGCGCACCGCATCAAGGTCCAGGTGAACGGGCCCCGGACCGTCAGCAAGGCGGTGTTTAAGGTCTGTCTCTGCCCCTGAGGGGCCGCCCCGCCGGCGGGCGCAGACACGCCGGGGAATCTTGAATCTTGGAGATGGATTATGAAAGAATGCAGCAAATATCAGGGGATTATCCCCGCTTTCTACGCCTGCTATGACGGATCCGGCGCCATTGCCCCCGCCGCCGTCCGGGCCCTGACGGAGCATTTGCTCCAAAAGGGCGTCAAGGGCGTCTATGTGGGCGGCTCCTCCGGCGAGTGCATCTACCAGAGCGTGGAGGAGCGCAAGCTGGTCCTGGAGAACGTCATGGCCGTGGCCAGGGGCAGGCTCACCGTCATTGCCCATGTGGCCTGCAACAACACCCGCGACAGCCGGGAGCTGGCCGCCCACGCCGAGGCCCAGGGGGTGGACGCTATCGCCGCCATCCCGCCCATCTACTTCCACCTGCCGGAGCACGCCATTGCCCGCTACTGGAACGATATCTCGGACGCCGCCCCTCACACCGACTTTTTCATCTACAATATTCCGCAGCTGGCCGGCGTGGCCCTGACCCTGCCGCTGCTCCGGGAGATGCAGAAAAATCCCCGGGTTATCGGCGTGAAGAACTCCTCCATGCCGGTCCAGGACATTCAGATGTTCCGGGACGAGGGGGCCGCCGTCCTGAACGGCCCCGATGAGCAGCTCCTTTCGGGCCTGGCCGCCGGGGCCATCGGCGGCATCGGCGGCACCTATGGGGCCATGCCGGAGCTCTACCTGCAAATCTGGGCCCTCTTCCATAGGGGCCGGATGGAGGAGGCCCGGGAGGTCCAGAACGTGGCCTGCCGCATCATCTACAAGATGTGCTCTGCCCAGGGCAATATGTACGCCGTCATCAAGGAGGTCCTGCGCCTGCAAGGGGGGCCGGACTGCGGCGGCGTCCGCCTGCCCCTGGCCCCTCTGACCCAGGCCGACCGGCAGGTGGCGGAGGAGAGCGCCGCCATGATCGCCGCCGCCGTCGCCAAATATTGCTGAGAGGAGCGTTCCCATGCGCATTTACGAGTGTGCGGACTACCACGCCATGAGCCGCCGGGCGGCCAACCTGATCTCTGCCCAGGTGATCCTACAGCCCGACTGCGTCCTGGGCCTGGCCACCGGCGCTACCCCCGTGGGCCTCTACGACCAGCTGGTAGAGTGGTACCGGAAGGGGGACCTGAGCTTCGCCGAGACCCGCACCGTCAACCTGGACGAGTATCTGGGCCTGGCCCCCACCCACAGGCAAAGCTACCGCTATTTCATGCAGAAGCATCTCTTTGACCACATCGACATCAAGCTGGAGAACACCCATGTGCTCAACGGCCTGGCCCCCGACCCCCAGGCGGAGTGCGCCGCCTACAACCGGCTCATCCGGGACCTGGGAGGCATCGACCTGCAGCTGCTGGGCATGGGCCACAACGGCCACATCGCCTTCAATGAGCCCAGCGACAACTTCGGGCTGGAGACCCATGTGGTCAACCTGTCCGAGAGCACCATCGACGCCAACCAGCGCTTTTTTGCCAGCCGGGAGGAGGTCCCCCGCCAGGCCCTGAGTATGGGCATCAAAAATATCATGCACGCCCGGCGCATCCTGGTGGTGGTGGGCGGCGCGGACAAGGCGGACATGGTGTGCAAGGCGTTCACCGGCCCGGTGACCAGCCAGGTCCCCGCCTCGGTCCTCCAGCTCCACCCCGACGTGACGCTGGTGGGGGACAGGGCCGCCCTCTCCCGGCTCAAAGAGGCAGGTGTTTCCGTATGCGGATAACCGGCGGACTGGTTTTCGACCTGGAGCAGGGGTTCCTCCCCCGGGATGTGTGCTTTGAAGGGCCCCTCCTGGAGGGGGCCAGCGCCGATGGCCGGACCTACGACGCCTCCGGCTGCTATGTGATTCCAGGCCTTACCGACCTGCATTTCCACGGCTGCATGGGGGCGGACTTTTCCGACGCCTCCCCGGAGGGGCTCCAGGTCATGGCCGATTATGAGCTCCGGCGGGGCGTCACCCAGATCTGCCCGGCGGGCATGACCCTGGGGGAGGAGCAGCTCACCCGGATCTGTGAGAATGCCGCCGCCCACAGGGCCAAGGACCCCGGCGGGGCGGAGCTGGTGGGAGTCAACCTGGAGGGGCCCTTTCTGAGCAGGGCCAAGAAGGGGGCCCAGAACGCCGCCTTCCTCCACGACCCGGATCCGGCCATGCTCCACCGCCTCCAGCAGGCGGCGCAGGGCATGGTGAAGCTGGTCACCCTGGCCCCCGAGCAGCCGGGTGCGCTGGAGCTGATCCAGGGGGCCCGGCGGGACGGGGTCACTGTCAGCCTGGGCCACACCACAGCCGGCTATGACACCGCCTGCGCCGCCTATCAGGCGGGGGCGCGGCAGGCCACCCACCTGTTTAACGCCATGCCCCCCTTCACCCACCGGGCCCCCGGCGTGGTGGGTGCGGCCTTTGACCATCCCCAGGTCAGGGTGGAGCTCATCTCCGACGGCGTCCACATCCACCCGTCGGTGGTCCGGGCGGTCTTCCGGCTCTTTGGGGCGGACCGGGTGATCCTCATCTCGGACTCCCTGCGGGCCACCGGAATGCCGGACGGCCGCTACCCCTTCGGGGGCCAGGAGATTGAGGTCTGCGGCAACCGGGCCACCATGGCCGGCGACCCCGACACCCTGGCCGGCTCGGTGTCCGACCTGATGGGCTGTCTGAAGTATGCGGCGTCCTTCGGCATCCCCCTGGCCGACGCGGTGCGGGCCGCAGCGGTCAACCCGGCCCAGGTGCTGGGGATTTTCCCCCGGGCGGGCAGCCTGGATCCTGGAAAGACGGCCAATCTGGTCCTGCTGGACCAGAATCTGGAGCTCAAAGACATCTTCTTCCGCGGCCGGCTGGTGGACCGCGGCGCGTAACCCCCGCAATCTCAGGCCCTCTGTCCCTACTCCATTTCCATAGGGCGGAGGAGCGGTCAAAAAGGAGGAATTCCCCCGCCAGGCCGGCGGTGCGGCAGTGTGGAGACCTGTCGTAAGGCCCCGGGTCGGAAAAGGCCCGGCGGCGAGGACTCCGCGCGGAGGCGCCGGGTCCACGGCCCGCATGATGTCCACTGTTTCCCTTAGGAAGATCAAAAAGGTCTACGACAATGCAGTCACAGCGGTCCACGACTTCAACCTGGAGATCGCGGACAAGGAATTTATCGTCCTGGTCGGGCCCTCGGGCTGTGGAAAGTCCACGACCCTGCGCATGGTGGCCGGCCTGGAGGAGATCAGCGAGGGCGAGCTTTATATTGACGGCAGGCTGGTCAACGACGTGGAACCCAAGGACCGGGACATCGCCATGGTCTTTCAGAGCTATGCCCTCTACCCCCACATGACCGTTCGGGAGAACATGGAGTTCCCCCTGAAGCTAAAGAAGGTGCCCAAGGAGGAGATGAACCGCCGGGTCAAAGAGGCGGCGGAAATCCTGGGCATCACCCAGTATCTGGACCGCAAGCCCAAGGCCCTTTCCGGTGGCCAGCGGCAGCGGGTGGCCATCGGCCGGGCCATTGTCCGGGAGCCGAAGGTCCTGCTGATGGATGAGCCCCTCAGCAACCTGGACGCCAAGCTCCGCAACCAGATGCGGGCGGAGATCATCAAGCTCCGGCAGCGCATCGACACCACCTTTATCTATGTGACCCACGACCAGACTGAGGCCATGACCCTGGGGGACCGGATTGTCATTATGAAGGACGGCTTTATCCAGCAGATCGGCACCCCCCAGCAGGTCTTCAACCACCCCAAAAACCTCTTTGTGGCGGGCTTCATCGGCACGCCGCAGATGAACTTCTTCCAGGCCCAGCTGGTCCAGGAGGGGGAGGGGCGCTATCACGCCCAGGTCCACAGGGTCAATATGCCCCTGGACGGAGAGATTCAGGCGGAACTGGCCCGGGCCGGGGCCAAGTCCAAGGAGGTGATTCTGGGCATTCGGCCCGAGCACATCCACTTCACCAGCCAGACGGCGGGGGAGGGGGTGCTGGAGGGGACGGTGGAAGTCTCCGAAATGATGGGCAGCGAGTATTACCTCCATGTCACCTGCGGCGGGCAGGACGTGGTCCTGCGGATTCCCACCTCCTCCCTCCCGCCGGAGCTCCGGGGCGGCATTACCTACGGCACAAAGCTGTGCTTCACCTTCCGCCCGGAGGCCGTCCACCTCTTTGACCGGGAGAGCGAGAACAACCTGATTTGAGGGGCTGACAGCCCCCCTGCGGCGGGGGCAAGGACTCCCTTTGGGGTCCGGCATCCCGCCGGAGCGGATTTGTGGCTCCCGCCGCAGGGTCAAGGCCCGTTTCTTTTTCCACAGAAAAAGAAACGGGCCTTGACCCTGCGGCAGAACAAATTTCGCTTCGATCCGTCTCCCTGCGGGGGACATCCGCTCCACTCCATTTGTTCTTCCTCTCCCCACAAAAGCTGCGCTTTTGCGGGGCCCCCGAAGGGGCCGGTCTTCGGAGCCGTTTGTGGACATATACGGCGGCTGACATCTTTCGTATGAGTATGGAGACCCCTTCCGGACGTTACGGCCTGAGATTGTCTTGTGCCGGCCTGGGTGGTCTAGGGCTTGTTTGAAACATGTCAACATGCCCAACCGGCGGGTCTTTTGCCCCCTGGACGGCGCAATTTTTCCTTGAAATCCGCCAGGATTCCTGCGAAAAAATTGCTTGCCAGCGGCCAAAATCCCTCGCTGCTGGACACGTTGCTATTTTTCAAACAAGCCCTAGGGCTTGTTTGAAAAATAAAAGTTGCACAAAAGGAGCAAATATGCGAAACTAAAAGCTATGAAACGCTATGAATTAACAACAGAACAATGGGAGCGAGTCAAACCACTTCTGCCACCGGAAGAAACAGGGAAGC
>NZ_CALXGA010000027.1 GCF_944387725.1 uncultured Intestinimonas sp. | reverse complement strand
GTCGTTGGCCAGGTCGGTGTTGATGGTCTGGATCAGGGCCTCGTTGGAGAAGCTGCCGTCGGAGCCGAAGGGGAAGGTCCGCATGAGGAAGAAGCGCAGGGCGTCCACCCCGAACTTCTCCGCCAGGACATAGGGGTCCACCACGTTGCCCTTGCTCTTGGACATCTTGCCGCCGTCCAGCAGCAGCCAGCCGTGGCCGAAGACGTGCTTGGGCAGGGGCTCCCCCAGGCTCATGAGCATGGCGGGCCAGATGATGGCGTGGAAGCGGACGATCTCCTTGCCCACGATGTGGACGTCGGCGGGCCAATAGTGGGCGTAGTCGTGGTAGCGGTCGTTCTCATAGCCCAGGGCGGTGATGTAGTTGGAGAGGGCGTCCACCCACACATACACCACATGGCCGGGGTCGAAGTCCACCGGGACGCCCCAGGTGAAGCTGGTCCGGGAGACGCACAGGTCCTCCAGGCCGGGGTCCAGGAAGTTCTTCACCATCTCGTTGACCCGGCTCCGGGGCTGGAGGAAGTCGGTGTGCTCCAGCAGATCCCGGATTTTACCGGCGTACTTGCTCAGGCGGAAGAAGTAGGCCTCCTCCTGGGCGTCGGTGACCACC
Organism: uncultured Intestinimonas sp.; assembly: GCF_944387725.1. Lineage (GTDB taxonomy): Bacteria > Bacillota > Clostridia > Oscillospirales > Oscillospiraceae > Intestinimonas. The sequence goes on along the minus strand of NZ_CALXGA010000027.1, from coordinate 23,725 downwards.
TGGCCGCAGTCGGGGCACTTGCCGTCCACCAGCTGGCTCTCGGTCCAGAAGGACTCGCAGGGGGTGCAGTACTTGCCCCGGTAGGCGCCCTTGTAGATGTCCCCATTGTCGTGCATCCGCCGGAAAATCCTCTGGATGGCCGCGACATGGTAGTCGTCGGTGGTGCGGATGAAGCGGTCGCTGGAGATGTTCATCAGCTTCCACAGATCCTTCACCCCCCGGGGGCCCTCCACAATGTTGTCTACAAACTGCTTGGGGGTGACGCCGGCCTCCTTGGCCTTGGTCTCGATCTTCTGGCCGTGCTCGTCGGTGCCGGTGAGGAACATCACGTCCTCCCCCCGCAGCCGGTGGTAGCGGGCGATGGTGTCGGTGGCCACAGTGCAGTAGGTGTGGCCGATGTGGAGCTTGTCCGAGGGGTAGTAGATGGGGGTGGTGATATAAAATTTATCCTTCATCCGGGGTCTCCTCCTGATTCAAATGTTCTTCCGCTTCGGTGCGGGCCAGGCGCTTCCCGCCGGGCATTCGCGGCCCCAGGGGCCGGGCCGGGCTGCGGAGCAGGGCCAGGGCGGAGGCGGCGAAGTAGAGAAAATAGCCGGCGTAGAGCAGCAGCTCCGGCAGGGTATGCCGGTCCGCCAGGGTCACCAGGCAGAAATACATGGCCGTCAGGGAGAAGAGGGCGGCGGGGAAGCCCTTGGGCCGCTTAAACCCGAAGCCGGCCAGGAAGTAGCACCCCAGCACCGAGGCCACCGCGGCGAAGAGCTGGTAGACGTAGTCGAGCACAATGGGGTCCCCGCTGTGGTCCAGGTAGGAGGTAATGAGCCAGACACAGGCGGTATAGGCCGGGACCAGGAGGCAGCCGCTGCGCTCCCCCTTCCCCTCCCCCTTGTAGTTGTTCTTCCCCAGCCGGAGGAGGGAGACGGCGGAGGCCAGGGCCAGGACGGCCAGCAGCAGCTCCCGGCCCACGGAGAGCGCAATCTGTAGGACATCGGACAGGAGCAGGTCCACGCCGGCGGAGGCGGCCAGGGCATCGGAGAGGACGCCCACCGCCTGGGCCAGCAGCAGCACACCGGCGCCCGCCAGCAGAAAGGCGGCGGCCACCATGCTTGTGAGATAGAGGATGTCGTTCCGGGCCTGGAAGGCATCGTCATAGCTCCCCTGGAAGCCCCGTCCGGTGCCCCGGCAGAGAAGGGCCAGGGTCAGAAAGACTGCCGCCGAGAGGCCGATGAGGGCCAGGGTGGCCGGCGCCCCGGAGACGGGCAGGCCGGTGTCCGCCTCGAAGGCCGAGGCGAGTTCCCACCGCCGCAGGAGGAATCCGGCGGCCCCGCCCAGCAGGACGGTCAGGGGGAGGGCAAATTTGTTTCGCATATGGGCAAGACCTCACTTGGCCGAAATGGGAGGGTGGTCCCTCCAGGTTACAGGCATCTTTATAGTATATCACACATTGGGGTCCGTGTCAGCCCGGCCCAGAAGATAGTCCAGGGAGACATTAAAAAAATCCGCCAGAGTGATGAGCGCCGGAATGCCCGGCTCCCGTTCCCCGCGTTCATAGGCCTGATAGGAACGGACCTGAATCTCCAGACAGGCGGCGGCTTCCTTCAGCTTTTTTCCCCGGAGGGTGCGCACCTCCCGGAGCCGCTGGGGAAACGGAGTCATGAAATCACCTCTTGACACGAGCAAATCGAGCATATATAATATGCTCGGATAGAGCATATAGAAGGTGGGGAAACCGGTCCTCCGGCCCTGGACGCAAGGGGCTGCGGCAGTCCCGGACGTTTCCCGAACAGTTCAGTATATCACAAAAAGGAAACCATGGAATCCCCCTTTGGTAAACGTATGTTTCATTTGTACCATGATAACGCAAAAAAAATGCGTAATGGAGGAATCATTTTGGAACCTGTCCTGCATCTGTTAGAGGAAGCCAGCCAGCCCACGGCATGGACGCCGGAGGAGCACGCGGCGGCGGAGGCATTTCAACTCTGCCGGGACAAGCTTGAGGCGGCCATATCCCCGGAGTTCCTGGAGGACTTCGTCAAGGCCCTCTACGACCTGATTGGCTTCTACGAAGCGCAGGACTTCGCCCGGGGCTTCCGGCTGGGCCTGGAGCTTGGATGCGAGCTGTGGCGGGAGTGACTTAAGCCCCCTCCTGGGCCAGCCGCTCCAGGTACTCGTCGTAGGTCATTTTCCGGTCGATGAGCTTCCCCTCGGGGGTGAAGTCAAAGATGCGGTTGGCCACGGTCTGGATCATCTGGTGGTCGTGGGTGGAGAAGAGCACGTTGCACTTCACCGCCTCCAGTCCGTTGTTGACGGCGGCGATGGACTCCAGGTCCAGGTGGTTGGTGGGCTGGTCCAGCAGGAGCACGTTGGCCCCGGAGAGCATCATCCGGGAGAGCATACACCGGACCTTCTCCCCGCCGGAGAGGACCTTGACCTGCTTGTAGACGTCGTCCCCGGAGAAGAGCATCCGGCCCAGGAAGCCTCGGAGGTAGGCCTCGTGCTTGTCCTCGGAGAACTGCCGCAGCCACTCCACCAGGTTGTCGTCGTTGTCCTTGAAGTACTCGGTGTTGTCCTTGGGGAAGTAGGAGAAGGTGGCGGTCTGGCCCCACTTGACGGCGCCCTCGTCGGGCTCCCACTCCCCGGTGAGGATTTTGAAGAGGGCGGTGTGGGCGTTCTCGTTCTCCCCCACAAAGGCGATCTTGTCCCCGTGCTCCACGGTGAAGCTCACCTTGTCCAGCAGCTTCACCCCGTCCACGGTCTTGCTCACCTCGGTGACAAAGAGAATGTCCTTGCCCACCTCCCGGGCGGGGGAGAAGGACACCCAGGGGTAGCGCCGGGAGGAGGCGGGCAGCTCCTCCACGGTGAGCTTGTCCAGGAGCTTGCGCCGGGCGGTGGCCTGCTTGCTCTTGGACTTGTTGGCGGAAAAGCGGGAGATGAACTCCTGGAGCTCCCGGATCTTCTCCTCGTTCTTCTTGTTCTGGTTCTTGATGAGCTGCTGCACCAGCTGGGAGGACTCGTACCAGAAGTCGTAGTTGCCCACATACATCTTGATCTTGTTGTAGTCGATGTCCACGATGTGAGTGCAGATGGTGTTGAGGAAGTGCCGGTCGTGGCTGACCACGATGACAGTGCCCTCGAAGTCCAGCAGAAAGTCCTCCAGCCAGTTGACGGCGTTGATGTCCAGGTTGTTGGTGGGCTCGTCCATCATCAGAATGTCGGGACTGCCGAAGAGGGCCTGGGCCAGAAGGACCTTTACCTTCAGCCGGCCGTCCAGGTTGGCCATCGCGTCCTGGTGCATGGACACGGGGATGCCCAGGCCCTGGAGGATACGGCTGGCGTCGGACTCCGACTCCCAGCCCCCCAGCTCGGCATACTCCTCCTCCAGCTCGCAGGCCCGGATGCCGTCCTCCTCGGTCATCTCCTCCTTGGCGTAGAGGGCCTCCTTCTCCTTGCCGATGTCGTAGAGGCGCTGGTTGCCCATGATGACGGTGTCCATGACGGTGTAGGCGTCGTAGGCGTTCTGGTCCTGCTTGAGCACCGACATGCGGGTGTTGGGCAGAATGGAGACCTCCCCGGAGGTGGGCTCTAAGTCCCCGGAGAGAATTTTTAAGAAGGTGGACTTCCCCGCGCCGTTGGCGCCGATGATGCCGTAGCAGTTGCCCTTGACAAACTGCAAATCCACATGGGAGAAGAGGGCCTGGCCGCTGTACTGTAAGCCCAGGTCGGTCACTGTAATCATAGCGAGCTCCTTTTGCGATCTGAAAATCTCCGCCGGAGGCGGCGCGGGAAACGCCCCAATAGTATATCATAAATTTCCCACAAAACAAGAGGGAAACCGGGAAGAAGGGCGGCGCCGCACAAAGATTGTGCGCCGGCAGACGGGGTGCAACGCCGTCTGGCGCTCTTTGTGCGGCGCCGCCCTGGGAAATGGGCCGGCAGGGGGTGCGCCGGTCAGCCCTCCAGCAGGCGGCAGAGCATCACGGCGGCCTCGGCCCGGGTGGCCGTGCGCGCTCCGGCGTAGACCCCCTGGGCCAGCCCCAGGGCCTGGGCCAGGGCGGCATAGCCCAGCTCGTCCGCCGGGATGTCCGCCCGGTCGGTGTAGGCGCAGGTGAAGATGCCCTCCAGCCGGGCTGCGCTGCCGTACCCGGCGGCGTCCAGCAGCATCCGCACCACGTCGCTCCGGGTCAGGATGGCCGCGTCCTCCCGCTCCCGGGCCGTCAGGGCTCCCATGCCATAGGCGGCGGCGTAGGCGCTGTCCAGTTCCTCCGCCTCAGCGGCCTCCGGGTCCAGCAGGAGCCAGCCCTGGGTGCTGGCCAGCAGGCAGACCAGCCCGGCCTGGGTCAGGGCCTGATCCGGATGGAAGCGGGAGGAGGCGTAGCCCACGCCGTACTGGGCCAGCTTCTCGATCTGCGCCTGGGCCCAGTGGCCCTCCAGGTCGTCATAGGCCGGGCCGTTCCCGGCGCTCTCCTGCCGGAGGGCCTCCCCAGTGTGGGCGTCCACCCCCAGCCAACTCCCCTCCCGGCGCTCCAGGGCAAAGCCCAGCGCCAGGGTATTGCAGTGGGTGAGGCCCATCTGGATCAGCCGGGCCTGGTCGGGGTCCCCCGCCTCCAGGGGCTGGGGGACCAGGAGATAGCCCAGGGTCACGTCGTAGGTCCCCATCCAGGCATCCAGGGCGGCCCCGGCGTCCACAATGCCCTCGGGACTCTGGAAGTCCACCCCCTCGTGGTACTGAAAGTTCAGGGCGCTCACCGAGCCGTCGGCGGCGTCGATGCCCACAGTGTAGGCGTCCGCCGGGAAGAAGATGCCGTTTTCCCGCCGGGCGAAGGTGAAGGTGTAGGAGGGGGCCCCCTCCGCCGTGTTGTTTGTGGCGTCGTAGAGGGACAGGCGGGCGGCGCGGTCCCCGCAGAAGGACGCCAGGAAGGCCCCGGCCCGGGCCTGGGCCTCCTCCACCGTCAGGGCGGGGACCCGCTCCTCGTCCCAGGGGGCGGAGGAGGAGAGACTTTGGACCTCCCCGGTGCGGGCGTCCACGATGAAGGTCCGGCGATATACGTTTTCCCCACCGGCGCGGCTGTAGGTCAGGCGGCAGAGGACCTGGCTCTCCGGGTCGGCGGGGTCGGAGAGCTGATAGAGGGCGGAGGCCAGGGTATAGGCCCCCAGGCCGTACTCCGGCGTCTCCCGGAGGGCGGCGTCCAGGGCGCCGCTGGACCGGACCCCCTCCAGCCGCTGAATCCCCTCCTGCTCGGCCTGGGTCAGGGCGCCGGAGGTGACGCTGATCTCCCCGGCGGGGGCCTCGGGGGCAGCGCCTTCACCAGTTGTCTCTCGGTACAGCGCCTCCTCCAGGGCGGTGAGGTCCACCAGGGTTCCGGTCTTGGCGTCCACATAGTACGCGTGGACCCGGTCCGGCAGGTAGCGGAGGACGGCCTGGGTGCTCTCCGCCTCAGGCAGGACGTACTCCAGCCGCAGGGAGAGGGTGTCCTGGAGGAGGGCCTCCGCCTGGGCGGCGGAGACGGCGGCCTCCGGCCCGGGGACCCCGCCCAGGCAGGAGGGGTACAGCGTCTCCAGGGCGTCCCGGGTAAAGCGGGTCACCTGGTTGTCCGAGGCCCGGACGGTTAGGCTGTAGGACAGGGGCGAGGGGAGGCCGTAGAGCAGAATGGTCCCGGAGAAGCGGAAGCTCTCCGCCCCCAGCCGCTCCCCGGCGGGGGCCTCCAGCCGGACGGTCTCCAGGGCGGGGTCCAGGGCCAGCGCCAGAAAGGCCCCGGCGGCGCTGGCCGCAGCCTCCGGATCCCCCTGAGGGAAGGCCGGGAGTGCCCCGGCGCTCCAGGGGGCGGTTCCCTCCGCCGGGTCCGTGCGGGAGTAGGACACCACGGTGCCGTCCTCCAGGGCCTGCACCGAGAGGGCGTCCCCGGCCCCCGACCACTCCAGGCTCCAGACGGTGGCCGAACCCTGCTGCCAGCTCTCCCCGTAGAAGGAGTCGTAGCCCTCGGTGTCCAGCTCCAGCCGCTCCTTCACCGTCTGGGTCACCTGGGCCAGCCGGGCATCGGCGGACGCCTCCTCCGCGCCCAGGGCGGGGAGGGCCGCCCCGGCCAGCAGGGCGGCGCTGAGCAGCATCGCAAGCAGTCTCTTCATATTCAGGACCTCCATTTCACAAAATTTCGCGGCTTGGATGATGTTCCCTATCCCTTTGGACGAAATAGCCGGGAAATGGTTCCGGTCCGGCGGGCGAACATCAACAAAAACGCGCCGCCCCCAGAGGGGACGGCGCGGCAGGCGGTTACAGCATGGAGTAGAGCATCTTGGCCACCTCGCCCCGGGTGACGGAGTCGTTGGGGCGCAGGAGGTTGTCATAGCCGGAGATGATGCCCTGGCCCACCAGGGACTCCACATAGGGCAGGGCCCAGGCGGCCACCTGGCCGGCGTCGGTGAAGCTCAGGTCTGCCCGGAGGTAGCCCTGGCCCTGGATGCGGCCCAGGATAGTCATGGCCTCGGCGCGGCTGATGGAGGCGGTGGCCCGGCCCATGAGGACGCCGTTATCCAGGCTGCCCTGGAGGATGCCCTCGGCATACATGGCCTTCATGGCGTCCAGGCACCAGGCGGGGATGGTGTCCAGGTCGGCGAAGGGGAGTTCCACCCCGGCGTAGGCGGAGAGGTCCAGGCCCATCCAGCGGGCCACCATCAGGGCAAACTCCCCCCGGGTGATGTTCTGGTCGGGCTGGAAGAGGAAGCCGCCCTGGGCGGCCACCCCCTGGACCACGCCGCTGTCATAGAGGTAGGTGGTGTAGGCACTGGCCCAGTGGCCGGTCATGTCCAGAAAGGGGTTCTGGGCCAGGGCCTCCCCCTCGGCGGTGGGGGTCACGTCCACCGAGGCGCGGCCCCGGTTACCGCTCTGGTCCACAGCGGTGACGGTGGCCCGGTGGAGCTTCCCGCCGTGGGCGGGGAGGGTCCAGGTCAGGGTCCCGGCGCTCTCGTCCCAGGTAAACTCCACCTCCTGGCCGTCCCAGGTCAGGGTGACGGCGGACTGGGCGAAGCTGGTGTCCATGTTGTCGGAGACATAGGCGGTGAGGACCCCATTTTCCACGCTGACGGTGATGGTGGGGGGCGTCTCATCCCCGGACAGCTCGGTGCCGGTGGTGATCTGGTCCAGGTAAATCGTGCCCACGGTCTGCTCTCCGCCGCCATAGACGACGTTCAGGCCGGTGAGGGCGGCGGCGTTCTCCGGCAGAAGGACGGCCAGGCGCTGCCAGCCGGTGAAGTCCAGGGCCCCCAGGACCACCTCGGAGGCCGTTCCGGCGGCGTCGGCGACGGTGGCGGTGAGGGTGTTGCCGGAGCCGTCGCCGTAGACCCACAGGGCCAGGCAGCTGTCCCCCTCCGAGAAGGTCAGAGCGGCCCCCACAGCGGCGGAGCCGGTGGTTCCGGCCTGGTAGTCCAGCCGGAGGGACTGCCAGCCGTAGCGCACCCGGTCGGCGGAGGTCTCCAGGCTCACCACGGCGGTTTCGGTGCCGGTGAAGGAGGTGAGCTCGGCCCCCTCAAAGGACTCCAGCTCCTGGATGTGTCCGGCCACGGTGACCGGAATGGTGACGCTTCTGCCCCCGGCGGAGACCGTGAGGTTCCCGCTGCCGCTGGTGCCGGAGGCGGTGAAAAGGCCGTTTGCATCCACCGTGCCGATGGCTTCATCGGCGCTCCAGGTGTAACAGGTATCCTGGGAGGTCAGGGCCATATTCTTCCAGACGGCGCTGGCGGTGAGGTCCACGGTGTCCTGAGGGTCCAGGGCCAGGGCGGGCACCGGAGCGCCGGTCTCCTGGTTGGCGACGGTGATGGCGTCGGGGGTCTGGACCACGGTGAAGGAGGCAGAGCCCTCCCCTCCGCTGGAGGAGGCGGTGACCCGGGTGGCGCCGCTCTCACGGCCGGCGGTGAAGACGCCGTCCACGCTCACCACCCCGTCCCCGTCCTGGATAGACCAGAGGATGGTCTCATTCTGGGAGAAGGTGAAGCCGTTGGTGTCCACAGGCGTGGCGGTGAGGGCCACCTGGGCCCCCGAGAGCACCAAGGAGGAATAGGGGGTGATAAAGTAGTGGTCAAGCTCTCCGGTGGGCGCCAGGCTGGAGACCAGGAAAATGGCGTTGGTCACCCTCCGCAGGGAGCCGTCGGAGGGCTGGTTCAGGATGGACATGGACGTCTCCCCGGGGAGGGTGGCGCCGATGGTGGTGGAGCCGCCGCCGTCCAGGCCGATGGCCTCCACGCAGCCCAGCTCGATGAGCCGCTGGGCCACCTGGGTCAGGGAAGCCCCCACGCTGTAGCCGGACTGGCGGCCGTCAATGGTGTAGAAGACCACGCTGCCGTCGGCGCGGATGCCGATGGCGGTGCGGGGGTTGGCGGTGCTGTCGGCGTCGGGGCCCGGCTGGCCGTCTGTGACGATTTTATAGAAGCCGCCGATGGCAGTGACCACGTCCTCCCAGCGGGCGTCGGAGGTGGTGACGTCGATGGTCACCTGGTCCCCGGTCCGCAGGCTCTGGATCTGGCTCAGGAGCCATTCGTTGTTGTTCTGGTTGACGGTGAGCACCAGCTTCCCAGCGGGGATCTCAATGGAGCCGGTGGAGGCCAGCACCTGGTCCACGGTGCAGACCAGACGCCCCCCCACCCGCAGATGGTTGGTGACCGTCAGGGCGCCGGTGACCGCCTCCGTCTCCTGGGTGTCCCCGGCTGCAGGATCCAGGTCCTCCAGGTCCTGGGAGCTGGCGGCCTGGGTGTCCCGGCCCCCGGCGGCATTTTGGCCCCTGTCCGGGGCTTCGTCCGCACCGGCGGGCTGATCCCCGTCCTGGGCCTCATCCTCGCCGGAGCCCTGATCCCCATCCGGGGCTTCCTCCGCACCGGCAGGCCGGTCCCTGTCCGAATCCCCATCCTCGCCGGAGTCCGGGGCCTCCTCCGGGTTTTCCTCCCCGGCTGCGGGCTCTTCCCCCCCGTCCTGGGGGGACTCTCCGGCGGCGGGGTCCCCCTCCGGGCCGGTGACCTCCAGATCCACGTCCACAATGGAGCCCAGGCCGTCGGTCACCGGGGTGAGGATGACGTCATAGCCGGGGGAGGTGTGCTGGGTGACCCGGCTATACTCGTCTGTATAGAGGTAGAGCCCCCCCTCGTGGGCGCCGTCGGCGGCGGTGCGGGTCTTGTTCACGTCGGTGACCCGCATGGTGGCCCCGCTGAAGGTGGCGGTGACCGAGATGCTGGGCTGGTCGATAAAGGCGGTGCCGTCCTCCAGGAAGCCGATGGCATGGAAGCCCCCGGAGGTGGTGCGCAGAACCCCGTCGCTGATGATGATCCCCAGGGCGTTGCCGGTGGAGAGGTCGAAGAAGTCCCCGTTGATCCCCCCCAGCACCCGGAGCCCCCGGGCCTCCAGGGACCGGGCCATGGAGGAGAGGTCCTGGCGGCTGAGAATCTGGTCGCCGTAGACCACTGCGGGGTAGACCCCGTCGGCGGGGGAGTAGACCAGGTAATTTTCCCGGCGCAGGTCCGAGCGGGAGTTGCTCCAGAAGATCTGCTGGACCAGGCCGGCGCCGGGGGCCAGTTCTACGATGCCGCTATGTAGCTCGTCGCCCAGGGCCGCCGAGGCGGAGGCCGCAGGGGAGAGGCCAATGAGGACGGCCAGGGCCAGAGCCGTGGCGCGGATGCCGAATCGTTTCATATTGTGCCTCCAGAAAGAACGCGGTGTGATTGGGTAAAATCAAGAGTAATCCTACCACACCCCCCGTTCTTTGTAAACGGAAGACCTTGGCAAAACCTGTCGTTTTGGCCCCCCGCGGCCAGATGTTAGAAAAAAGTTAGAAAGGGACGGGTATCCTTTCAACCGTGCCTTCCCGCTTGCACAGACGGTAAAGGTCTGGTAAAATACTACCGTATGGTCCCGAATCACCTAGGGCAACCTACCAAATGGTAGTGTTAATAAGGTGATTATATGTTTTTCAGACGTCTTGCGGACATGCGTGTGGACCGGGACCTGAAACAAAAAGAGGTGGCGGCGGTGCTGAACATGCGCCCCGAAGTCTACCGCCGCTACGAAAAGGGCATCCGGGAGATTCCCACCTGGGCGGTGATAGCCCTGGCCGACTATTATCAGACCAGCACCGACTACCTCCTGGGCCGGACCGACAACCCCTCCCCGCCCCATGCGTAAGCTGGCCGCTTTTGCCGCCTCCTTCTCGGCGGCGGTCTTTGCCTGGGCCTATGGGGCTCTTCCCCTCCTGGCCCTGCTGGCCGTTCCCGCCCTCCGGCGGCGGGAGGACCGGCGGCTGCGCTGCGCCCTGGTGTGCGCCGGGGCGGCAGCCGGCCTGCTGTGGAGCTGGGGGTACGGCGTCCTGTTCCTGGCCCCGGCCAGGGCCTTGGCGGGGACCTACGCCGGCCTCACCGGCGCCGTGGCCGGCTGGCCCTATGAGACGGCCTACGGCGCGGCGGTGGACGTCCGGGTGGAGCCGGCATCCGGCCCGGCCTTTCTGGCCCGGCTCTACGGGGAGCCGGAGCTGCTGGAGGCCGTCCCTGGAGACCAGATTTCCGCCACCGCCGCCTGCCGGACCTCCGAGGTGGTCCGGGGCCAGCTTTCGGGGGACTACACCGCCCAGGGCATCTATCTGCTGGCCTACGCCCAGGGGGCGGCGGAGGTGGTCCGGCCGGAGCGCATCCCCCTGTGGGATATCCCCGCCCACTGGGCCAGGGCCCTGGAGGAGGCGGCGGCCTCGGCCTTCCCGGCGGACGCGGCGGGGCTGGTCACTGCCCTGCTGACGGGGAACAAGGACGGCCTCACTGAGACGGAATACGCCGCCCTCCAGCGGACGGGCCTTGCCCATGCGGTGGCGGTGTCGGGGCTCCACATCGGCTTTCTGGCCCAGCTGGCCGTGGCCCTGGCCGGGAGCCGTTACCGCCGGCGGGCGGCCCTGCTGGCCCTGCCGGTGATGGCGGTCTACGTCCTGGTCACCGGCTGCACCCCCTCGGTCATCCGCTCGGCCATCATGAACGCCCTGGTGCTCCTGGGGCCCCTGCTGGACCGGGAGAGCGATTCCCCCACCAGCCTGTCCTTCGCCCTGATGGTCCTGCTGATGCAGAACCCCTTCGCCTGCCAGAGCGTGGGGCTCCAGCTCTCCTTCGCCTCGGTGGCGGGCATCCTGGCCTTCTCCGGCCGGATCAGCGGGGCCCTCACCGCCCATCTCCCAAAGGCGGGCCGGGGGAAGGGGCTCCGGCCCCGGCTGCTGGGGCTCCTCCGGGGGGCGGCGGTCTCCCTGGGGACCACTGTGGGGGCCACCGCCTTCACCCTGCCCCTGGGGGCCTGGTACTTCGGCACCGTCTCCCTGGTCGCCCCGGCGGCCAACCTGCTGTGTCTCTTCCTGGTCCAGCTCACCTTCCAGGCCGGGCTGGCGGCGGCCCTGCTGGCTCTGGTGCTGCCGGGGCCGGCCCAGCTCCTGGGGAACCTCCTGGCCTTCCTCCCCCGGCTGGTGCTCTTCCTGGCCCGGAGCCTCTCCCGGGTCCCCTTCGCCGCCCTGGCCATCGACGGGCCCTACCTCCTGGGGGGCGCCGCGGCGCTCTACCTGCTGTGGCTGTGCTTTCTCTCCATCCGGGGGTCTAAACGGCCCCTGGTGCCCCTGTGCTGCTCGGCGGTGGTGATCTCCGCCGCCCTGGTCCTCCACCACGCGGCCTACCGCATGGGGCCTGTGACCCTCACCGCCCTGGACGTGGGCCAGGGCCAGTGCGTGGCCCTCCGGGCGGGGGACCGGGTGGCCCTGGTGGACTGCGGCGGCAGCGCCCGGCGCAACGCCGGGGACCTGGCCGCCGACTACCTGGGCACCGTGGGGGTGGACCGGGTGGATTTGCTCATCCTCACCCACTATCACGCCGACCACGCTAACGGGGTGCTGGAGCTCTTGGCGCGCATGGAGGTCTCGGCCCTGGCCGTCCCCGACGTGGACCGGGAGGACGCCCTCCGGCAGGAGCTCCTGGCGGCGGCGGAGGACCACGGGGTCCAGGTGTGGTTTGTCTCCGACGACCAGCGGCTCTCCTTCGGCCCGGCGGAGCTGACCCTCTACGCCCCTCTGGGGGCCGGGGACGCCAACGAGGCGGGCCTGAGCGTTCTCTTCCAGGGGGCGGGCTTCTCTGCCCTCCTCACAGGGGACATGGGGGAGGACATCGAGGCCCGGCTGGTGAAGTACGGCAATCTCCCCGACATCGACCTGCTGGTGGTGGGGCACCACGGCTCCCGCTCGGCTGCCTCCCAGCTCCTGCTGGAGACGGTGACGCCGGAGGCGGCCGTGATCTCCTGCGGCTACAACACCTACGGCCACCCCGCCCCCGAGACCCTGGGGCGGCTGGCGGCGGCGGGCTGTGACATCTACCGCACCGACCAGCAGGGCAATCTCACCGTCACGGTACGGGGGACATCCTAGGGCTTGTTTGAAAAATGTCAACATGCCCAATCAGCGGGGCTTTTGCCCCCCGGACGGCGCAATTTTACCTTGAAATCCGCCAGGATTCCTGCGAAAAAATTGCTTGCCGGCGGCCCAAAATCCCTCGCTGCCGGACACATCGCCAATTTTCAAACAAGCCCTAGGATTGTAAAGGAGGCGGGCCCATGGCCGCCAAAACCTCCGCCGCGGACGCTGCGGCGCTGAAACAGCTCAAGCGGGACCTGAAGGCCGGAACCCTGGGGCGGCTCTACGTCTTCCACGGGGAGGAGACCTACCTGCGGGACTTCTATCTGGGGGAGATGAAGAAGGCCCTCCTCTCCGGGGGGCCGGAAGCCTTCAACCTCCACACCCTCCCGGCCAAAGAGTGCGGACCCAAAGCCCTGGGGCAGGCGGTGGACTGCCTGCCCATGATGAGCCAGCGGACCATGGTGCTGGTGTCCGACTACGACCTCTTCAAGGCCCCGGCCCCGGACCGGGAGGCCCTGGCCGGCCTCTTCGACGACCTGCCGGAGTATGTTTGCCTGGTCTTTGTCTACGACCTCATCGCCTATAAGCCAGACGCCCGGACCAAGCTGGCCGCCGCCCTCAAGCGCAGCGGCTCCGTCATCAAGTTCACCCGCCAGGACCAGGGGGACCTGGTGGACTGGATTCGCCGCCGCTTCCGGGCCCTGGACCACGACATCGACGCGGAGCTGGCCCGCTACCTCATCTTCCAGTGCGGGGACCTGATGAACGGCCTCGTCTCGGAGATCGGCAAGATCGGGGCCTACGCCAAACACCGGGCGGTGACCCGGGAGGACATCGACGCCGTGGCCGCCCCCCAGCTGGACGCGGTGGTCTTCCAGCTCACCGACGCCATCACCGCCGGGCGCTTCGACCAGGCCTTCTCTGTTCTGGCCGACCTCCTTCGCATGGGGGAGCCCCCCATCAAGCTCCTGTCGGTGCTGGGGCGGCAGCTCCGGCAGCTCTACTCCGCCCGGCTGGCCCTGGAGGCCAGGAAGGGGGCCGGCTATCTGGTGGAGCTGTGGGGCATGAAGTCGGACTATCCGGCCCGGAAGCTCCTGGACGCCGCCCGGCGGTTTGACCTGGCCTGGTGCCGCTTCGCCGTCCTGGCCGCCGCCCGCACCGACCTGGCCATGAAGTCCCAGTCCGGCGCCGGTGAGGAGGAGCTCCTCACCAGCCTGCTGCTGGAGCTGGCCAACCGCCCGCCCAAGCCGGGCATTGCATAACAGGAAAAGGAGAGAGGCGGCATGAGACGCACCTATGAGATTGACGGGCAGCGGGTGACCCTCACCTGCGGGGAGGAGGAGGCCGGGGCGGCGGATTTCCTGGCCTCGGTCCTCCGGAAGGAGGCGGCCCGGGCCCCTATCCTGACGCCGGGGAATCTGATTCAGCTGGGCTGGAACTTCTTTCGGGTGGCGGAAAACGAGGGGGGCCTGGAGCTCCTGTCTCCGGACTACCGGAAAAACCCCTTCTGCGACGCCACTGCGGACCTCTCCCAGGCCCTGGAGGTCTTCCAGGGCCAGATGTCCGCCCTGCGGCGGGCGGGGCGGCCCCCGGTGGTGGACGTCTCCTTCCAGGACACCATGGTGGTCCGCTGGAGCGCCCTCCAGGCTCCTCTGGTCTACCTCCAGCGCCTGACCCCCGCCCGCTCGCCGGACTCCGGCTGGTACCTGGGGACCCTGGGGGAGCCCCGCAGCGAGGAGCCCAAGGACTATACCCGGCTCTACACCTACCAGCTCCTGGACATCTGCCCCCAGGGCCTGGCCCTGCTGCCCTTCCCGCCGGGGACCCTGGCGGTCTTTGACCACGGGGTCCTCATCGAGGCGGTGGACGGGGAGAACCAAAATCTGCTATGAGGAGAGGGGCGTCCATGCTTCGCATCCAAGAGGCCATTGTGGTGGAGGGCCGCTATGACAAGAATACCCTGTCCCAAGTGGTGGACACAGTGATTTTAGAGACCTCTGGCTTCGCCGTCTTTCACAACGACGAGCTTCTGGCCCTCCTGCGCCGCCTGGCGGAGGGGCGGGGGCTCATCGTTCTCACCGACTCCGACGGGGCGGGCTTTCTCATTCGGAACCACCTCAAGGGGGCCCTCCCCCCGGACCGGGTGAAGCACGCCTACATCCCCGATGTCTCCGGCAAGGAGCGGCGCAAGCGCACCCCGGGTAAGGAGGGCAAGCTGGGGGTGGAGGGGATGTCCCCGGCGGTGCTGGAGGAGGCCCTCCGCCGGGCGGGAGCCACCTTCCTGGGAGAGGAACCTGACCCCGCCGCCAGGGAGCCCATCACCAAGGCCGACCTCTACGCCTTGGGCCTCTCCGGGGGCCCCGATGCCGCCCGGCGGCGGGGGGCGCTCCTGCGGCGGCTGGATCTGCCCGAGCACATGAGTCCCAACGCCCTGCTGCCGGTGCTCAACGCCCTCTACCGCCGGGAGGAGTTTCTGGAGGAGGCGGGCCCTTGGACGTGAGCACCCCCCTGCGGGACTTCCCCGGGGTGGGGGAGGCCCGGGCCAAGGCCCTGGCCCGGCTGGGCCTCCACACCGCCGGGGACCTGGCGGGCTACTTCCCCCGGAGCTACGAGGACCGGCGGGAGCGGTATACCATCGCCGGGGCCCCCCTGGACCGGCCGGTCTGCATCGAGGTCCTGCTCACTGAGGAGCCCCGGCTCATGAACATCCGCCGGGGCCTGGACGTCACCCGGATGAAGGTGGCCGACCACACCGCCGCCATGCTGGTGAGCTTTTTCAACCAGGGCTACCTCCGGCAGGCTCTCCACCGGGGGGA
Source organism: uncultured Intestinimonas sp. (assembly GCF_944387725.1). Taxonomy (GTDB): domain Bacteria; phylum Bacillota; class Clostridia; order Oscillospirales; family Oscillospiraceae; genus Intestinimonas. The sequence continues at coordinate 8,511 of NZ_CALXGA010000027.1, read as the reverse complement.
GGCGTATATCCTCTACGGCAAGGTGGAGCAGATGGGCAACCACCGCCAGATGACCAATCCCCACTTCGAGCCCGCCGGCCGGCCCCGGTTCACCGGGCGCATCATGCCGGTCTACCCTCTGACGGCGGGGATTACCAACCACTTTCTGGCGGGACTGGTAGAGGAGGCCCTGGCGGGGCTCCCCCCGGTGGCGGAGCCCCTGCCGGAGGACTTCCGAGCCCGCTATCATCTGGCGGGGGCGGCCGAGAGCTATCGGGCCATCCACTTTCCCCGGAGTGAGGAGGACCTGGACGCCGCCCGGCAGCGCTTCGCCTTTGAGGAGCTCTTCTACCTCTCCCTGGGGCTGGGCCTTTTGCGGGAGCGCCGGAGCCGGGGGGCGGGGCCCGTCTGGCCGGAGGCCGACCCGGCGGGCTTTTACGGCCTGCTGCCCTTCTCCCTCACCGCCGCCCAGCGCCGGGCGGTGGAGGAGGCCGCCGCCGACCTGCGCGCCCCCCGGCCCATGAACCGGCTGGTCCAGGGGGATGTGGGCTCCGGCAAGACGGCGGTGGCCGCCGCCTGCGCCTGGATGGCCCACCAGGCCGGGTGGCAGAGCGCCATGATGGCCCCCACCGAGCTCCTGGCTCAGCAGCACTTCCGCACCCTCACCGCGCTGCTGGAGCCCGCCCATATGGCAGTGGGCCTGCTCACCGGATCCATGCGGGCGGCGGAGAAGCGGGAGGTCCTCGCCGCTCTCCGCAGCGGGGACCTCCATTTGGTGGTGGGCACCCACGCCCTGCTGTCCCAGGGGGTGGAATTTCGGCGGCTGGGCCTGGTCATCACCGACGAGCAGCACCGCTTCGGCGTGGAGCAGCGGGCCGCTTTCGCGGCCAAGGCGAACACGCCGGGGGACCCGCTGGACATTACCCCGGAGGAGGGCTTTTCCCCCAACGTCCTGGTGATGTCGGCCACCCCCATTCCCCGGACCCTGGCCCTCCTCCTCTACGGAGACCTGGATGTGTCCATCATCGACGAACTCCCCCCCGGGCGCCAGCCGGTGAAGACCTTCCTCATCGGGGAATCCAAGCGCCAGCGGCTCTATGGCTTCGTCCGGGCCCAGGTGCAGGAGGGCCGGCAGGTCTATCTGGTCTGCCCCGCCGTGGAGGAGAACCCAGAGGGCGCCTGGGATTTGAAGGCGGTGAACGAGTACGCCCGGGTTCTCCGGGAGGAGGTCTTTCCCGACCTGCGGGTGGGACTGGTCCACGGGAAGCTGAAGCCCCGGGAGAAGGAGGCCGCCATGGCCGCCTTTGCTGCCGGGGAGACCGACCTTTTGGTGTCCACCACTGTCATTGAGGTGGGGGTGGATGTGCCCAACGCCAGCCTCATTGTCATTGAGAACGCCGACCGCTACGGCCTCTCCCAGCTCCACCAGCTCCGGGGCCGGGTGGGCCGGGGGGAGCACCCGGCCTGGTGCATCCTCATCAGTGAAAACCGCAGCCCCGACACCCGGGCCCGTTTGAAGGTCCTGACCGAGACCAGCGACGGCTTCCGCATCGCCGAGGAGGACCTGAAGCTCCGGGGCCCTGGGGACTTCTTCGGGGACCGGCAGCACGGCCTGCCCGCCCTGCGGGTGGCCGACCTGAACACCGACACCCGGGTCCTCAAGGAGGCCCAGTCCGCCGCCGCCGCGCTGCTGGCGGCGGACCCGGACCTCTCCCGGCCGGAGCACGCCCCCCTGGGGGATCGGGTCCGCCGGCTCTTCGACCAGGACCCGGACCGTTTTAATTGACAAGGGTCCGCCGGGGGCGGGAGAAAGAAAGGAAGCGAGCACGATGAATCATGTGGAACGGGCCATGGAGCTCCGGCGGACGGCGTCTCCCCACTACAACTGCTGTCAGGCGGTGGTAATTCCCTTCGCCGAGTCCCTGGGGCTGGACCGGGAGGTCATCTTCCGGACGGCGGCCCAGTTCGGCGGCGGGATGCGCCGGGCCTCCGTCTGCGGGGCGGTCATCGGCGGACTGATGGCCCTGGGACTGCTGGAGGCCGGCGATCGGACGGCGGTGGAGTTCCAGCGCCGGTTCCGGGAGCAGGCCGGGGCCATGGACTGCGCTGACCTCCTGCGGGCGGCCAAGGAACGCGGCGAGGAGAAAAAGCCCCACTGCGACCGCATGGTGGCCCTGGCCGTAGGGCTGGTGGAGGCGCTCACCGCCTGGGCGTGACCAACGCCAGTCCCCGGCGATCCGGGTTTTTTCTGAGAAAATGAAAAATGAGTTGACAAATAGCCCCATGGCCACTATAATAAATAAGCGGTCTGTAAGAGACCGCGCTTCGCGGCTGTGCTGGAACTGGTAGACTGGCAAGCTTGAGGTGCTTGTGTCCGTATGGGCGTGCGGGTTCGACTCCCGCCAGCCGCACCACGTCGGAGCAAAGTCCGCTTTGCTCCGACGTCTTTTTATGCCTGCGGCAAAAAAGACGTCATCCGCCCGCTCCCTTGCTCCTCCTTTCCAACTGCGACCCGCTGCGCTGGGCTCGCAGTTGGTGGGCCGCCCTGCGGGCGGCATTTTTCTCGATTAAATTAAGAAATATCGATTTTAACCGTCCCTTCCAGAAAGCCGAAACAGTTTGGATATCGACGGCGGAAAGCCTAGTGCTCCAAGCTGTTTCGGCTTTTTCTATGCCCAAAATCGGGCCTTCACAGGAATGGATATTTTGGAGGGATTCCGAGCGACTGACAGGGTTTGAACTCCAGGTGGAGGGACTGTTGGCTGCGGTTTCAAGCCGGCGCCCTTTTTCAGCGGGAAAAAGGGCGCTAAGGCAAAAGAATCTTTCGCACGAAAATCGGGTGCTGGTTTTATGGACGATGCACAAGTCCAAAAGCCAGCGCCCTCTTTCATTTCGCAAAGAACTGGAGGAAAGAACATGAAACAGAATCCATATTTTACAGAGCTCTCCCGCCGTCTGGGAGAGCAAGGGCTCGAATCCTTCTCCCCGAAAGGCCGGTGGCTGAAGGACCGGCTCCACGGTGAGCCGGTCCTCTTCGTCTCCCCCGACAGCGAAGTCTTTCTTCTACCCGCAGGGAGCCGGAATGAGGAGGCTACCCTGGAAGAAAGCGTGGTAATCAAGGTACTGCGGTCATTCGGATACGGTATCCGTGCCATAGCCAGGATGATAGGCTGTGCCCCGGCCACCGTTGTAAACGAGCTCAGGCGCGGTACACCGCCACGAAAGAGCGAGAGAGGGGCCGCCCGGCTACTCGCCAAAGCACGCACAGGCGGTCTACAAGGCCAACAGAGCGGCTTGCCACCGACGAAGGAAAGTGGTGCGCTGCACCCGGTTCATCCGCTGGGTGAGCCAGCAGGTATGAGAACACAAGTGGTCCCTGGACGCCTGCTGCGGCTACGCAAAACTCCACCACCTGTTTGAACCTTCCGAGATGATTTGCAGCTGCACCCTCTACAACTGGGTGTGGGCCGGCCTGCTCCCTATCCAGGCAATTGAACTGCCGCATACCTTGCGCCGCAAGACTTCCAAACACTGGAACCACGAGAATAAAAGGGTGTTTGGAAAGAGTATTTCCAAGCGTCCAGCGGCGGCAGCCCTCCGTGTTGAGGAAGGCCATTGGGAAGGTGACACCGTGGTTGGCAAGAGGAATGGCCGGGAGGCCGTCATCCTCACCCTGCTGGAGAAAAAGACGGAGAACTACCTTGCTTTCCGCATCCGCAGCAAGACCAGCCCGGCCGTTATGGAGGCGATGCAAATCCTCCGTGATGAGTTTGGGGACAGGTCCTCCAAGGTTTTTAAAACCATTACCGTGGACAACGGCAGCGAGTCTGCCGACTTGGCAAAGGTGGAGGAATGGGGCACTGAAGTGTTCTTCGCCCACCCGTACACCTCCTGGGAGCGGCCCCAAAACGAGCGTCACAACGGTCTGCTCCGGGCCTACTTCCCAAAGGGCGTGTCCCTTGAGAAGTATCGTGATAAAGATGTTCTCTCTGCTGCTGATGAACTCAACGGCAGGCCTCAAAAAACTTGGCTACCGTACTCCAGAAGAACTCTTTGAGTCGTTCCTTGACGCCGTCTTCGCAGCATGACCGCCGCCTCATAACCCCTGCTACCGGGAAGTGTTCAACTTGTTATTGCAATTTGGGACTAAAATTATGCAAAGCTGTTTTTGAAAAAGAGGTGAATTTCCAGGCTTTTTCTTTACAGCTTTGCATTTTCTGAGCATAGCCAGCGGAGCCCTCCCTCTTTGTGGGGGAAGGGCTCCGGCGCGTATTGCGGGGTCAGTCCTCCGTGAACAGGTAAGGGACCCCCTTCCAGTTCAGCTGGGGCAGCGCGTCCACCTTTTTTAAGATGATGTCCGCTGTGTGCGTCCAGAGGGGCTGCCGGGGCCCACACCGCACCGGGAACGGTGCGTCAGCTTCCCCGCCCCACCAGCTCGTCCAGGCTGACCTGGCAGAGATCGGCCAGCCGGACGGCGATGGAGAGGGGCATGTCCCGCTCCCCGGACTCATACCTGCGGTAGGCGCTGTAGGAGATGCCAAGGGCACCGGCCAGGGCCTCCTGGCTGAGCCCCCGGGCCTTCCGAAGCTGCCTCCAGCCCTTCCAATACCCCTCCGGCAGCGCCGCCTTCTGGGCTTCCCGGCGGGGGGCGGCGGGGGCTACCACAGGTCCACCCGCTGTTCGGCCCGGGCCATGCGGGAGACGATGGCGGCGGCCTCGGCCCGGGTCAGAGGGGCCTCCGGCGCGAAGGTCAGCGCCCCGTCGGTGCCGCTGAGAATGCCCTTGGCATACAGGCTGTAGATGGCCTCGGCGGCGGGGTCCTCCGGGGACACATCCGGGAGGCTGGCCCGGACCTGGCTGAGGCTGTTGCGCTCCGGCAGGCTTCGGGCCAGGGAGGTGGCGGCGAAGATGCCGGCCATCTCAGCCCGGGTCACGGGCCGCTGAACGTCGGGAAACGCCCCGGGGGTGATGATGCCCCTGGCCTCGCAGTAGGTCACGCAGGTGCGGTACCAGGGGGTCCCGGAGAGGCTCTGGAGGTGGAAGGTGTCCCCGGTAGCCTGGCTCTCCAGGAAGGCGGCCAGCTTCAGGGCCTCGGCCACGGTGAGGGTCTGGTCCGGCGCGAAGCGGCCGCCCCCCACCCCCTCCATCAGGCTGAGGTTGTAGGCGATGTCCACCCACACCGAGAACCAGTCCCGGTCCTCCACATCGGAGAAGGAGGGAAGCCGCCCCTTGAGGAGGGGAAACCGGGCGGAGGGCACGTCCCGCTCCACCATGAGCTGGGGGAGGCTGGCCAGGGGCGTCACCGTCTCCACCCCGTCCTGGGTGAGGAGAAGCACCTCCAGCCCGTCCATCTGCCCGATGCGGACGGTGTCATACTGGATGGGGAAGAAGGCCTGGGTGGCGGCTCCGTCCTCGCCGGGAAAGGCCAGGATGCTCACCACCCCCCAGGAATTCCCCTGCTGGGCCAGGTAGAGGCCATAGCCCAGGTTCTCCAGGGTGTCGTACTCCGGGTCCAGGAGGTAGGTCCCGTCCTGGCGGATGAGGCCCAGCTTGTTCCCGGTCTGGACCAGGGCGGTCCCCAGGGTGAAGTCCAGTACCGACTGGTACTGGATGGGCACCACAATGGCCCCTGAGACGTCGGCGAAGCCCCACAGGCCATCCTCCTCCGCCTTGGCCAGCCCCTCCCGATAGCCGTGGAGGACGGCGGCCCCGGCGGAGGAGAGGGTGAGGGACAGGCTCAGGAGCAGGGCCGGGAGGACCCGCCTACTTCTTTTCATGGGAACCACCTCGCTTTTCATACAGAAACAGGTCGCATTTGAGCATCCCGTTGTAGAGCTTGCGCCTGCGCTGGGCGGGTGCGCCGAAGGCCGCTTTGAACCCGGAGTGGGAGGAGAGGAGGGCCAGGCTCCACCCCGGCGGAAGGGCCCGGAAGGCGGACCCGAAGGCCCGGTAGAGGGCCTCGGCCTCCCGCTTTTCCAGCATCCGCTCCCCGTAGGGGGGATTGGTGACGATTCTCCCGTAGGGCGCCCGCCGGGCGAAGGTCCGGGCGTCGGCCTCGTGAAAGCGCACTAGGTCCTCCACCCCCGCCTTTTCGGCGTTGGCCCGGGCCAGGGCCACGGCCCTGGGGTCGATGTCCCCGCCCCAGATGTCGTAGTCCCCCTGGTACTCCCGGTCCAGGGCCTCCTGGGCGGCCTCCATCCAGGCCCGGTCGGGGAGCCAGCTCCATTTCTGGGCGGAGAAGGAGCGGTCCAGGCCGGGGGCCCGGTTTTTGGCGATGAGGGCGGCCTCGATGGGGATGGTGCCCGAGCCGCAGAAGGGATCGCAGAGAGGGTCCCGGCCCCGGTACTTGGTCAGCAGCACCATGGCGGCGGCCAGGGTCTCCCGGAGGGGGGCAGCTACCCCCTCCGCCCGGTAGCCACGCTTGTAGAGGCCGGGCCCGGTGGTGTCCAGCATCAGGGCGGCGGTGTCCTTGAACAGGGAGAACTGCACCTGGTAGAGGGCCCCGGTCTCCGGCAGGCGCTCCAGGCCGTACCTGGCCCCCAGCCGGGCGGCCACGGCCTTCTTCACAATGGACTGACAGGCGGGGACGGCGTGGAGGACGGAGCTGAGGCAGTGGCCCTTCACCGGAAAGGCCCCGTCCCGGGGGATGAAGTCCTCCCAGGGGAGGGCCCGGACCCCCTCGAAGAGGGCGTCAAAGTCCCGGGCTGGGAAGCGCCCCAGAAGCAGGAGTACCCGCTCGCCGGTGCGCAGGTTGAGGTTCAGCCGGGGGATGTCGCCGGGGGCGGCGGCGCAGTAGACCCGGCCGTTGTCGGCATGTACGTTCTCCAGCCCCATCCGCCGCAGCTCGCCGGCGGCCAGCGCCTCCAGGCCAAAGAGGGTGGGGACTGTCAGCTCCAGTTGTCTCATCAAGATGTTCCGTCTCCAATCTAGTTCCAGCTTGCTGTTTTCTATGGCATCTTTCTGTTCTCATTATAGCCGAGGCCGGGCCCCTTGGCAATTCCCTTTTCCGGCTGTTCTGCCCAATATTATAGCTGGATCCGCGCATGAGCGGGGACAAGTGTGACAGGCGGCCGCCTTTTTCCGCCGGCTGTTACGCGGATTTTACTGGCCAAAGGCCCTGGGATATGGTACAATGAAGCCATCCCAAAGAAGGAAGGAGGGATACGGATGAATATGAGCTTCTTTTGGCTCATCGCCATGGTGCTCTTCGGCGTGCTGGAGGCGGTGACGGTGGGGCTCACCTCCATCTGGTTTGCCGTGGGGGCCCTGGCGGCCCTGATCGCCGCCTCCCTGGGGGCCGGCACCCTGGTGCAGGTGATCCTGTTCCTGGCGGTGTCCTTTGTCACCCTGCTGCTGGTGCGCCCCTTGGCTCAGCGGTACATCAACGACCGGAAGGAGCCCACCAACGCCGACCGGGTCATCGGTCAGGAGGCCGTGGTCACCCAGACCATTGACAACCTCAAGGGGGAGGGCCAGGTCAGCATCTCCGGGGCGGTGTGGACGGCCCGGAGCCAGGAGGAGGCCCCCATCCCGGCGGGCAGCCGGGTGCGGGTCCTGCGTATCGAGGGGGTCAAGGTCATCGTCTCTCCGGCCCAGGAGGCCGCCGCTGTCCCCGGCGGTGAGGACTTTCGGCTCTAGGGCTTGTTTGAAACATGTCAACATGCCCAACCGGCGGGTCTTTTGTCCCCTGGACGGCGCAATTTTTCCTTGAAATCCGCCAGGATTCCTGCGAAAAAAATTGCTTGCCAGCGGCCCAAAATCCCTCGCTGCCGGACGCATCGCCAATTTTCAAACAAGCCCTAGTACTCCACCAAGCCAGAAACTAGCATTTGTCTTTCGGCGGAATTTCCGCGTAACCTCGTTATCGTCCTTGGTGGGCGTCAGCCCACCGGCGTCCTCCGTCTTGTTCCGCGAAAATTTCGCTTGAAATCCAATCTGCAACTTCCAACTTGGTGAAGTGCCGGTCCATCTCAACCATAACCAGAGTATTTTGAGGAGGTCAAAGCAATGGAACTTCTGGCAACGATCAGCGGAATGCTGGTGCCTATCGTGCTCTTTGTCCTGGTCATCCTGATCCTGGCCGCCAACATCAAGGTGGTGCAGCAGTCCAAGGCCTATGTGGTGGAGCGCCTGGGGGCCTTCCAGGCCGTGTGGGGCGTGGGCATTCACTTCAAGATCCCCTTCATCGAAAAGGTGGCCAAGGTGGTCTCCCTCAAGGAGCAGGTGGTGGACTTCGCCCCTCAGCCCGTCATCACCAAGGACAACGTCACCATGCAGATCGACACGGTTATCTACTTCCAGATCACCGACCCCAAGCTCTACACCTACGGGGTGGAGCACCCCATGAGCGCCATCGAGAACCTGACGGCCACCACCCTGCGGAACATCATCGGCGAGCTGGAGCTGGACCAGTCTCTCACCAGCCGGGACCACATCAACACCCAGATGCGCTCCGTCCTGGACGAGGCCACCGACCCCTGGGGCATCAAGGTCAACCGGGTGGAGCTGAAGAACATCATCCCGCCCCGGGAC
>NZ_CALXGA010000026.1 GCF_944387725.1 uncultured Intestinimonas sp. | reverse complement strand
CTGCGAAAAAATTGCTTGCCAGCGGCCCAAAATCCCTCGCTGCTGGACACATCGCCAATTTTCAAACAAGCCCTAGTTCGGCTCGACATATTCCCGTCTACAAGTGCGACACATTAGAAGAACTAAACGAGTTCAAAACAACATTTTCAGGCACCTTTACTATGGATGGAACTTGGGACGAAGTACCCTCTTTTGAGGAAGTGACTGCTGATTATACGGAGGATTTCTTTATTGAAAACACCTTGCTTTTGGTCTATGTGGAGGCGGGTAGTTGCACTCCTCGATTTGGGGTAGATTCTGTTTCGAAAGAGAACGGCACTCTCTCTGTCTATGTCAAATACACTTATAACCCCGAAGAATGCGACTCTGCAATGGCAGGGTGGCTATTTACTATCCCTGTAAATAACGACCAGATACAGGATTGCACTAACTTTGATGCTGTTCTGAAGTAAGAAAACAACAAAATTTTGACAAACCCCTCCACCTGTTCACTAGAGCAGATAGAGGGGTTTTAACCTATTCAAATTAGAGTGATCATTTTCGTGTTGCCGGTAGATGCACACCCCACAGAACAACACCCAAGTACCAAGCTAAAATTTTCCAATAATTATTCACTGGCTTGGATGAAATATACACCGGAAACACATTATCGAATTGGGAGTTTTATATAATTTGACGGAAATTTTCAATTTCCCTCGAAATCACTACTTTCCTTGAAAAGGGAGTGCGCACCCAGCGCGGCGGTCAAAACGGCTTATTCCCCTGGCCGAAAGAGCTGGTCTACAGTGGTCCCCAGCTCCCGGGCCAGACGGAAGGCCAGGACAAGAGTGGGGTCATACTTGTTGTTCTCAATGGCGTTGACAGTCTGGCGGGTGACCCCGCACCGCTTGGCCAGCTCCTCCTGGGAGATGCCCCGCTCCTTCCGCAGGGCCCGGATGACGTTCTCCATGTCAGGCACCATACTTCCGCCGGAAATACAGCAGATTGACAAAGTAGCACAGGGCCATAACCGCCAGGGTGACTTGGGGAGGATGTCTCTCTGCTGGCAGGCCCAGGGCCATCCCCCGGTAGAGGTCCTCAATGATGCAGACGACAAAGTAGACCGCCATAGCCGCAAAGCTGTTGGTGCTGGCCCGCCCTACAATCATGCGCCGCCGCTCATCCCCCTGCCGCCCAAGAGAGACCAGCAAAGCGATGTCCAGGACCACAAAGGCCAGCAGAATCAGCAGCGCCAGGCCCAGGGTCAGTGTGCTCCAGATTTCGTTCATAACGCTCCGTCCTTTCCCGCCCGGATGGGGCACAATATTGTCAAAATCTTTTGACACTCTAAAGATACACCCGCTCGGAAAAACTGTCAAGAGTTTTTTACACTTTTCTGTCTGTCTCTGGTCATATTTCCGCCAGGGCAGCCTCCACCTCCTCCGGGGTGAAGGGCCGCCAGAGGACATCCTCCTTCGCCTTTTGGGCCTCATAGGCCGCCTGGTACGCATCCTCACCAGCAGAGGCCCCGTCCACAAAGTAGGACAGGACCTCCTCCCCTTCCTCCCCAACGGTGCGCTCGCAGGAGGCAATGCGCTGAATGCTCCAGGTGTCCCCCTCGAAACGGAGGACGCCCACCCCGTAGTCATCGGCCCCGCCGGAGACGAAAAAGCTCCCGTCAGTCTTGATCGCCCCGAAATTTCGGTAGGTAAAGCTGTAACCCAGGACCTGGGCCTCTGTCTCCCGCAGCACCTCAAAGCCGTAGGCCGGATCACTTCCCGCCGCCAGCCAGAGGAGGACCTCTGGACCGCCGCCGTCCAGGTCCACCACAGCGAATTGGCTCACCTCCACCTGAGCCCAGCCTGCGGAGTATGTCTCCAGCAGGGACGCCAGGGTGGTCTCCTCCTGGCTGTCCATGTCGAAGAAGGGCGCTCCCTCCAGAAGCACAGAGGCATAGCCGGATGTCTGAGGGGAGGGGGCCGGAGAGGGCGTTGGGGTAAACGCCCCACTCCCCTCCCCCGCCCCGCAGGCACAGAAAAGTGTCAGAGAGAGGGCGGGAAGCAGGGTCCGCAGGGCGAAAGAAACTTGTCTCATACTGCCATACTCCTTATATCTCAGGTCGTCCCCCCGCAGGCAGCAGGGGGAAATTTCACCCATGCTACCACAAAAAACATATGACGGCAAGGCAAAATGTCCGAGCGCGGGATTGACAACGGAGGAATTTTGCATTATAATTTCGGAAACGCTGAGAACGGGAAAATAGCGCCTCCACGCCGCTCAGAGAGGTCTGGCCGCCGGCTGAAAGCCAGACTGCATGCGCCGCGCTTGGTTCGCCCGGGAGCGGCCGTGGAGACACGGACGGCAGCCGCCCGTTACGACGGCCTGAGTGCGCGGGAGACCGCGAAGCGTGGGTGGTACCGCGGAAGGGCTTGCCTTTCGTCCCAAGCAGGGGGCGGAGGGCTTTTTTGCTGCCCAAGGTCTCTCCCCTTTTCCGATTCATTTTCATCCAACAAAGGAGTCTGATTATGAAAGAGCAGTTAGCGAACATCCGCACGGAGGCCCTGGCGGCCTTCGCCGGAGCCGGGTCCGCCCAGGACCTGGACGCCCTCCGGGTGAAATACCTGGGCAAAAAGGGGGAGCTCACCGCCGTATTAAAGAGCATGGGCAGGCTCTCCCCGGAGGAGCGTCCCGCCATGGGCCAGCTGGCCAATGAGGTCCGCGCCGCCCTGGAGCACGCCCTGGAGGAACAGGGCAAGCGCCTGGAGGCTCAGGCCCTGGAGGAGCGCCTCAAGGCCGAGGCGGTGGACGTCACCATCCCCGGCAAGCCGGTGAAGCTGGGCCACAAGCACCCCATGTATCTGGCACTGGATGAGATTAAGGACATCTTCATCGGCATGGGCTTTACCGTCCTGGACGGCCCGGAGATCGAGCTGGCCGAGTACAACTTCGACAAGCTCAACGCCGACGAGGGCCACCCCTCCCGGGACTGGTCGGATACCTTCTATTTCGACACCGACAGCCGGGTGATGCTCCGCTCCCAGACCTCCCCCATGCAGGTACGGGCCATGGAGACCATGGAGCTGCCCATCCGCATCATCGCCCCCGGCCGGGTCTACCGCAAGGACGAGGTGGACGCCACCCACTCCCCCATGTTCCACCAGGTGGAGGGCATGGTCATCGACAAGGGGGTCACCATGGCCGATCTAAAGGGCACTTTGAACACCGTGGTGGAGCGTCTCTATGGCAAGGGCACCAAAACCCGCTTCCGCCCCCACCACTTCCCTTTCACCGAGCCCTCCTGCGAGATGGATGTCCAGTGCCACAAGTGCGGCGGCGTGGGCTGCCCCACCTGCAAGGGAGAGGGCTGGATTGAGCTGCTGGGAGCTGGCATGATTCACCCCCGAGTGCTGGAGATGTCCGGCATCGACCCGGAGGTCTGGTCCGGCTGGGCCTTCGGTATCGGCCTGGAGCGCACCGCTATGCGCCGGTTCAAGATCGCCGACCTGCGGCTGATCTTTGAAAACGATGTGCGCTTCCTGGAGCAGTTCTGAGAAAGGAGTCATACAACCATGAATTTAAGCAGAAAGTGGCTCCGGGAGTTCGTCTCTGTGGACGCCAATGACAAAGCATTTGCCGGGGCCATGACCCTCTCCGGCTCCAAGGTGGAGCTCACCCACGACCTGGGGGCCGAGATTTCCAACGTGGTGGTGGGAAGGATTCTCTCCATGGAGCGCCACCCCAATTCCGACCATATGTGGATCTGCCAGTTGGATGTGGGCCGGGACGAGCCCGTCCAGATCGTCACCGGGGCCTGGAACATCCACACGGGGGACCTGGTCCCTGTGGCCCTGCACAAGTCCTCCCTCCCCGGGGGCAAAAAGATCGAAAAGGGCAAGCTCCGGGGGGAACTCTCCAACGGAATGCTCTGCTCCCTCAAAGAGCTGAACCTGGACGAGCGGGACTTCCCCTACGCCGTCATCACCCCCGCCGCCCTCTTGAACGACTACAAGCCCCTGGACCCGGAAAAGCCCTCCATTCCCGCCGGCATCCAGGCCGGGGACAAGGTCTCCGGTCCGGTGGTGTGTGCGAAAATGCTGGAGGTCATGCCTCTGGGCGACGGCGCCTTCCACACCTGCGCGGATATCGGCCCGGATGGCACCGTCTGCCCCGATACCCCCTGTTCCAACCTCCATGTGGGGGACCTGGTGGCCTACAACACCAAGACCGACCGTTACTGCACGCTGGAGGACCTCCATGCCCAGCAGGCGGAGTTCCCCCACTGCATTCCCGACGGTATTTTTGTTCTCCAGGAGGAGGGTGTGAAGCCCGGCGACGACATCAAGCCGGTCATCGGGGCCGACGACCATGTGGTGGAGTTCGAGATCACCCCCAACCGCCCCGACTGCCTCTCGGTTATCGGTCTGGCCCGGGAGGCCTCCGCCACCTTTGGCCAGCCCCTGAATCTCCACACCCCGGAGGTCAAGGGCGGCGGTCCCGGCGTCCTCACCGACCTGCTGGATGTGGAGACCCCCGCCGCCGACCTGTGTCCCCGGTACACCGCCCGGATGGTCCGCAACGTGAAGATCGCCCCCTCCCCCAAGTGGATGCGGGAGCGGCTGCGGGCCATGGGGGTGCGGCCCATCAACAACATCGTGGACATCACCAACTATGTGATGCTGGAGTATGGCCAGCCCATGCACGCCTTTGACTACCGCTATGTGAAGGGCGGTCACATCATTGTCCGCCGGGCGGAGGAGGGCGAGGAGCTCACCACTCTGGACGGCAATGTCCGCAAGCTCACCGCCAACATGCTGGTCATCGCCGACGAGCACCGGGCGGTGGGTCTGGCCGGCATCATGGGCGGCCTAAACAGCGAGATCGTTTCCGACACCGTGGATGTGGTCTTCGAGTCGGCCAACTTTGACGGCACCACCATTCGCAAGACCGCCCTGGCCCTGGGGATGCGGACCGAGGCCAGCGCCAAGTATGAAAAGGGTCTGGATCCCCTGAACACCCTCCCCGCCGTCAACCGGGCCTGCGAGCTGGTGGAGCTTCTGGGGGCCGGCGAGGTGGTGGACGGGGTCATCGACATCCTCAACTATGTCCCCCAGCCCACCGTCCTCAAGCTTGAGCCGGAGAAGATCAACACCCTCCTGGGCACCGGGATTCCAGAGGCGGAAATGGTGCGCATCCTCCGCTCCCTGGACTTCGGCGTGGAGGGGGACCAGGTCACCGTCCCCTCCTGGCGGGGCGATGTGCTCCGCATGGCCGACCTGGCCGAAGAGGTGGCCCGGTTCTACGGATACAACAACATTCCCGCCACCCTCATGCGGGGCCAGACCACCCAGGGAGGCTACTCCCCCGCTCAGGAGCTGGAGCGCTCCCTGGGGGCCGTATGCCGGGCCTGCGGCTATGACGAGATCATCACCTACTCCTTTATCTCCCCTACCTGCTACGACAAGATCCTCTGGCCGGCGGGCTACCACGCCCGGAAGAGCTTCCAGATTCTCAACCCCCTGGGGGAGGACACCTCTATCATGCGGACCACTACCCTCCCCTCCATGCTGGAGATTCTGGCCCGGAACTACAACTACCGCAACAAGACCGTCCGCCTCTACGAGCTGGGCCGCATCTACCTGCCCGGCGGCGAGGATGGCCTGGCCAATGAGGCCAAGGTCCTCACCCTGGGGGCCTACGGGGAGGATATGGACTTCTTCACCATGAAGGGGGCAGTGGAGGCCATTCTGCGGGACATTCGGGCCAAAGACGTCCGCTTTGAGGGACCCGCCGGGGCTCCCTCCGACGCCTCCTACCACCCCGGCCGCTGCGCCACCGTCTGGAGCGGCAGCAACTGCATCGGCATGTTTGGCCAGATCCATCCCCTGGTGGCCCGGAACTACGGCGTGGACGCCGAGCTCTACTGCGCCGAGCTCAGCTTTGACGAACTGGCCCTGGCCAAGGGGCCCGACCCGGAGTATGTGCCTCTGCCCAAGTTCCCCGCCGTCACCCGGGACATCGCCGTGGTCTGCGACGAGGCCGTCACCGTGGGCGCCCTGAAGGAGGGCATCCGCCGGGGGGCCCAGGGCCTGCTGAAGGAGGTCACCCTCTTCGACATCTACCGGGGCAAGGGCATTCCCGAGGGGAAAAAGTCGGTGGCCTTCAATCTGGTGCTCCGGGCCGACGACCGCAGTCTCACCAGCGAGGAGGCCGACGCCGACGTGGCTTCCATTCTCTCCCTGCTGGAGCAAGAGCTGGGCGCCGTCCTGCGCTGAGCGCTTGAAATCTTCATAAAATTTGTGCCGCTCCCCCTTTACACTCGGGGACATTTCGAGTACAATAGGAACATGCCCACAAGGGGAGTCCAGCCATGTTCCCATCATGTAATCGGGAGGTGTTTCCGACATGGAGATTGATTTTACACGCAAGTTTAACCTCAACGAGGACCGGGGCGAGGAGATCAAGGCCATTCTGACCTCCGTTTACAATTCCCTTCAGGAGAAGGGCTACAACCCCATCAATCAGATTGTCGGCTACATCCTCTCGGAAGACCCCACCTATATCACCAACTATAACAACGCCCGCTCCCTGATTCGGAAGCTGGACCGGGACGAGCTCCTTCAGGAGCTGGTAAAAAAATACTTGGCAGGCTGAACGCCATCCAGCCTTCGCAGCGGAGCGCAAGAACTGCCCATGAAGAGGGCGCCTGGGTGCATATCTCTGCCATGGGAGCCTATCCGAAGCCACAATTCAAACAACCAGCCGGGGATCTCTGACCAGATCCCCGGCCTCTTTTTTCCCTGGTACCTATGGAACGCCTGACATCCTGCCGCCATATCGCCGGTTCCGGCTATTTGCCGGGAAAACCTTGTCGAATCCTGGAGTATCGGTTATACTGGAGAAAACACCTGCCCATAAAAGGAAAAAAGAGCCCAAGGCAACCGAATTACCTTGGACTCTTGCATGTCATGTTTCCTGGACATTGTGCCTATTTTATGAGGGGCGGAGAGGGACGTTACTTCGCCAGCTGCTTGGCGATCTCCTCGGCAAAGTTCTCCTGCTTCTTCTCGATGCCCTCGCCCTTCTCGAAGCGGACGGCGTCCTTGAAGGTGATGGTTCCGCCCAGGGATTTGGCGGCGGAGGCGATATACTGCTCCACGCTCATGCTGTTGTCCTTCACGAACTCCTGCTGGAGCAGGCAGTTCTCAGCGTAGAACTTGTTGAGCTTGCCCATGACGATCTTCTCCCGGACCTGCTCGGGCTTGGAGGCCATCTTGGGGTCGTTCTCCATCTGGACCATCATGATCTTCTTCTCTTCGGCCAGCACGTCCTCGGTGACCTGGGACTTGTCCCAGAAGCGGGGATTTAGGGCCGCGATCTGCATGGCCACATCCTTACCTACCTCATTGACCTGCTCAGGGGTGAGGTTGGTCTCCAGGTTCACCAGCACACCGATCTTGCCGCCGGCGTGGACGTAGGGGACGGAGACGCCCTCGGTGAAGAATGCGAAACGGCGAACCTTGATGTTCTCGCCGATAACCAGGACCATCTCCTGCTGCTCCTCCTGGACGGTGCGGCCGTTGCCGAAAGAGACGGCCATCAGGGCGTCCAGATTCGCGGGCTTCTCCTTCGCCACCACGGCGGCCACGCCCTTGACAAAGTCCACAAACTTCTCGTTCTTGCCCACAAAGTCGGTCTCGGCGTTGACCTCGACCACCACGCCCACGCCGTCGATGACGGCGGCATAAGCCATGCCCTCGGCAGCAATGCGACCGGCCTTCTTCTGAGAGGCGGCCAGCCCCTTTTCCCGCAGGATCTCCACGGCCTTGTCCATGTCGCCGTCGGCCTCAGTGAGCGCCTTCTTGCAGTCCATCATGCCCACGCCGGTCATCTCGCGCAGGGCCTGCACATCTTTTGCGGTGAAAGCCATCGTATCTTACCTCCATGAATGTTGATTGATCTTGTATCGTGAAAAAGCGCCCGCCGTGCGCCGGCGGGCGCAAGATGCCCTCAAAGAGCGGAATCAGGCCTCTGCGGTCTCACCGGCCTTGGCGGCCTCCTCGTCCACGTTGTCCTCGCCCTGTCTGCCCTCCTGGATGGCGTTGGCCATGATGGAGGAGATGAGACGGATGGCGCGGATGGCGTCGTCGTTGCCAGGGATCACATAGTCGATCTCATCGGGGTCGCAGTTGGTGTCCACGATGGCCACGATGGGGATGTGGAGCTTCCGGGCCTCGTTGATGGCGTTGCGCTCCTTCCGGGGGTCCACCACGAAGAGGGCTCCGGGGAGCTTCTTCATCTCGGTGACGCCGCCCAGGTACTTCTCAAGCTTGGCAATCTCGCCCAGGTGCTTGATGACTTCCTTCTTGGGGAGCATGTCGAAGGTGCCGTCCTCCTGCATCTTCTTGAGCTGGTTGAGACGGTCCACCCGGCCCCGCATGGTTTTGAAGTTGGTGAGCATCCCGCCCAGCCAGCGGGCGTTGACGTAGTAGCCGCCGCAGCGGGCAGCCTCTTCCTTGATGGCCTCCTGGGCCTGCTTCTTGGTGCCCACAAAGAGCAGTGTCTGACCGCTCTGGGCCAGGTCGCGGACAAAGTTGTAGGCGTCCTCCAGCTTCTTCACGGTCTTCTGGAGGTCGATGATATAGATGCCGTTGCGCTCGGTGTAGATATAGGTGGCCATCTTGGGGTTCCACCGCCGGGTCTGGTGACCGAAGTGGACGCCCGCCTCCAGGAGCTGCTTCATAGATACGACTGCCATGGGAAATTCCTCCTTTAATTGTTATTACCTCCACCCCGTTCATTCGGAGCCGACCCACCCCTCTTCCCGAGGAGCACCGGGCCCTCCGTCCCGATGGTGTGTGTAATACTGCGCTTTTTGCACAGCTAGAGTATTTTAGCACAGCTCGCCCTGGTTTGCAACACTTTTTTCCTGTTTTTCGGGATTTTCCTCCCAGACCCCCTGGCGGACGCCCTTCTCTACCGGGCCCCGGCCCGCAGGCCCCGCCGCTGGGCCTCCGCAGCCTCCACCAGGATGATGTCCTCTCCAAACCGGCGCACCGATTCCCAGGGAAATACCTTGTCCTCTTCCCTGCCCAAAAGTCCGAAGAGCCGCAGTCGTCCCGGCACCACCAGGGCCTTAACCTGCCCTGTCTCCAGGTCCACCTCCACATCCCCCACATATCCAAACCGGCAGCCGTCGCTGATGTTGATGATCTCCTTGTCCCGCAGCTCTGTGACACGGCTTTCCATCCTCGCATCCTCCTTGCATCATGATTAAGATGAAACGTTTCTACCTTCAGGTATCAGCAGGCTTCGAGATACCCAAGATCCCATCGGTCTAGTACTTCACCAAGTTAGAAATTACAGATTGGATTTCGAGCGGAATTTTTGCAGAACAAGGCAGAGGACGCTGGTGGGCTGACGCCACCAAGGACGATAACGAAGGGATACGGAAATTCCGCCGAAAGGCAAATGCAAGTTTCTGGCTTGGTGGAGTACTAGGTCTTGTTTGAAACATGTCAACATGCCCAACCGGCGGGTCTTTTGTCCCCTGGACGGCGCAATTTTTCCTTGAAATCCGCCAGGATTCCTGCGAAAAAATTGCTTGCCAGCCGCCCAAAATCCCTCGCTGCCGGACACATCGCCAATTTTCAAACAAGCCCTAGGACAGCGGGGCAAGCGCTCCGTTCTCCATACTCTTTACAAACCGTGCGCCTTTCTGCATCATCGTATTTATATGTATCCCTCTGCTTGTCCTATGAGGCCCACCGATATGTACGGCCGCCCTAGGGCGGCCGGGTCACATGCTCTTTTTGATCTGGCTGATGGCGTTTTTCTCCAGCCGAGAGACCTGGGCCTGGGAGATGCCCACCTCGGCGGAGACCTCCATCTGGGTCTTGCCCTCGAAAAAGCGCAGATTCAGAATGTGCCGCTCCCGCTCTGACAGGCGGGCGATGGCCTCCTTGAGGGCAATCTGCTCCAGCCAGCTCTCGTCGGTGTTCTTGGCGTCCTTCACCTGGTCCATAACGCAGATGGTGTCCCCGCCGTGGTCGTACACCGGCTCATAGAGGCTCACCGGGTCCACAATGGCGTCCAGGGCGAAGACCACGTCCTCCCGCTTGACGTCCAGCAGTTTGGCGATCTCCTCCACACTGGGCTCCCGCTGGTGCTCGGCCATAAACTTTTCCTTGGCCTGAAGCACCTTGTAGGCGGTGTCCCGCATGGACCGGGAGACCCGCAGGGCGCTGTTGTCCCGGAGATAGCGCCGGATCTCTCCGATAATCATGGGTACGCCGTAGGTGGAAAAGCGCACGTCCAGGTCCACATTGAAGTTGTCGATGGCCTTGATAAGGCCGATGCACCCCACCTGGAAGAGGTCGTCCAGATTCTCCCCCCGGTTGGCAAACCGCTGGATGACCGACAGCACCAGGCGCAGGTTGCCTGCGATCAGCTCTTCCCGGGCCTCCATGTCTCCCTGCTTGGTCCGCTTCAACAGCTCGATGGTCTCCTCATTCTTCAGCACCTTCAGCTTGGCGGTGTTGACGCCGCAAATCTCGACCTTGCCCTGCAACTTCCTGACCTCCCCGCTGCTTCCTTTCTATCAGTATTTCCCCGGTGAAAGAGAGCATACCTGCTGGGGGCGGCCTATATTTTTTATCGTGGGACGGTTTTCGATGGACTTTGAAGGACACAGGATCAAGGATGACAAACGCTTTGCGGCGGAACGCCGTCCGGCAAGCTTCCCCAGCGGGTCCGGCGGGCGCTGGAGCTGCTTTGAGCCCTACAGCATCCGCAGAATCTCCTTTTTCAGCCGGGAGATGATGCGCTTTTCCAGCCGGGAGATGTAGGACTGGGAGATGCCCAGCAGGTCGGCCACCTCCTTCTGTGTCTTCTCCGGCCGGCCGTCCAGGCCGAAGCGCAGAGTGATGATGCGCCGCTCCCGCTCTGAGAGCTTCTCCAGGGCGCTGAGGAGGAGCTGGCGGTCCACATCGTCCTCGATGGGCTTCATCACCAGGTCGTTGTCGGTGCCCAGGATGTCGGAGAGCAGAAGCTCGTTGCCGTCCCAGTCGGTGTTCAGGGGCTCGTCAAAGGAGACCTCCGTCTTCTGGTTGGCGATTTTTCGCAGGTGCATCAGAATCTCGTTTTCAATGCACCGGGAGGCGTAGGTGGCCAGCTTGATGTTCTTGGCGGGCTTGTAGGTGCTCACCGACTTGATAAGTCCAATGGTGCCGATGGAGATCAGATCCTCGATGTTGACCCCGGTGTTCTCAAACCGCCGGGCGATATAGACCACCAGGCGCAGGTTGTGTTCGATGAGCTGGGATTTGGCCGCCTCCTCCCCCTGCTCCAGCCGGGTGATGAGGGCGGCCTCCTCCTCCCGGGCCAGGGGAGCGGGCAGGGTGTCGCTGCCCCCGATGTACATGATCTTTCCCGGCAGCTTCAGCCCCAGCCGGGCCAGGCCCTGCTGTAGCAGGACATACAGCCGCAATTTCCATCCATTCATTCCCTGAACCGTCCCTTTCCTCTGGATTCCGGGGCTCATTCCATCACCCCCACCAGGGCGCTGTAGCCGCCCCCGTCTGACAGCCGGGTGGGCGAGAGGGCCACCAGAATCCCGCCGTAGTCCTCCGCCCCCACCTGAGCCCGGTCCAGCCGCAGGGCCAGCAGCAGGCCGCACTCCACCCCCACCGCCTGATAGGGCAGCAGCCGGAACCGCCGCCCCTCCCCGGCCTGGGAGAGCCGCTCCAGGGAGCCCACCGGGTCCCGCAGGGCCTCCGGCCCCAGTGGCTCGGGCAGCAGCGGGGAGAGCTTTTCCCCCTCCGCCACCATCACAGGCCGGCCGGTGGCCGGGTCGGTGAGGGTGTTCCCTGTATCCACCAGGGCAGTGAGGGCCACCCGCTTCTCCCCCAGAGTGAGCACCGCCGGAGTCAGCTCCCGGGCAGTGTGCCGGGCCACTCTGTGAAAGAGCAGGGTAAAGCCCACATAGCACAGGGCGGCTGACAGCAGCAGAATCCGCAGGTCCATAGCCGAGTACAAAATGCCGTTTTTCAGGGAGAGGCCCCGCCCCCCCAGCAGGCCGATGGCGAAGATGCCCCCGCCGAAGGCACAGGAGATTCCGAAGAAGACCAGCAGGACCCGGAGCAGCCGGCGGCTTCCGCCGAAGCCCAACAGGACCATGAACACCGCCGCCCCCAGCTTACAGAGGGGATGCGCCAGAAAGCCCAGCCCAGGCAGGCAGACCGCCGCCGCGTACAGGGCCCCCAGGACCGCCCCCAGGCCCAGCCGGAGCCGGCGCAGGGGCTCCCCCGCCAGCTTGGCGGCGGCCAGGAGCAGGAGATAGTCCACGATGAGATTGAGCAGAAACAGGGAATCTATGTAGATAACGGTCACGTCCGCCGCCCCCCTTCTCTCCCCTGGGACCGGGCGGACGGGCCGCGCTCCGTGGGATGGGATGCTCCCTATTATACGAGCCTGCCCACACAAAAAAGGTCAAACCGGGGGGCCCGTCTCAGGATAAGCCCTCCCACCGGCAGGTGCGTGAAAAAGGCCCCCTCCGGCAGTCTGTGGGATACGGACGCCGGAGGGGGCCTTCTCTCCCCTACTCCGCCGTATGCGCTTCCTCCAAAAAGAATATCTCCCCCAGCAGGACGGCCAGGTCCCAACCACTGCCAGGACTGCCCCCAGGAACTGCCCCAGGAGGAGCGTCCACACCAGGCTCCTGGCGTACGCCTTGCCCTCCTCTGAGCCCCTGAGGAAAAGTGGATCCGGACCATTCCCTGGGGATGGTCCGGATCCGTTCTTTCTTGTGAACTTGTCTCACGCCTCCTGGAGGTAGGCCTGCATCTGCCCCAGGAGCTTGGGGGGGCAGACCGCCGTCACCTGGATGGCCTCTCCGTAGTCCACGGCCTCCACCTTGGCCTCCCGGTAGAGGGTGTCCAGCAGCCCGCCCTGGTCGTAGGGCAGGCACAGCGTCACCTTCCGGGCGCCGCTGTCCAGCCGGGCGGCCATTTTGGACCTCAGCTCCTCCAGCCCCTCCCCGGTCTGGGCGGAGATGGCCGCGATATCCTCGCCGTGGGGCAAAATTTCCCCGGCGCAGAGGTCGCACTTGTTAAAGACGTCGATGCGGGGGGTCTCGGCCGCCCCCAGCTCCTGGATCAGGGCCTCCACCACAGCGGCCTGCTCCCGCCACTCCGGGTTGGAGGCGTCAATAACATGGAGGAGCAGATCGGCGAAAGCAAGCTCCTCCAGGGTGGCCTTGAAGGCCTCCACCAGATGGTGGGGCAGTTTGGAGATGAAGCCCACCGTGTCGGAGAGCAGAGCGGTGCAGGTGTCGGAGAGCTCCAGGGTTCGGGTGGTGGTGTCCAGGGTGTCAAAGAGGCGGTTGTTGGCCGGAATGCCCGCCCCGGTGAGGGCGTTGAGCAGGGTGGATTTCCCCGCGTTGGTGTAGCCCACAATGGCCGCCACCGGAACCTCGTTCTTGACCCGCCGCTCCCGCTGGACCGCCCGAACCCGGCGGACCTCCTTCAAATCTTCCTCCAGCTTGGCGATTTTGCGTCGGATGTGCCGCCGGTCAGTCTCCAGCTGGGTTTCACCGGGACCCCGGGTGCCGATGGGCGACTTGCCTCCGGAGGCGGTCTGACGCACCAGATGGCCCCACATGCCGGTGAGCCGGGGCAGCAGGTACTTGTACTGGGCCAGCTCCACCTGGAGGCGGCCCTCCTTGGTCCGGGCCCTCTGGGCGAAGATGTCCAGGATCAGGGCGGAGCGGTCCAGCACCGCCACCCCAAGCTCGTCAGCCAGGACCCGCTGCTGGGAGGGCGAGAGAGGGTTGTCAAAGAGTACCATATCGGCTCCCAGGGCCTGGACCAGCTCCTTGACCTCCGCCACCTTGCCCTCTCCGATAAAGGTCCTGGGGTCCGGGGCGTCCTTGTTCTGGAGGACCGTCCCCACACAGACGCCGCCCGCAGTCTCCAAAAGGGCAGCAAGCTCCTCCAGGGATGCCTCGTCGGCGTTCTCCTCCCGGCGCAGGACCCCGGCGTTTAGGCCCACCAGGACCGCCCGGTTGATGTTTTCTTCGGTAAATCGTTCTGTCATAGCTTCTCCCCGGGAGCGTTCCCCCGCTCCTCTCTCCTATTGGTTCTGAAGGGTCTCCACAATCTCCCCGATATACATGCGGTGGTAGTCCTTTTCCGGGTACCACCTGCCGTCCAGGTCCGGGTCCAGGAAGTGGGCGGGGTCGATATCCTGCCAGTAGAGCTTCCGGCACACCAGCACCAGCTCCGCCTCCTGGAAATAGGGGGCGTTCCCCGCGCTGGCGGACACCGTCAAGCCGCATTCCTTTATCTTGTCGATGTCCCGGCCGCTTTTGGAGCCGCATAGGGTCAGGGCCTTGCGGTATTCCTCCCCGAAAAAGGACAGGGTAAAGAACCCGCTTCTCTCCACAAACTCGTAGGTGTAGCGCTGGGGGCGGATATAACAGGCAGCCACATTGGCCCCCCACAGCACCCCCAGTCCGCCCCAGCTGGCGGTCATGGTGTTGCACCGCTCCGGCGTCCCGGCGGTGAGGAGCATCCATTGGTCCCCGATCAGGGAGAACACATTCTTGTCCAGGTCTTTTGTTTTCCATTGCTTCAGCATGGCGGAATCCTCCTGTCGTTGTGCAAATGGCTCAGACGCAGTATATGCAAAGGACCCGCGCCAAAACCAGCGCGGGCCCGAAAAAATCCCAATCTTACTTCTTGTCCAAACCGAACTTCTTGTTGAAGCGGCTCACGCGTCCGCCCGTATCCACCATCTTTTGCTTGCCGGTGAAAAAGGGGTGACACTTGGAGCATACTTCCACGCGGATGTCCTTCTTGGTCGAGCCGGTCTCGATCACATTGCCGCAGGCGCACTTGATGGTGGTCTGCTGATAATTGGGATGAATGCCTTCCTTCATTGCTGGTTCACCTCTTTCTCCTGGGGGATATGCGCATAAATGCAACTAGTATAATAGCACATCCTTTTCCGGAATGCAAGTCTTTTTTCCTTAGTTTTTCATAATTCCACCGGTCGATCCAGGGAGAAGAACCACAGCACCCTCCGGCGGACCCGTTTCCCGGTGATCTCCTCCAGGGCCCGGCTGTAGGCCGTAAGCTGGGGGCGGTATTCCTCCGCCCGGGCCCGGAGGGTCCGGTCCGTCACCCAGTCGGTCTTAAAGTCCAGCACCGTGATGCCCTCCAGGGTCTCGAACCAGCAGTCCACCACGCCCTGAAGGAGGACCTCCTCCCCCGCCCCGGCCTGGGGGTAGTAGTCCCCGGCGGGGACCAGAATGGAGAACTTGAACTCCCTGTGGACCGAGCCGGAGCGCAGCAGCTCCTGTCCCAGAGGAGCGGCAAAGAAGGCGGCGACCCGCGCCGGGTCGGCGGCCTCCCCCTGCTCCGGGGTGATGAGCTGCCGCTCCACCAGCCGGCGGATCTCAGCCGCCGCCCCCTCCCGGGTCTCCGCCCGGTCGAAGTCCAGAAACTGCATCACCAGATGGAGGGCGGTGCCCCTCTGGGCGGGGGTGAGGCCCAGGGCCGCGGCGGCGAACCGGGGCCGCTCAAACCGCAGGGGCCTGGGGGGCGCCGGGGCGGCCTCCGCCGCCTCCCGGTCCAGCTCCCGCCCCTTGAGCTGCGTAGCGGTCAGCTTGGAGGGAATTTCCACATCCCCCAGATGGGCGTAGCGCCAGAACAGCCTGGCCGCCAGATGGGCGTAACGCGGGGACCCCCCCCAGGCCGCCGGATCCGGGCTGGCCTCCGGCGCTTCGCCGGACACCGCCTCCGGCCTGCGGGGGGCCTCCCTCAGGTCCCCGCCGGGGACCCAGCGGATGTCCCAGGTAGGGCCGCAGTCCTCTGCCGTAATCTCCACATAGGCGTCCGCCGCCCGGCGGAGAACGCCGGCGTCCGGCCGGGCCATGGCCGCAAGCAGCACCCACTGCGCCGCCGACTGGGTGGCCAGCAGGACCTGTGGCTCCACCGGACAGCCGGCATCCCCCGCCAGGCGCTGGAGCTCCCTGGCCCCAGAGGACAGCGCACACACCAGCACCAGCTTTTCCCGGGCCCGGGTCATGGCCACATAGAGGAGCCGCAGCTCCTCAGCCATCATCTCCCGCTCCAGCTCCCCTGCCACAGCCCGCCGGGCCAGGGTGGGAAACTCCACCATTCGCTCCATGTCCAGCCCCTTGGGGCCCACCCCAAGCCGGGGGTGGAAGAGCATGGGCCGCTGCATGTCCTCCCGGTTGAGCCGCCGGGCCAGGCCGCAGAGCAGAACCACCGGGAACTCCAGCCCCTTGGACTTGTGAATGCTCAGGATGCGGACGCCACCCCCCTCCCCCGCCGGCTGAACGGAGGACAGGCGGCCTCCGGTCTCCCGCACCCGGCCCAGATAGGAGAGAAAGCCGAAGAGCCCCTTGTGCCCCGCCGCCTCAAACTGCCGGGCACACTCGGCCAGGGCCAGCAGGTTCTCCCGCCGTGTCTCCCCGTCCCCCAGCGCACCGAAGATTCCCAAAAAATTGCTCCGGTCGTAAAGGTCCCACAGGAGCTGGTGGCAGCTCATGTCCCGGGCCCGGTCCCGCAGCAGGTCCAGCTCCGCCAGGAAGGCGGCGGCATCCGCCCCCTGGTCCTGGCGCAGGGCGTCATAGAGCTCCGCGTCCGGGGCCCCGGCCCGCAGCTGGGCCAGCCGGTCGGCGGAGAATCCCCACAGAGGAGACCGGAGGACGGCAATCAGGGGCACGTCCTGCCGGGGGTTGTCGATGATCTGGAGGCAGGAGAGGGCCACCGAGACCTCAGTGGCGCCCAGAAAGTCCCCGCTGCCCTCGGCCTCCCAGGGGATATCCAGCTCCCCCAGGGCTCTGGCGTAGTGGTGGAGCACCGTGCTGGGGGAGCGGAGGAGGATCACGATATCCCCGGGGCCCACCCGCCGCAGGCCCCCGTCCCGGTCGGTGACCTGGAAGCCGCCGTCCAGCAGCGCCCGGACCCGCCGGGCGGCAAACCGGGCCTCCAGCAGATCCCGGGGGGCCTTTTCCTCCGCCTCCTCGCCGTCGCCGTCCTGGGAGAGGTCCAGGACGTCCAGCTCCACGGCGTAATCCTCCCCCTCCGGGAAGGAGGCGCCGGGGTAGAGGGCCTCGTCGGCTCCATAGTCCATCTCCCCGAATTCCCGGGACATCAGGCTCCGAAAGAGGTAGTTGACCCCCTCCAGCACCTGGGGCCGGGAGCGGAAGTTCCGGGTGAGCAGCACCCGCCGGGGCTCCCCCTCCGCCGCCCGGCCGGCGGGCCGGAAGGTGCGGTATTTTTCCAGAAAAATGGTCGGGTCGGCCAACCGGAAGCGGTAGATGGACTGCTTCACATCCCCCACCATGAAGAGCTTGCGCCCCTGCTGGGACACGGCCTGGAAGATGGCGTTCTGGACCTCGTTGGTGTCCTGATACTCGTCCACCATCACCTCGGCAAACCGGGCCGACACCATCTCCGCCAGCTCGGTGGGCGCCCCCTCGCCGTCCCGCAGCAATCCCACGGCCATATGCTCCAGGTCGGAGAAGTCCAGGCAGCCCCTCTGCCGCTTCAAGCCGGCGTAGGCTTGGTCGAAGTCCCGGATCAGGGCGAAGAGCCCCCGGACTGCCGGGAAGACCGAGCGCATATCCTCCAGCAGGCGCTCACTGGGGTCGGACAGGAGCTCCTCCACCCTGGCCATGCGTTTTTTGCACTTCTCCCGCAGGGCCTTGACCTGAGCCTGGGCCTCCGGGTCCTCACAGTTCCGCACCGACCCCAGCCGGGGAAAGGAGATCGCCGCCTGGTCCGCCGCCGCGTCCCAGCCCCGGTCCAGCGCCTCCAGGAGCCGGGACAGGCTCTCCAGAGTATCCGAGAGGCTGGGGGCGTAGCCCCGG
The DNA here is from genome assembly GCF_944387725.1 of uncultured Intestinimonas sp. Lineage (GTDB taxonomy): Bacteria > Bacillota > Clostridia > Oscillospirales > Oscillospiraceae > Intestinimonas. Next base: position 7,236 of record NZ_CALXGA010000026.1, on the reverse strand, counting down.
GAGAGGGCCTCGTCCCCGGCGCACAGCTCCAGGGCATGGGCCATGCGGCTCTGCCAGTAGGCCGCCTGCTTGCGGACGCCCTCCAGCAGAACGGCCCCCCAGGGGGTCGCTCCGGCGTCGGAAACCCCCTCCAGGGCAAAGGCCCGCTCCTGCCGCGCCAGCCAGGCCCCGGGGTCCGGGTGGCTCTGGACCCGGCTGTGGATGTCCAGGGCGATCTCCACCAGCCGGCTGTCATCCCGGCCGGCGGACATGGTGTCCAGGAGCTGGGCAAAGTCGCTCTCCGACTCCACCCCTTCATACCGTCCCTCCAGCACCTGGTCCATGGCCTGGAGCTTCAGGACCCTGGCCTCACTCTCGTCACAGAGGCGGAAGTCCGCCTCCAGGTCCAGCAAATGTCCGTACTCCCGCAGAAGCTGGGCGCAGAATGCGTGGATGGTGGAGATCTGCGTCTTGTAGACCAGGGCGGTCTGCCGCCGCAGCCGGCGGTCGGACGGCCGCTGGGAGAGGCGGACCGCCAGCTCCTCCGCCACCCGGCCCCGGAGCTCGGCGGCGGCGGCCTTGGTGTAGGTGATGACCAGAAAACGGTCGATGTCCAGCCCCTCCTCCTCCACCCGGTCCAGAAGGCGCTCCACCAGCACCCGGGTCTTGCCGGACCCCGCCGCCGCGGAGACCAGGAGCCCGCCGCCCCGGTCGGAGACCGCAGTTCGCTGTTCGTCTGTCAAAGGAAACGGCATGGAAAGCGCCTCCCATTCATGGATTCTCCCCCAGTGGGGTCAGGCCGGGTCCTCCTCCCCCTCCACGGACGCCCAAAACGCCTCCCCGGTGAGGTTGGGCAGATACCGCCGCCGGTCGGAGCCCCGGCCCTCCTCAAAATGGCAGGCGGCGGCGTAGTCACAGTAGCGGCAGGCGTTTTTCTCCGGGCTCCGCCAGAAGGGGTCGGCGTCGATGACCCCGGCGGCCAGCTCCCGGCCGATCTCCCGGAGGATATTCTGGGTGTGCCGCTTCAGCTTGCCCAGGCGCTCGGCTGAGACCAGGGCCTCCCCGGTGATGGCCCCGGTCCGGGCGGAGACCCGCACCGGCAGGAAGCGGGGGCCGCCCGCCTCCGGGTGCTCCATGGCCTCCAGGACCTCCGGGTCGTCCAGCAGCAGGCCGTGCCGCCGCAGCTCGGCGTCCAGCCGCTTTTTCCGCTCCTCCTCGTCCATGCTCCGGCTCCCCTGGACCACCGCCGCCCGGGCGGGAAGGTAGAGGACGCCGGCCGGCGTCACGGTATAGTTGTAAAGTATTTCTCCCTTCTCCTCTAAAGCGAAGAGATAGAGGAGCATCTGAAGGCCCAGGCCGTTCCAAATTTCTGTCAGGTCAAAGGACTTCCGCCCGGTTTTGTAGTCTGTGACCCGGAGGTAGAGCCGCCCGTTGTGCACCCAGCCGTCCAGCCGGTCCACAAAGCCGGAGAGGCTCACCGTCACCCCGTCCACGGTCAGCTCCACCGGCGGCAGGTCCTTCCCCGTTCCAAAGCCCAACTCCAGAGCGATGGGCTGGAAGCTGGAGACAGAGAGCTCCTCCAGCACATTCTCCACCACCTGGGCCACCGGGCGCAGGAGGCGGTGAAAGAGGTAGAGGAAGCGGGGCGTCTTGTTCTCCAATCCCCCCAGCTCCTGGGAGATGTAGCGGTCCATGATGGCCCGGATGCGGGCCTTGACCTTCTTCGGGTCCCAGGTCCAGCCCCCCTGCCCGTCCTCCACCCGCCAGCTCGTGTCCCGGAGGATGTGCTCCAGGACATAGTGGACGAAGGTGCCGTACTCCGGGGCCTGGAAGCCGGCGGCCCGCCTGGCCTTCGCCTTGAGGCCAAACTGCATGAAGTAGGCGAAGTGGCAGGACTTGTACTTGTCCATCCGGGAGGCCGACATGGACACCCGGCGGCCGTAGAGGGCGGCCGCCCCCGCCCGGGACAGGCGGCCCCGCTCCCATTGGGCGCACCGCTCCAGCCGCTTCACCTGGGGGGCCCAGTCCGGGAGCCGCACCAGGACGGCCCGGACGAGGGGAAGCCGGCCCGCCTGCTCCAGGGCAGGGCCCGGCGCGGAGAGCCGGAACTCCCCTCCCAGGGTCTGCTCCCGCAGGGGCGGGTTTTGGGGGAAGAGGAGCCGCAGGCGGGTCACCAGCAGAGAGGGACGGAGCTCCTCCCCCTGGGCGGTCTGAGCGGCCCAGCTCACTGTCAGCCGCTCCGTGGGCCGGGTACAGGCCTCGTACAGAATGGTCAGCTCCCGGTTCAGCTTGTCCGAGAGGGGCGGGGAGAGCTCCAGGCCAAAGGAAGAGAGGAGGCTGCGGTCGTCATCGGTGAGGAGGCCCGGGGCCGGGGCAGTCTGGGGGATGGAGCCGTCGTCGGCCCCCAGGAAGAAGAGGGCCCGGATGCTCCGGCTGCCCAGCCGGGCGGCCTCTCCGGCGTTCACCCGGTCCAGAGAGACAGGGATGGCCCCCACCTCATACTGGGAGAGGACCAATTTGAGGAGCTGGGCGAACTCCTCCAGCTCCATGGTGGTCTCGCCCAAAAGCTGAGCGCACTGCTCCAGCCCCCCGCACAGGAGGCCCCAGAGCTGTTCATACTCCGCAGCCCCCTGGAGCTCCCCCCGGTCCCGGAGCCGCTGGGCCCGCTCCAGCAGGCGCTGGGGCAGGGCAATCTCCTCTAAATAGCTGTAAAGGGATATCGCCTGACCCCTTCCCGTCCGGTCCTGATTCCGCCGCAGCCGCTCCAGAGGGGCGGTCACTCTGCGGCGGAGCTCGTTGAGGACCTCCAGCCGCGCCCGGTCCTCCTCTGTCAGGGGAACGCCGTAGCCCTTGGGGTGCATGGTCCAGTCCTTTTTGGAGGTCCAGCGGCTCCCCTTCAGGTCCCATTTCAGGACATAGTTCTCCAGCAGGTCACACTCCTCCGGGGCAAGGCCCGCCAGCCCCGTCTTGAGGTAGCGGAAGACGTCCTCATAGCGGTACTCCCCCGCCACCACGTCCAGAGCCCCGGTGACCACCGCGAAGACCGGCTTTTGGAGAATGTCAGTCATGGCGTCCAGGAAGACGGGGATGCCGTAGCGCCCGAAGACCTCCTCAGCCAGGGCGCTGTAGCGGTCAAAGCCCCGGGCCGTCACGGCGATGTCCCGGAAGCGCAGGCCCTCCTCCCGGACCAGCCGCAGAATCTCCGACGCCGTCCACTCCAGCTCGGAACGGGGGCTCACCGCCGTGAACAGGGCCACCTCCGGAGCGGGCTGGTCATAGATCTCCGGCAGGTCCGCAAAGAGATTGCCCTCTAAATGGACAAGGGGTTTTCCTTTCCATCCCTTGTGATCCAGCCGGTATTCCACCTCTGATGGACAGCCTGCCTCCCGGGCCAAGCGCAGCAGCCGGGCCGCCGTCCGCTGGGCCGGGCGGAAGATACCTCCCTCCCCCTCCATCTGGTCCAGCCGGTCGCAGGTGAGGGCCACCGTGACCTCCTCCGCCTGGAGCAGGAGCTGCCGCAGCACCAGAAGCTGCTGGGGGGTAAAGTCTGTAAAGCCATCTACATAGACACAGATGCCCCTGGCATAGCCGCAGTCCGCCAGTCCCTGGGCCAGGCGGGTGAGCCGGTCCCTAGGGTCGGCGGCCACCCGGGCGGTGAGGGCGTCATAGGCGCCGAAGATGAGCCCCAGGTCCTTGAGCTTGTCCCCCTCCTGGCCGCCGGTCTCTGTTCCGGCCCGGGCCAGGTCTCCGGGGGCCACGCAGTACTGCTTGCACTCGTCCAGAGTGGCCAGCAGCCCGGAGAGGAAGGCCGGCTTTCGGGAGGGCCGGGCGTAGACGGTCAGGGCGTTGGACACCGACTTCAGCGCGGCGTACATCAGCAGCAGCCGCCCCCCGGGGTCCAGGGTGGGGGCGGCCAGGCCCCCGGCCTGGGCCAGCACCCGGCTGCCCAGCCGGGTGAAGGACAGGACCTCGGCATACAGGGAGACCTGATTCCCCCCCACCGCACACAGGCGGCGTTCCGTCTCGTGGGACGCCTGCTCCGGCACAATCAGGAGCTGTCGCCGCCCCCCGCCGGAGGCGGCGATCCGCCTGAGAATGGCGGTGGACTTTCCCGTCCCGGCCCGCCCCAGCAGCAGTCTTAACATCGCTCTCCCTCCCTTCCGGCCGGGCTCACCGTCCGGTCAGCCCGGCCTCCTCCAGCCGCAGCAGGAGGCTCCGGTCCGTCAGCTTCCTGGCCATCCGCTCCCGGAATTGGACCGTCTTTTCCTTCCCGGCCCCCCGCAGGGCCTCCAGCTCCGCGCTGATCTGCCCCAGCTCCCGGGGAAGCGCCTCCACAAAGTCCTCATACCGAGCCAGCCGCTCTGCCGCCTCCGGCAGCCGCTCCGGGTCCAGCTCCCACACCCCGGCAGCGTTTTTCCGGGTCAGTCTGTCCATGAAGCCCGCTCCCTTCCGCCTGTCAGAAAGCCACACCCGCCGGCAGACCTGGCGCGGGCTCCCCACAGACTTTTCCCAGGACATAAACAGGTCCTGGCATCATGCGTATGGAACCAGGCCGCAGGCCCGGAAAGCCAAGGGTTTTGGGCCAATTTTTGCGGCTGATTCAGCAGGTATTAGTATAGCACCCTCCGGCGCGGAACACAACCGTGTTTGCCACCCCTTCCGGCACATGGGATGCCAGCGGTTTTTCACGCGACCGCCGGAAATCTCAGCCTGAGGAGAGAAAAAGCGCCCGGCGGCGGCGCCAGACGCTTTTTTCATCCATGGAAGCTCTCTTTATTACCCCAGCAGACCGGAACGCTCCATAGCGCCCCGCAGAATCCCCAGGTTGGCCGGCGAGATGTCGCACAGGGGGAGGCGCAGCCCCCCCACATCCCGGCCCATGAGATTCAGGGCCGCCTTCACCGGGATGGGGTTGACCTCCAGGAAGAGGGCGTCCATCAGCTCGGTGTGCTGGAGCTGGAGCTGGAAGGCCTCCTGGAACTTCCCCTCCAGGCAGAGGTGAGAGATATCCACCATGAGTTTGGGGGCCACATTGGCCACCACCGAGATGACACCCTTGGCCCCCAGGGCCATCATGGGCACCACCTGGTCGTCGTTGCCGGACCAGATGTAGAAGTCCTCCCCGCAGAGATAGCGGGTGTGGGCCACCAGGGAGAAGTTGCCGCTGGCCTCCTTGACGCCGTTGATCTTGGGGTTCTGGGACAGAACCCGGTAAGTCTCGGCGGTGAAGGAGACCCCGGTGCGGGAGGGGACATTGTAGAGGATGATGGGCAGGTCGGTGCGGTCGGCGATGTACTCGTAGTGGCGGATCAGGCCTTCCTGGGAGCACTTGTTGTAATAGGGGGTCACATGGAGGAGGGCGTCGGCCCCGGAGTCCTGGGCGTGCTGGGAGAGGTAAACGGCGGCGGAGGTGTCGTTGCTGCCGGCGCCGGCGATGACCTTCACCCGGTGGTTGACGTGCTTGACGCAGAAGTTGACGGCGGAGATATGCTCCCGCAGGCTCAGGGTGGCGCACTCGCCGGTGGTGCCCAGGACGCAGACGGCGTCCACGCCGCCGGCAATCTGCTCGTCAATGAGCTGGGCGAAGCGGTCGTAGTTGACGGCCCCCGTGGCGTCGAAGGGGGTGACGATGGCGGGACACGCACCGGTGAAGACTGGTTCTCTCATAAATCAGACCTCCTCATAGCATAAATTTGAAGGGGAAGCATCCCATACTCCCTTGCTCCGTCACCGGGAGATGTAACCCTCGGCGCACAGCAGCTCGGCCAGCTCCACCGCGCCGCCGGCGGCGCCCCGGAGGGTGTTGTGGGACAGGCACACAAATTTATAGTCGTACTGGGTGTCGGGACGGAGCCGGCCGATGGAGACGGTCATGCCGCCCCCAAGGTCCCGGTCCAGCCGGGTCTGGGGACGATCCGGCTCCTCAAAGTAGTGGAGGAAGTGTTCCGGGGCGGTGGGGAGCCCCAGCTCCTGGGGCCGGCCCCGGTAGGAGGCCCAAAGGGCCTTCATCTCCTCCATGGAGGGCTTTTCCCGAAACGTCACAAAGACGGCGGCGGTGTGGCCGTTGATTACCGGCACCCGGATGCACTGCGCGGTGATATCCGGCGCCTGGGCCTTGACGATGACGCCGTTTTCCACCCGGCCCCAGACCTTCAGGGGCTCCTGCTCGGACTTCTCCTCCTCGCCGCCGATATAGGGAATTACGTTGTCCACCATCTCGGGCCAGGTCTCGAAGGTCTTCCCCGCGCCGGAGATGGCCTGGTAGGTGCAGGCCAGCACCCTCTCCAGACCGAAGGCGCGCAGGGGATGCAGGGCGGGGACATAGCTCTGGATGGAGCAGTTGGACTTGACGGCGATCAAGCCCCGCCGCACCCCCAGCCGCTTCCGCTGGGCCTCGATGACCCGGAGGTGCTCAGGGTTCACTTCGGGCACCACCATGGGCACGTCGGGGGTCCAGCGGTGGGCGGAGTTGTTGGAGACCACCGGGCACTCCAGCCGGGCATAGCGCTCCTCCAGGGCCAGAATCTCTGCCCTCTTCATGTCCACGGCGGAGAAGACAAAATCCACCTCTTCCGCGATGCGGGCCGCGTCGGCCTGGGCATCCCGGACCACCAGGCCCCTGGCCTGATGGGGGATGGGGACCTCCATGGCCCAGCGCTCCCCCACCGCCTCCTCATAGGTCTTTCCCGCCGAACGGGGGCTGGCCGCGATGACCTTGAGCTCGAACCAGGGGTGCCCCTCCAGCAAGGTGACAAAGCGCTGGCCCACCATCCCGGTGCCGCCGATGACGCCCACCCGATACTTTTCCATTTTGCAGACCTCCAGACACACATGGCACAATCCATTTTATCCGGGCCGGCCCGTCCTCTTGCACGTCCGCCGCGCTTTTTCAGGGCGGGTGTCTCCGGTCCGGCGCGGAAAACGGCAGTTGCAAACCTGTCGGCTTTTGTACTATAATGGAACCTGTCAACGGCCCGCCCGCCGGAGCGGCGGCTGAAATGCGCCGGTGTATTTGTGCTAGGGCTTGTTTGAAAATTGGCGATGTGTCCAGCAGCGAGGGATTTTGGGCCGCTGGCAGGCAATTTTTTCGCAGGAATCCTGGCGGATTTCAAGGAAAAATTGCGCCGTCCAGGGGACAAAAGACCCGCCGGTTGGGCATGTTGACATGTTTCAAACAAGCCCTAGGGCTTGTTTGAAAATTGGCGATGTGTCCGGCAGCGAGGGATTTTGGGCCGCTGGCAAGCAATTTTTTCGCAG
>NZ_CALXGA010000025.1 GCF_944387725.1 uncultured Intestinimonas sp. | reverse complement strand
ATCCAGCCCTCCGGCTGTATCGGTTGAGCAAAAGTCAGCGTGGGATTGATGTGGTATCTTTATCTAAGTGAACCCCCGGCCTCCCATTTCTGGACCGCCTGCCGGGAGACCCCGACGATATGGGCCAGCTCCTCCTGGGAGAGTCCTTTGGCCCGGCGGAGCTGATAGAGCCGTTCTTGAAATGTCATGGGTGTGATTCCTCCTTTTTGACTGGCCCCAGCCTACCAGAAGGCCGGAAAAAGCGCAACCAAGAAGAGCGTTCAATTTGACAACCGGCGGTTGCATCCCTTGTGCCGCAAGGGTTTCACGGCGCAAAAACGCCCGGCGCCGGAGGGTGCCCAGCGCCGGGCGTGCAGGGGATCAGACGGTTCGGCCGATGTCGGTGCGCAGGTGCATATCTTGGAAGGAGATCTTCCCAGCGGCGGCGTAGGCCCTGTCGATGGCCTCCTCCAGGTCCTTCCCCAGGGCGGTGACCCCCAGGACCCGGCCGCCGGAGGTGACGATGGCGCCGTCCTCCCGCCGCTTGGTGCCGGCGTGGAAGACCACGGCGGTCTGGCCCGCCTCCTCCAGGCCGGAGATGGGGAAGCCCGTCTGGTACTTGCCGGGGTAGCCCCCGCTGGCCAGCACCAGACAGCAGGCGGCGGCCTCCTTCCAGCGGATGTCCACCTGGTCCAGCGCGCCGTTCCGGCAGGCCAGCATGATGTCCAGGAGGTCGGTCTCCAGCAGGGAGAGGACGGCCTGGCACTCCGGGTCCCCGAAGCGGGCGTTGTACTCCACCACCTTGGGCCCGCCGGGGGTGAGCATCAGCCCGAAGTACAGCACCCCCTGGAAGGGCCGGCCCTCGGCCTTCAGGGCGGCCACAGTGGGCCAGAAAATCTCCTCCATGCACCGCGCCGCCAGCTCCGGGGTGTAGCCCGGGGCGGGGGAGACCGCCCCCATGCCGCCGGTGTTGGGGCCCTGGTCGTGGTCGAAGGCCCGCTTGTGGTCCCGGGAGGGGGGCATGGGGGAGAGGTGCTCCCCGTCCACAAAGCACAGCACCGTGACCTCGGGGCCGGCCATGCACGCCTCGATGACCACCTGGGACCCGGCGGCGCCGAACTTCCCCTCGGCCATCATGCTCCGGGCGGCGGCCTCGGCCTCCTCCACACTCTGGGCCACCACCACGCCCTTGCCCAGGGCCAGGCCGTCGGCCTTCACCACAATGGGGGCCCCCTCCGCCCGGATGTAGGCCAGGGCCTCCTCCAGGTCGGTGAAGGCGCGGTATTTGGCGGTGGGGATGTGATACTTCTCCATGAGTCCCTTGGAGAAGACCTTGCTGGCCTCAATGACGGCGGCGTTGGCCCGGGGGCCGAAGGCTGGGATGCCGGCGGCCTCCAGGGCGTCCACCATGCCCAGGGCCAGGGGGTCGTCGGGAGCCACCACCACGAAGTCCATGGCGTGGTCCCTGGCCCAGGCCGTCATGGCCTCCACGTCGGTGGCCGGGATGGGGACGCACCGAGCCAGGGCGGCGATGCCGCCGTTGCCGGGGGCGCAGTAAAGCTCGGTGATCTTGGGGCTTTTGGACAGGGACCAGACGATGGCGTGCTCACGGCCGCCGCCGCCCACGACGAGGACTTTCATGGTCATGACCTCCGTATGACAAGATTGGGACCGGGGCTCTCCCGATCAGGACAGGAGCATACTCAGGGCGTAGAGGACCACCAGATGGCCGGGGTAGAACCAGTAGAAGAACCAGCGGCTCCCGTTCCCCCGCTGCCCGTTGTACCGGGCCAGAAGGGGGAGGGAGAGGAGGGAACAGCCGGCCATCAGCATGGTATGGGGGAGATAGAAGCGTTGAAAGTAGGGGAGCCGGGCGGCGGCCTCCGCCTGGAAGAAGGCTCCGCCCTCCCCAAGGGTCCCCAGGACGGGACTCCAGTAGGTCCAGAGATTTCCGGCCGCATAGTACAGGAGGAGACAGCCCGCCAGGGCCAGAAGCTGCCGCCGGCGGTCCTCGCCGCAGGCGTAGACCGCCAGCACCGTGAGGACCCCAACCCAGCCGTAGTCCACCCGCAGGAGGCAGGCCAGCAGGAGGAGCCCCATCGCCGCCAGAACGCCCAGGGGTTTCAGGCCCCAGGTGGAAAGCTGGCGGCAGAGGCAGATGGCCAGGGCGGCCAGGAAGAAGGTGGCCACCACGCTGCCGCTGGTTCCCCCGGTGGCCAGGTACGCCACGGCGTGGGTCACCGCCCCGAATGTTCCCAGCCGCAGGAGATAACCCAGGTAGTCATGGGTCTTCCGGCAGCCCTGGGCGGCGAAATAGGCGAAGATGGGAAAGGCCAGCCGCCCCAGGTACCGCAGGAGATAGCGGGGGATCTCCCAGGGGCCGAAGCAGGCGGCCAGGGGGTCTAAGAGCATCCCCACATGGTCCACCACCATGAAGAGGGCGGCCAGATACTTAAGCTGAGTGGCGGTGAGGCCCCCGGAGGGACGGGCGGCGACGGGCATCAGTGGTGGAAGAGCCGCATCCCGGTAAAGGCCATGACAATGCCGTATTTGTCGCAGGTGGCGATGACATGGTCGTCCCGGATGGAGCCGCCGGGCTGGACGATATATGCCACGCCGGACTTCCGAGCCCGCTCCACGTTGTCCCCGAAGGGGAAGAAGGCGTCGGAGCCCACGGTGACGCCGGAGAGCTGGGCGATCCAGGCCTTTTTCTCCTCACGGGTCAGGGGCTCGGGCCGCCGGGTGAAGGTGTTTTGCCAGACGCCGTCGGCCAGGATGTCCTCGTACTCGTCGGAGAGGTAGACGTCAATGGCGTTGTCCCGGTCAGGGCGGCGGATGCGCTCCACAAAGGGGAGGGAGAGGGTCTTGGGGTGCTGGCGCAGCCACCAGTTGTCGGCCTTGTTCCCCGCCAGACGGGTGCAGTGGATGCGGCTCTGCTGGCCGGCCCCCACGCCGATGGTTATGCCGTCCTTGACATAGCACACCGAGTTGGACTGGGTGTATTTCAGGGTGATGAGGGCGAGGAGCATGTCCCGCCTGGCCGTCTCCGGCAGGTCCTTTTTCTGGGTGACGAGGTTTTCCAGCAGGCCCTCCTGGATGGCGAAGTTGTTGCGGCCCTGCTCAAAGGTGATGCCGAAGACGTCCTTGCGCTCCAGGGGCTTGGGGACGTAGGCCGGGTCGATCTCCACCACGTTGTAGCCGCCCTTGCGCTTGGTTTTGAGGATTTCCAGGGCCTTTTCCGTGTAGCCGGGGGCGATGACGCCGTCGGAGACCTCCAGGGCCAGGAAGCGGGCGGTCTCCTCGTCGCAGACGTCGGAGAGGGCGGCCCAGTCGCCGTAGGAGCACAGCCGGTCAGCCCCCCGGGCCCGGACATAGGCCGAGGCGATGGGGGAGAGGGGCAGGTCCCCGGCGAAGTACATCTGCCGCTCCCCATCGGTGAGCTCCTTGGCCACGGCGGCCCCGGCGGGGGAGACGTGCTTGAAGGAGGCGGCGGCGGGCAGGCCCGTGGCGGCCTTGAGCTCCTCGACCAGCTGCCAGGAGTTGAGGGCGTCCAGGAAGTTGATATAGCCCGGCTTGCCGTTGAGGACCTTCAGAGGCAGGTCCCCGGACTCCATAAAAATGCGGGCGGGCTTCTGGTTGGGGTTGCAGCCGTATTTCAGTTCCAGTTCGGTCATATGCCTTTAGTCCTCCTGATGTCGGTTGATGATGACGGTGTCGGCCGTGCCGGTTTCCAGGTGGATATAGCGCACGAAGAGCGAGACCTTGTTGTCGGCGTTGAGGCTCTGCCAGATGAGGCTGGCAAACGAGGGGGCGTCCGGACTGTGGATGGCCACCTGCTCAGGCTCCCCCTCGAAGGAGGGGAGGGGGTCGCCGTCCCCCAGGTAGGTGTGGATGAAGTGGCCCTGGCCCGCCAGGGGGTTCTCGTACCCGAAGAAATAGCGGCGGCAGGATGCGGGGTTGCCGTCGGCACTCTTCAGGATTGAGAGGGCATAGCTGCCGTCGGCGTGCAGCAGGCCGGAGATGCGGGGGGTGTAGTTGGGCTTATCGGGCTCAAATTCCCGGGTTTTGAGGGACTGGGCGAAGACCTTGCCGGCCAGAAGGCCGTCCCGGATGGTGTCGGTCTGGTCGCCGTTGGTCACCACGGTGTCGGCTCCCACCACCCGGACCGGGTGGTAGATGATGAGGGAGGGGTCGGTCATTTTGGATGGATCAAAGGCCTGGGTGCGGATGCCGTCCTCGGTCTCGGCGAAAATCCGGTTGCGGGAGTTCTCGCTGCGGCCCATGATAAAGTAGGCGATGACAGCATGGGCGCCGCCGGCGGCCTTACCCAGCACAATGCCACGGCCGGGGTATGGGTTGCCGCGCAGCAGCGCGGCCAGATCCAGTGTCTTCATGTTGCACCTCCTGAGATGTGGACCAGCCGGCCCTCCACAGAGAGCCGGTTTTCACAGAAAAGGGCCACCGCCTGGGGCAGGATGTTCCATTCGGCCTCCTCCATGACCCGGCGCTGGAGGACCTCCGGGGTGTCCCCCTCCCGGACCTCCACCGCCTTCTGGAGGACGATGGGCCCGCCGTCTGGCTCCTCGGTGACGAAGTGGACGGTTGCCCCGGTGAGTTTCACCCCGTAGGCCAGGGCCTGCTCGTGGACGTGGAGGCCGTAGGCCCCCTTCCCGCAGAAGGAGGGGATGAGGGCGGGGTGGACGTTGAGGATGGCGTTGGGGAAGGCATCCACCATTTCCCGGGTGAGGATGACCAGGAAGCCGGCCATGACCACCAGATCGGGGGCGGCACATTCCCTTAGCAGCTGTACCATGGCTTTGGTATAAAGCTGGGAGGAGGAATAGTCTTTGCGGGAGAGGGTATAGCGGCCCGGAATGCCGGCAGCTTTGGCCCGATCCAGGGCGTAGGCACCGGGGGTGGAGGAGACCACCGCAGTGATTTCCCCGCCCCCCAGCGCCCCCCGGGCCTGGGCGTCCAGGAGGGCCTGGAGGTTGGTGCCGCCGCCGGAGACCAGCACAGCGATGCGCTTGCTCATACCAGCTCCACCCCGGCTTCGCCCTGGACCACCGAGCCGATGATGTAGGCCCGCTCCCCGGCCCGGCACAGGACCTCCTTGGCCCGGCCCACCTCCTGCCGGGGGATGGCCAGCACCAGGCCCACCCCCATGTTGAAGGTGTTGTACATATCCCGCTCCGGGATATGGCCCTCCTTGGCGATGATGCCGAAGATAGCGGGGACCGGGTAGGAGGAGATCTCAATGCGGGCGGTGAGGCCGGGCTTCATCATCCGGGGGACGTTCTCATAGAGACCGCCGCCGGTGATGTGGCTGATGGCCCGGACGTGGATGCCGTGGTGGAGAAGACACTCCACCGCCTTGACATAGATGCGGGTGGGCTTGAGGAGCTCCTCCCCCAGGGTGCAGCCCAGCTCGGGGATGGACTGGGCCAGCTTTGCCTCGTTGATGTTCAAGGCCTTGCGAACCAGGGAGAAGCCGTTGGAGTGGACCCCGGAGGAGCCCAGGCCCAGGAGCAGGTCCCCCGCTTCCATCGTGGAGCCGTCCAGCATCTTCTCCTGGTCGGCCAGCCCCACGGCGAAGCCGGCCAGGTCGTACTCGTTTTCGGGGTAGAAGCCGGGCATTTCGGCGGTCTCGCCGCCGATGAGGGCGCAGCCGGCCTGGCGGCAGCCCTCCACCACGCCGGAGACAATGGCCTCCACCCGTTCCGGGAGGTTTTTGCCCACCGCCAGATAATCCAGGAAAAAGAGGGGGCGGGCCCCGGAGCAGACAATGTCGTTGACGCACATGGCCACACAGTCAATGCCTACGGTGTCGTGCTTATCCATCAGGAAGGCCAGCTTCAGCTTGGTGCCCACCCCGTCGGTGCCGGAGACCAGCACCGGCTTCTTCAGGCCCGTGAGGTCGGGGGCGAACAGGCCGCCGAAGCCCCCCAGGGTGCCCATGACGCCGGGGATGTAGGTGGACTCTACCAGAGGCTTGATGCGGTCCACGGCCTCGTAGCCGGCGGTGACATCCACCCCGGCGGCCTTATAGCTCTCGCTGTGGGAATTTTTCATGGGTGACCTCCTCATTGTTTGGTGGCTTCGATGGCGGCCTGGCTGAGCCGGCGCTCAAAGCGGAATTTCTCCCGGACCTCCGGCACCGGGATGGGGTAGCGGCCGGTAAAGCAGCCGTCGCAGAAGCCGCAGCGGCAGCCGCTGGCCAGCTTGTGGGCGCTCTCCACGCTGAGGTAGCCCAGGCTGTCGGCCCCCAGGAGGGCGGCGATCTCCTCCGCCGAATGGTCCCGGGCGATGAGGTTGTCTTGGGAGTCCACGTCGGTGCCGAAGTAGCAGGGGTGGAGGAAGGGGGGCGCCGAGATGCGCATATGGACCTCCGTGGCCCCGGCCTCCCGCAGCAGCCCCACGATGCGGGCCGAGGTGGTGCCCCGGACGATGGAGTCGTCCACCACCACCACCCGCTTGCCCCGGACGGCGGAGGCGATGGGGTTGAGCTTGATGCGGACCTTGTCCTCCCGGGCCTTCTGGCCGGGGGCGATGAAGGTGCGGGCGATATACTTGTTCTTGATAAAACCCATGCCGTAGGGGATGCCGGACTGCCGGGCGTAGCCGATGGCGGCGTCCAGGCCGGAGTCGGGGACCCCCACCACCAGGTCGGCCTGGACGGGGTGCTCCAGGGCCAGGAAGGACCCGGCCCGGAGCCGGGCCTCGTGGACGCTGGAGCCGTCGATGGTGGAGTCGGGCCGGGCGAAGTAGATGAACTCAAAGACACACAGGCTGCTGGGGGCTTTTCCGCAGTGGTCCCGGATGCTCCGCAGGCCGTCCTCGCCGGCCACCACGATCTCCCCGGGCGCCACGTCCCGGAGGAATTTGGCCCCGATGCTGTCCAGGGCGCAGCTCTCAGAGGCGAAGACATAGCCTCCATCCAGGGCGCCGATGCACAGGGGGCGGAAGCCGTTGGGGTCCCGGGCGGCGATGAGTTTCCGGGCCGACATGAGGACCAGAGAGTAGGCCCCCTGGAGGCTGTCCATGGCGGCGGAGAGGGCGGCCTCGATGGAGGGGGCCTTCAGCCGCTCCCCGGTGATAGTGTAGGCGATGACCTCGGTGTCGCTGGTGGTGTGGAAGATGGCCCCGGAGAGCTCCAGCTTCTCCCGGAGCTCGGCGGCGTTGGTGAGGTTGCCGTTGTGGGCCAGGGCCATGGAGCCCTTGACGTGGTTGATGACCAGGGGCTGGGCGTTGACGCGGCTCTTGTCGCCGGTGGTGGCGTAGCGGACATGGCCCACGGCCATGTCGCCGGGGCCCAGGTCCTCCAGGATCTGGGGGGTGAAGACCTCGCTGACCAGCCCCACATCCTTGCGGCCGGTGATGACGCCGTCGTCGTTGATGGCGATGCCGGCGCTCTCCTGGCCCCGGTGCTGGAGGGCGTACAGGGCCTGGTAGGCGCAGGCGGCGGCGTGGCGGATGCCCTCCACACGGAGCCCGAAGACCCCGCATTCCTCGTGTAGTGTGGACATGCTGTGCTCCTCGTCTTTTCAGGGTAGAAGGGGGGGTTATTCTCTCCCGCTCCAGCAGTAGGTGCAGATTTTGGTTCGGTCGATGCCGATGGCCTCCAGCAGGCCCTCCAGGGACTGGTAGCCCAGGGAGTCGAAACCCATCTCCCTGCAGATGGCCTGGAGCATACACTGCCCCCGCTGGGTGGAGGCGTCGGTGTACTCATTCAGGTGCTCCTGCCCCTCATCTCCCTCCAGGGCCTGGATGGTCCGGCGGGCCAGGAGCTCCATGTCGGAGTTGCTGCGGGAGAAGTTCAGGTACTTGCAGCCGTATAAAATGGGGGGGCAGGCCGATCGCATGTGGACCTCCGCCGCGCCGGACTCGTAGAGGAATTCCACCGTCCCCTTGAGCTGGGTGCCCCGGACGATGGAGTCGTCCACAAAGAGGAGCCGCTTGTCCTGAATGAGCTCGGGCACGGGGATCTGCTTCATCTTGGCCACCTGGTCCCGGACGGCCTGATTGTCCGGCATGAAGGAGCGGGGCCAGGTGGGGGTGTACTTGACAAAGGGCCGGGCAAAGGGCTTGCCGCTGCGGTTGGCAAAGCCAATGGCGTGGGGGACGCCGGAGTCCGGGACCCCGGCCACAAAGTCCACCTTGGGGAGCTGGCCCCTGCGGACCTCCTCCCGGGCCATGATCTCTCCGTTGCGATAGCGCATGACCTCCACGTTGACCCCCTCATAGTTGGAGTTGGGGTAGCCGTAGTAGGTCCACAGGAAGGCGCAGATGCGCATCTGATCTCCGGCGGGGGAAAGGGTCTCCCACCCGTCTGGGGTGACCCGGACAATCTCCCGGGGGCCCAGCTCGTAGGCGTCGCGGTAGCCCAGCTTGTGGTAGGCGAAGGACTCAAAGGAGACGCAGCAGCCCTCGGCGTCCTGTCCGATGAGCACCGGCAGGCGGCCCAGCTTGTCCCGGGCGGCCAGGATGGCGTCGGGGGTGAGGATGAGGATGGTGCAGGAGCCGTCAATCTGCTCCTGGGCGTGGCGAATGCCGGAGACCAGGTCGTCGGCCTGGTTGATGAGGGCGGCGGTGAGCTCGGTGGCGTTGACCTTGCCGGAGCTCATGGCCATGAACTGGTGGCCCCGCTGGGAGAAATACTGGCCGATGAGGGTCTCGGCGTTGTTGATGATGCCCACGGTGGTGATGGCGTAGAGCCCCAGGTGGGAGCGCACAAGCAGGGGCTGGGGGTCGGTGTCGCTGATGCAGCCGATGCCGGCGCAGCCGTGGAAGCTGGTCAGGTCCCCCTCGAACTTGGTACGGAAGGGGGTGTTTTCAATGTTGTGGATCTGCCGCTGGAAGCCGTCCCGGGCGTCATAGACGGTCATGCCGCCCCGCCGCGTGCCCAGATGGGAGTGGTAGTCGGTGCCGAAGAAGAGGTCCAGCACGCAGTCCCGCCGGGAGATGGCGCCAAAGAATCCACCCATGGCTCACAGCTCTCCCATCAGGCGGCGCATGACCTCTTCATAGGCCTCCTCGGCGCCGCCCATGTCCCTGCGGAAGCGGTCCTTGTCCAGCTTCTCGTGGGTCTTCTCGTCCCACAGCCGGCATGTGTCGGGGCTGATCTCGTCGGCCAGCACGATCTGGCCGCCGGCGGTCTTGCCGAACTCCAGCTTGAAGTCCACCAGGTCGATGCCGATCTCTTTCAAAAAGCCCTTGAGGAGGTCGTTGACCTGCATGGTGTAGGTGTGGATGAGGTCGATCTCCTCCCGGGTGGCCAGCTTCAGGGCCAGGGCGTGGGAGGTGTTGATCAGTGGGTCCCCCAGGTCGTCGTTCTTGTAGGAGAACTCGAAGGTGGGCTCGTCGAAGACAATGCCCTCGGCCACGCCGTACCGCTTGGCAAAGGAGCCGGCGGAGATGTTGCGGACGATGACCTCCAGGGGGATGATGGAGACCTTCTTTACGGCGGTTTCCCGGTCGTTGAGCTCCTGGATATAGTGGGTGGGGACCCCGGCGGCCTCCAGACGGCGCATGAGGTTGTTGGTCATGCGGTTGTTGATGGCCCCCTTGCCGGTGATGGTTCCCTTCTTTTGGCCGTTGAAGGCGGTGGCGTCATCCTTGTAGGAGACGATGACCACGTTGGGGTCCTCGGTGGCGTAAACCTTCTTGGCCTTGCCCTCGTAGAGCTGCTGGAGCTTCTGCATGACGATCCATCCTTTCCTGTGTGTATCAGAAGTATTTTCTGGATACCAGATTTCTATTTGACCTGTGCTCAGCTCAGGGACAGCTCAGCCTGGAGCTTGGCCTCCTTTTCGTCGATCTGAGCGGCCATGCGCTCCCGGGCGGCGTCCAGCCGCTGAGCCAGGGCGTCGTCGGAGACAGCCAGGATCTGGGCGGCCAGCACGGCGGCGTTCTTTGCCCCGTTGATGGCCACAGCGGCCACCGGGATGCCGCTGGGCATCTGGACGGTGGAGAGCAGGGCGTCCAGTCCGTCCATGGCGCCCCCCTTCATGGGGATGCCGATGACGGGCAGGGTGGAGTTCCCGGCAAAGGCCCCCGCCAGATGGGCGGCCATGCCGGCGGCGCAGATGAGGACGCCGAAGCCGTTTTTCCGGGCGTCCCGGGCGAAGCCGGCGGCGGCGGCGGGGGTGCGGTGGGCGCTGAGAATGTGGGCCTCAAAGGGGATGCCCAGCTCCTGAAGCTGGGCGCAGGTCCCCTTGACCACCGGCCAGTCGGAATCAGAGCCCATGATAACAGCGACTTTCTTCAATATAAGGACCTCCAGTATCTAAAAAATTTTGAACAGCAAAAAAGATTCAGGCCATCCGGGGTGCGGATGGCCTGAAAGACAGGCAGCTAGGATAAGGGCGCATGGATGCCCAGGCAGACAGTCCCTCCCACGCAAAAAACAGCCCAGGCGGACAGCTTCATGGTGGCACCCCCTTATACCAGAATGTTCAAAAATAAAGAGATAGCTTCAATATAGCGAAAAATTCCGTCGATTGCAAGGGCGGGGAGTGATTTTCGTATGCTTGAACAAGGGAAAAGAAAAAAGAATCGACGGGATTGTAAAGAATGATTTGCCCGTCTGCCGGCGTCAGAAGAGGCCGATGGCGTCTAGAATGCGCTGGACCTCCAGGGACCGGTTGGACCAGGCCGCCGCCGCCCCGTAATCCCGCCGCCGGGGGGACACCCAGTCGGGGGCCTCCTCCAGGGCCCGCTGGCACAGGCGGCAGTACTCCGCAGGGGTGTGGGCCCCGTAGATGACGTCGGGAAACGCCTCCACCTGGCCGGGGTAGAGGTGGGTGACGATAGGCTTCCCGGTGGAGAGATACTCATAGATGCGCCGAGGGATGATGTCGCTGCGGGAGCGGTCCCGCCGCCGCAGGTCCAGGCAGACGTCGAAGCGCGCCACATAGTCGGGGACCTCCACCGGGTGCCGCCGGCCCAGCAGCCGGACGTTGCCCAGGTCTGCCAGTCTGTCCAGCCGGGGGCGGCCCCGGACCCGGCCCAGGAGCACAAAGGTCCACTCGGGGTGGGCTTCGGCGGCGTAGGCCACCGGAGCCAGGTCCAGTCCGGCGTCGATGGTCCCCACCCAGCCCAGGACGGGGCCCCGCAGGTCCCGGAGCTCCGGGGGGAGATCCCCGCTGGGGCGGGAGAACATGGGGAAGTTGACCCCGTTGGGCAGCAGGACGGTGTTGGCGCCGCAGCGGGAGAGGCGGTCCATCAGCCCCGGGGAGGCGGCAAAGACCACATCGGCGGCAGCGGCCAGCTCCTCCTCCCACTGGGGCGGGAACCGGGACCAGCTGGCGTCGCAGTCGTAGACCAGCCCCCGAAAGGAGAGGTGGTCCAGCAGGTGGACCTGATCGGGGCGGGTGGTCCACAGCACCGGCTCCCGGAAGCCGTGGCGCTGGGCGGCGCCCTGGAGGAACCCGGCCAGCCGGAGGGTCTGGCGCCGCTGGAGGAGCCGGGCCCCCGGGAGGAGGGGGCGGGCCGGGGGGAGGGTGTATACCGTTACATTGGGCCGCACCTGGCGGCCGGGCTCCCGATGAACCCGCCCGCCGCTGGGGGCGGGTTCAAAGAAGAGGACCGATCCTCCCCGGAGCCGGGCGGCGAGCTGCTGGGTACGGGAGGCCGAGGAGCGCCACGGCGTTCGGGAGAGAATGAGAAACTGCTTCAAACCGATCACCTCCCGGGGTTCAGGGATGCAGGCCCAGGAGCTTTTCCGCCGCCTGGCTGTTGCGGCGCTCCACCTGCCGGAGGCGGTCCACGCCGCCGGAGAGAAATTCAGTGTCCCCAATGCGGGCCACAGCGGCGTCGATCTGGGCGCACAGGCCCTCGAAGGTCACCTCCCGGAGGTCGGTAAAGAGGTCCTGGCCGATATAATGCAAAAAGGAGCTGATCTTCTGGTCGTAGACCACCCCCACCAGGGGGACCCCCTGTCCGGCGGAGAAGACCAGGGCGTGGAGGCGCATGGAGACCACCACCTGCATCCGGGAGAAGAGGCCGATGGTGTGGTCGGAGGCCCCGGTGTCCTCGAAGAGGCAGTAGGGGGCTTTCATGTGGGCGGCCGCCATCTGGCAGGCCCCCACGTCCAGCCGCTTCTCGATGGGCAGGAACACTGGGGTAAGGCCGTACTTCTCCCAGGCGTAGTCGGCCGCCCGGCCAAAGACGGCGGCCTTCTCCGCGTCGTAGCCCGGCCAGGGCCGGAGGGTGAAGCCGATATACCGGCCATGGGGGTCCAGGCTGCGGCTCTCCAGCATTCCATCGATGACCTCCGGGGGGGCGGGGGGGAGGATGACCGTGGGGTCGGCGGAGAGGATGATCTCCGGCCGGGAGATCCCCATGTCTTCCAGCTCGGTGCGGGAGTGGGTGTCCCGGAGGGTAATGATGTCCACGTTTTTCTCCAGAACCCGGGCGCACAGCCGCCGGTTGGAGAGGTAGTGGATGGGTCCGATGCCGCAGCCGTACATCAGCACCCGGTTGCCCAGCTTTTTCCCGGCGGAGATGGTGAAGAGGTAGAACCACAGGGAGCGGCGGGAGGTGACGTCCTGCATCAGGGAGCCCCCGCCGTTGATATACAGCCGGGTCTTCCGCATCCGGGAGAGGAACCGGGGGAAGGCGAAGGTGTAGATGGCGTTGACCCGGTAGGTCATCCGGGTCTCCTCCGGCCGCCGGGAGAGGACCCACACCGGCAGGTCCGGGTCGATCTGCCGCAGCTCCCGGACAATGGCCTCCAAAATGGCGTCGTCGCCGGCGTTGCCCCGGCCGTAAGCCCCGCAGACCAGGGCCCCGTCCCGGCGGCCCACGGTCCGGCTCCTGGCCTGGCGGCGGAGGATGGTGCGGTAGATGTCCATCTGGCGCTGGATGGTGGATTCCAGGGAGTACTCCGCGATCCCCTTCTGCCGCAGACGCTCTCCCAGGCGCTTGCGCAGCGCCGGGTCCCGGGCCAGAGTCACCAGATGGCGGGCCAGGGCCTCCGCGTCCCGGGGCTCGAAGAGGAGGCCGTTGACTCCGGGGTCGATGAAGTAGGGCACCCCTCCCACCCGGGAGCTCACCGTGGGCAGGGAGGCCCGGGCCCCCTCGGTGAGGGCGTAGGGAAAGGTCTCAGACAGGGAGGTGAGGGTGTTGATGTCGATGGACTGGTAGAAAGTGTTGGTGTCGCTGATCCAGCCGGCAAAGGCCACCTCCTGGGCCACCCCCAGCTCCCGGGCCAGCGCCTCCAGCCGGGTGCGCTCCTCGCCGTCCCCGGCGATGAGGAGCCGCAGGTTGGGGCACGCCCGGTGGGCCCTGGCGAAGCCACGGATGAGGGTGGCGATGTCCTTCACCGGATTGAGCCGGGCGGCAATGCCCACCGCCACCGTGTCCTCGTCCGCCTGGAGGCCCAGGGAGCGCAGGTACTCCAGCCGGGGCATGGCGGGAGGGTGGAGGGTGAAGTCGATGCCGTTGTATAGGGGGAATAGCTTGTCCGGGTTAAAGCCACGGGCGATGAGCAGGTCCACCATGGCGTCGGACACGCCGATGCGGTAGTCCACCAGCCGGAGGGCCAGGGTGTTGATGGTGCCGTAGCTGATGCGGGAGAAGGGGCGGCCCAGGTAGTCCAGCCGGTAGTCGGAGTGGACGGTGGTCACCACCGGCAGCCCGGTGGACCGTCGGAGGAGGACCCCCATCAGATTGCCCCGGGCCCCGTGGCAGTGGATGAGGTCATAGCCCTCCCGGCGTATTTTTTTCTTCAAAAGGCGCAGGATGCGGGGGAGGTTCCAGCCGGGATAGACCTCGGTGGGGATGCCAAGCTCCCGGGCCTCCTGGGCGAAGGGGCCCTCTATGAAGCAGACCATGGTGACGTCGATGGTCCTGGAGAGGGTTTGCAGCAGGGAGAGGACGTGGGTCTTTGCCCCGCCGCTGTCGCCGCCGCTGATGAGATGGATGACTTTCATGGCGTGCCTCCAAAAAAGACTTGAATCATGCCGGAAAATATTATACAATGCTTCCGGGGCGGGGTCAACGAAAACGGCCCCCTGTCCAAGAAAAGAGATGACGGAGGCACAGCATGAGAGTGGTGGATGAGAAGGGCAGACTCTTCGGAAAACTGAATATCATTGACCTGCTGGTCATTTTCATTTTGATCGCGGCGGCGGCCCTGGTGGGCTGGAAGGTGCTGCAAAAAGACAGCGCCCCCAACGCCGCCCGCACCATTCTTACGTATACCGTTCTGGTGGAGAACGTGGAGCCGGAGGTCTACGAGGGCATTCAGCAGTATGTCCCCGGCGAGAACGGCATCGGCGACCAGCTCATGGCCAACGGCGAGATGGTGGACGCCTATGTGACGGCGGTCACCGCCGTCCCTCACGACGGCGGCATCACCTTCAACAGCACTGGCGGCGAGCGGCTTACCCTGCCGGTGGAGAGCGATAAGCTGGATCTGACCTTCACCATCCAGGCCAACGTGGTCAACACGGTCATCAACGATGTGGGGACCCAGGAGGTCCGCATCGGCAAGAGCCACATTGTCAAGACGGTCCACTTTGAGTTCACCAACGGCGTCATCCTCACCTGTGGGTGGGAGCCCTGGACCGAGGGCTGATGAACGCGGCGTTTCGGGGCGGGGCCGGAGGCCCCGCCTTTTTCCTGCCCTGGGCGGGTTCATGCTGAATATACAGGAGGTGGAAGACCCCATGCTGGATACCCTTTTGGCCCTGGACGGGGCCTTTCTGCTGTGGGTGCAGGACGTCCTGCGCACCCCGGCGCTGGACGCGTTCTTCACGGCCTTTACCCAACTGGGCAACGGGGGCCTGATCTACATCGCCCTGTCGGTGCTTCTGCTGCTGCACCCCAGGACCCGGCGGGCCGGCTTCTGGGCCCTCATCGCCATGCTCTTCGGGCTGGTCTGTACCAACCTGATCCTCAAACATCTGGTGGGCCGGATCCGGCCCTGGCTGGTGGTGGAGGGGCTGACCCCTCTGGTGGTGGAGAACGACCCCCTCTCCTTTCCCTCGGGACACACCTGCGCCGCCTTTGCCGCCGGGGTCACCTGGGCCCGGTACGCCAAGTTTAAGTGGCTCAAGCTCCTCTGCGTGGTCCAGGCGGTTCTGATGGGCTTCTCCCGGATTTATGTGGGGGTCCACTTTCCCACCGATGTGTTGGCGGGCTGCGCTGTGGGCTGCTTTTGCGCCTGGCTGGCCTGGAAGGTCAGCCTGTGGGCCGGGCCGCGCTGGAAGGAGCGGCGGACATGAGAGAACTCATTTTAATCCAGGGAGCTATGGACGTGGAAACGGAGTGGCTGACCGCCCAGCTGGAGGCCCCGGAGGAGATTG
Organism: uncultured Intestinimonas sp.; assembly: GCF_944387725.1. Classification (GTDB taxonomy): domain Bacteria; phylum Bacillota; class Clostridia; order Oscillospirales; family Oscillospiraceae; genus Intestinimonas. The sequence continues at coordinate 11,828 of NZ_CALXGA010000025.1, read as the reverse complement.
TGCTGGGAGGCTTTTCCTTCCGGCGGGGCCGCTGCCGGGGGCGGGAGCTGGTGGTGAGCCCCACAGGGGTAGGGATGGTTCGGACCGCCGCGGCCACCGCGCTGGGCCTTCAGCGCTTCGCCCCCGCCCTGGTGGTGAACCAGGGCATTGCCGGGGCCCATCGGGAGGACCTCCGGGTGGGGGATATTGTAGTGGGCCGGACCTGTGTGTCCATCCACCATGTCCAGACGCCCCCCAGGGGCGGGGGGGAGGGGATGGCCCCTCAGAGCTGGGCCCTCTGGGACTTTGCCCAGGAGGCGCCCCCTGTGCCCTGGCAGGCCGATCCCGACTGGGCGGCCCGGTTCGAGGCGGCCCCCTACGCCGGGGGCCGGAAGCTCTCCGGCCGGCTGGGCAGCGGGGACGTCTTTAACCGGGAGAACGACCGCATCGCCTGGCTCCGGGCCCGGGCGGGGGAGGACTGCGAGGACATGGAGAGCGGAGCCTCCTGCCAGATCTGCCGGTCCTTCGGAACCCCCTGGATCGGCCTGCGGATCATCTCCAACAACGAGCTCACCGGGGAGCCCTACCGCCGGGAGGTAGGGGAGCTCCTCCAGCGGTTTGTCCTGGCGGTCCTGACGGATCAATAGCAGAGAAGCGGACAGCGGCGCATGGAGTCAACTCCACGCGCCGCTGTTTTTTCATGTTCAAACTGGATTCAGAGGGCCAGAAGCTCAAGCTTGCCGTCCTGCTCCACCGCCTTGAGCTGGGTGATGGGGTGCTGGTAGCTCTCGATGATCTTGGTGGCGATGGGGTCCTCCAGGTCCTTCTGGACCTGCCGGCGCAGGTTCCGGGCGCCGTAGGTGACGGAGTAGGAGGTCTTCACCAGATGGTCCAAAATGTTCTCGTCCCAGGTAAAGGCGATACCCTTCTCCCGGAGGTTGCCGGTGAGCTCGCTCAGCATGAGCTTGGCGATCTCCTTGAAGTTCTCCTCGGTGAGGCGGTTGAAGTAGACCACCTCGTCCACCCGGTTGATGAACTCGGGCCGGAGGAACTGGCCCAGGGCCTTCAGGGCCTTGTCCTTGCCCTGCTCGTTGGCGGTGCGGCCGAAGCCCACCGAGCCCATGCCCTTGTCGCTGCCGGCGTTGGAGGTCATGACAATGACAGTGTTCTCAAAATTCACCACCCGGCCCTGGGCGTCGGTGATGTGGCCGTCGTCCAGAATCTGGAGCATGATGTTGAGCACGTCGGGGTGAGCCTTCTCGATCTCGTCGAAGAGGATGACGCAGTAGGGCTTCCGGCGGACCTTCTCGGTGAGCTGTCCGGCCTCGTCATAGCCCACATAGCCCGGAGGGGAGCCGATGATCCGGCTGACGGCGAACTTTTCCATAAACTCCGACATATCCAGACGGATGAGGGACTCGGGGGAGTTGAACATGTCCTGGGCCAGCTGCTTGACCAGCTCGGTCTTACCCACGCCAGTGGAGCCCACGAAGATGAAGGACACCGGCTTGCGCTTAGAGGCGATGCCCACCCGGCCCCGGCGGATGGCGTTGGCCACGGCGTGGACCGCCTCGTCCTGGCCGATGATGTGGGCCTTAAGCCGCTCTTCCAGGTGGGCCAGGCGCTCATACTCCTGCTCCTGAATCTGGCTGGCGGGAATCTTGGTCCACAGCTCGATGACCCGGGCCAGGTTCTCCACCGTCAGGGGGGGATTCAGCTCTCCGGCCAAGGCGTCCTTTTCCCCGGTGAGCTGGAGCTCCTGGCTCTTGAGGGCAGCCAGGCGCTGGTAGGCCCGCTCGCTGCTGGCCCGCTCCAGGTTCTCCCGCTCCTGGGCCACCTGGCTGAGCTGCTGCTGGAGCTCGGAGAGATGGGTCTGCCGGGAGGCGGGGTCCTCCCCCTCGGCTGCGGGCGTGGCCTCCAGCCGCTCCTTCTGTTGGAGGAGGGCGTGCTCCTTCCGGCGCAGTTTCTCAAAGGGCTCGCCGGACTTGTCGTTGGCGGCGGCCAGCATGACCTCCCGCTCCTTGGCGATGTCGGCAAGCTCCTTGTCAATCTGCATGGTGCGGGTCAGAGCCTTGTTGTGGAGGTTGACGTCAGAGGAAGCCTCGTCGATGAGGTCGATGGCCTTATCGGGCAGGAAGCGGTCGGTGATGTACCGCTCCGACATGGTGACGGCCAGCCGGCACATCTCCGGGGAGATTTTGACGTGGTGGTACTGCTCGTAGTAGGGGGCGATGCCCTTGAGAATCTGGATGGCGTCCTCGATGGAGGGCTCCTCCACCATGACGGGCTGGAAGCGGCGCTCCAGGGCGGAGTCCTTCTCAATGTATTTGCGGTACTCGGTGAGGGTGGTGGCGCCAATGACCTGGATCTCCCCCCGGGAGAGGGCGGGCTTGAGGATGTTGGCGGCGCTCATGGAGCCCTCAGCGTCCCCGGCCCCCACCAGGTTGTGGACCTCGTCGATGACCAGAATGATGTTGCCCAGCTTCTTGATCTCCTCGATGAGACCCTTCATCCGGCTCTCAAACTGGCCCCGGAACTGGGTGCCCGCCACCAGGGAGGTCAGGTCCAGCAGGTAGACCTCCTTGTCCAGCAGCTTGTAGGGCACGTTGCCCTCGGCGATGCGCAGGGCCAGGCCCTCGGCGATGGCGGTCTTGCCCACGCCTGGCTCGCCGATGAGGCAGGGGTTGTTCTTCTGCCGGCGATTCAGAATCTGGACCACCCGCTCCAGCTCAGAGTCCCGGCCCACGATTCGGTCCAGCTTGCCCTCCCGGGCCTGTCCCGTCAGGGAGATGCAGTAATTCTCCAAAAACTTCCGCTTGGGGGGGCGCTCCTTGCCGGGGGCCTTCTCTTCCCGGGGCTGGCGGGGCTGCTCTCCGCCCGGCTCCCCCTGGGAGCCGCCGCCGAAGAGCTTATTGAGGAAGGGGAAGGTGGCGGTGCGCCCTTCGTCATCCTCGTCGTCCCCGCCGTCCTCCTGGGGGACCAGGCCCTCCATCCCCTCGGCGCCGCCGAATGCGGACATCATCTCGTTGGTGAGGCCGTCCAGGTCCTCGTCGCTGATGCCCATTTTCTGCATCATATCTTCCACGGGCTTGATCCCCAGCTCCTTGGCGCACTTGAGACAGAGGCCCTCGTTCTTGGTCTCGCCGCCCTCAATGCGGGTGAGAAAGATCACGGCCACGTTTTTATGGCATCGGGAACATAGTGTTGGCTGCATGTCTTGTTTCTCCTTTAAGAGGGATGGGTCGCGGCTGCATACACCCCTCAGATAGATCAGCATAACCCAAGATTATGAACTGGTCATGAATTTTACGCAAAATTTCGCACGAAAAAGATTCAGATCGAAAGGGAGGCGGAGAAGGCAATGCCGTCGAAAATCAGGGTCAGCGGATTGGTGTTCAGAAAGAACTTGAGCAGGTGGGTCTGCTCCACCGTCTCCTCGGGGATGACGCTGCCCAGGTAGCGCAGCACCCAGGCGCACAGGAAGAGGACGGCACAGCCCTTGAGCAGCCCTAGAATGGCCCCGCCGGTGCGGTTGAGGGTGTGGAGCCCCGGCAGCCGGGCCACCAGGTTCAGGGTGTGGCTGAGAATGGTCCACAGCACCAGGATCACAGCAGAGGAGACCACGAAGAGGAGCATATAGGCCACGCGCTCGGCGATGGAGGCCGCCACTGCGGCGGCCACGCCGGCGGCGGTCTCAGTCATCCCCTGATCCACCGCCCGTTCCACGGCGTCCACAGCGCTCTGGTAGAGCCCCATGTCCCGAAGGATCTCCAGTAGGTCGCTGAGGGGGATGTTTCCGGTATCCAGGGCCTCCCCGCCGGGGAGGGCGGCCTCCAGATGGTCCTCCAGCCGCTCTTCGATGGCGGCGGCGAAGCGGGGCTCCAGGGCGTCGGCCACCTGGGGGGCCAGGAGGCCGGCCACAAAGCCGGCCCCGAGGAAGGACACCAGCATGGCCCCAAGGCCGCAAAGGGTGAGGATCAGCCCCCGGGAGGCCCCCCGGAGGGCAAAGGCCGTCAGGACGGCCAGAAGAATCAAGTCCAGGATCCGTGCGGAAGCAGTCATGGTTCACCTCTACATGTCTTGCGGAACCGTTCGATTTCCTGCAATGCAGCATTGATATCGCGGGATGGATTGAGTATGGCGATATTTTCCGCATCGACTGAATGCGTATTATAAATTTTTTGAACAGTAGAAAGGTCGAATTGGCGTTCATAATAATCGTCGGCCCACTCTTTCCATTCCAATGGGGTTTTACAGATATACATAAAGAGATAATCCTTTCCGCCATCGTCATCCGCCCACTTATTTTGTGTCCACTGATGATCAGTGTTCCTATACCACATACAGAAGGTTGTGTTTTCCCGATCTTCTTTTGTCAGCAGATTTAAAAATGGAGCAGGGACATCCGCATAGATATAGTCGAAGAAAGCCTCATTCCATTCATCCGCGCCAAACTGATTTAGCGGACTTTCATGGTCAAATCCTTTTACAAAAACCCCGTCCTGGATAAACCATATCTCCAAAGTGTCTCCAGACCCGTTATTGATGAGATATTTGTATCCATTTTTTGCTGGACAATAGGTGTAAACGCGCAGCCAGCTTTCCGCTTCCGGCAGGATAATCATATCTAAAAGACACATGGATTTCAAGCAGCTGTCCAGGGCGTCAACCTGAAGGTCCTCATCCATGGAGAGGTTCTCGGATGGTTGATTTTGGTCATAAATTTCCATGTTGTACCTCCGTTTGCTATCTTGTCTGGCGTTCCTGCGCCGCAATTTATGAGATAAAGCGTCCAGGTAAGGGATAGCTGCAAAGCAATTTCGTCTGCCGGGGAAAGTACGTCATACCGGATTTTTGGGCTGATTGGAAACATAGCAATGTGCGCAGTGATGAGGGGCCTTGGACGTCGGCCAGCAGTTTTTCAGAAATTGGGATGGGTACTTGTTTCAATCAGGGATATAGAGCCGGGCGGTGTCATTGCCCACCAGGAGAGCGGTGCCGTCCTCCCGAAGGACCACATTCCAGACCCCCACGGCGCCATCCAGAGTCCGGTAGACCTCCAGGTCCCGGGTGTAGAGGGTGAGGCCGGAGGCGGTGAGGACTCCCACATACCGCCCGGCGGCGGAGAGGTCCAGCACCTGCTCCTCCAGGTCCAGGGCGCCCAGGACCTCCCCGGAGGCATCCACCGTCACCAGGGTGGCCGCGCTGCCCGCCCGGTACCGGCCCAGCAGGAGGGCGGCGAAGCCATCCCCGCCCAGGTCGAAGTCCTTTAAGTACTCTCCGCCGTAGTCGTAGGAGACGCGGGCGGAGCCGTCCTGGGCCACCAGGTCCAGGGCGCTCTCCCCCAGGGCCCAGAAGACCCCGCTGGAGGCCCGCAGGTCCAGCACGGCGTTGTTGCCCAGGGGAAAGGAGGCGAAGGGCTCGTCGCCCTCCAGGGCGTAGAGGTCCAGAATGCTCTCGAAGGCGTTGCCCTCCTGTCCGATGGTGAGCACGGCCACCGTGTCCCCGTCCTCAGAGAGGATGCCGTCCATCACCAGGCGGGTGCGCCGCACCGCCATGACGGGGGCGTCCCCGTCATAGACGGTGACGATCCCCTTGTAGCCGGTCTCCTGGGTGGCGACGGTCCACATTTCGCCGGGCCCCATCCGGGCGGAGAGGATTTCGTGGCCCGGCTCGGTGTCCAGGGAGAAGACGGGGGCGCGGTCCCGGTAGATCCGAAGGGTATAGCCCCCGGCGTCGTAGACCAGGGCGGCGTCCCCCCAGACGTCCGCCATGGGGGCGGTGAGGGAGAGGGGATCGGAGAAGTATTCCACACCTCCGGTGGAGTAGAGCCGGGCACCGGCGGTGGACCAGACCAGCAGGTCGCCGCCCACATTGGAAAAGCCGCCCCGGCCGGAGCTCTCATAGCGGAAGGACTCGGCCTGGCCGGAGTCGCTCCGCTCCAGGGCGCGGTAGGTGAACCAGCGGCGGATGCCGTCGAAGTTCAGTTTGTCCCGGTAGACCACGGCGGCCACCGCCCCCAGCAGCAGGGCCAGGGTCAGCAGAAAGGCCAGCAGCCGGAACAGCAGGCTGGGTTTTTTCTTGGGCGCCGGCGGGACCGGCCTGAGTTCTTCCATAGTATGCGCTCCCAGTGGCAAAAATTACAGCACGTCCTCGTCGTACCAGAGCCGGGTCATGTAGAGCCCCCCCGGCGGAACGGTGGGTCCGGCGGCGGTGCGGTTTTTCTCCTCCAGAATGCGGCTGACATCCTCCGGGGCGAACTTGCCCTCAGCGGCGTAGACGCAGGTGCCCACCATGGCCCGCACCATATTGTAGAGGAAGCCGTCGGCGCACACCCGGCACTCGATGAGGTCCCCGGTGCGGCGGATGTCGAAGTAGTGGACCGTCCGCACCGGGGAGCGGACCTCGGTGCCCACGGCCCGGACGGCGGAGAAGTCGTGGGTGCCCACGAAGCAGTCGGCCGCCCGCTGCATCAACGTCTCATCCAGGTGCCGGGGGTAGAACCAGGCCCGGTTGACATAAAAGGCGTTCCCCAGCCGGGAGTTGTAGATGCGGTAGGTGTACTCCTTCTTCCGGCAGGAGCCGATGGCGTTAAAGGAATCGAGGACCTGGGTGGCCTTTACCACCACGATGTCGTCGGGCAGGCGGGTGTTCACAGCCAGAGGGATGCGCTCACAGGGGATGCGGGAGGTGGTGCGGAAGTTGGCCACATAGACCTCGGCGTGGACGCCGGCGTCGGTGCGCCCGGCTCCGGTACACTTTACTGGGTGGCACACCACGGTGGAGAGGGCCTTCTCCAGGGTCTCGGCCACGGAGACGGCATTTTTCTGCACCTGCCAGCCGTGGTAGGCGGTGCCCACATACATGAGCTTCAGGGCAATGTTTCGTGTTTCAGCGCTTTCAGCGGCCATGTCCGCCCTCCTTTCAAAGTCCCAGCCGGCCCAGGGCCCAGACGCCAACGGCCAGGGCGCAGAACAGGACCAGCGCGGCCGCGTCTGCCCCCTGGAAGCGGAGCTGCCGCAGGCGGGTGCGGCCCTCGCCGCCGTGGTAGCAGCGGCACTCCATGGCGACAGCCAGCTCGTCGGCCCGGCGGAAGGCGGAGATGAAGAGGGGCACCAGCAGGGGCACCAGGGCCTTGGCCTTCTGGAAGAGGTTGCCGGAGTCGAAGTCGGCCCCCCGGGCCTTCTGAGCGGACATGATCTTGTCGGTCTCCTCAATGAGGGTGGGGATGAACCGCAGGGCGATGGACATAATCATAGTCAGCTCGTGGACGGGCACATGGAGGCGCTTGAGGGGGCTGAGCAGCCTTTCCAGGCCGTCGGTGAGCACCAGGGGGGAGGTGGTGTAGGTCAGCAGGAAGGTGGAGGAGATGAGGAAGGAGACCCGGAGCACCATGAAAAAGGCGGTCCAGATGCCCTCCTGAGTGAGACGCAGGAACTTCCACTGCCACAGGACGGTGCCCGGGGTGTAGAACATATTGAGCACGGCGGTGAGCACGATGATGAACAGGATGGGCCGCATCCCCCGCAGGAGGGCCGCTGGGCGGATTTTGGCCACGGCGGTGCAGGCGGCCAGCACCAGGAAGAGGACGGCATAGCCCGCCGCGCCTCCGGCCAAAAAGAGAGAGACAATATAGAGGACGGTGCACAGGAGCTTGGTCCTGGGGTCCAGGCGGTGGATGATGGTGTGCCCGGGGAAATACTGTCCCAGGGTAATGTCGCGCAGGGCCATCAGTTCCCCCCCTTTCGCCGCAAAAAGTCCCGGACGGCCTCCCGGGCCTGCCGGATGGTGTAGACCGAGGGGTCGATGTCTACCCCCATGGACCGGAGCCGGTGGAAGACCCGGGTGACCTGGGGGACCCCCAGGCCCAGGGCCTCCAGCTCCTCCCCGTGGGCGAAGACCTCCCGGGGTGCGCCGGAGAAGGGGATGCGGCCCCCGCTGACCACCACCAGCCGGTCCACGGACCGGGCCACCTCCTCCATGGAGTGGGAGACCAGGATGATGGTGGCGTTTTTGGCGGTGTGGTAGTCGTGGATGTTGCGCAGGATGCTCTCCACCCCCACGGGGTCCAGCCCGGCGGTGGGCTCGTCCAGCACCAGCACGGCGGGCTCCATGGCGATGACCCCGGCAATGGCCACCCGGCGCTTCTGACCCCCGGAGAGCTCAAAGGGGGACTGCTCCAGCACGGCGTCGGGGAGCCCCACGAAGGCGGCGGCGTCCCGGACCCGGCGGTCGATCTCCTGCTCCTCCAGGCCCATGTTGCCGGGGCCGAAGGCGATGTCCTGATAGACCGTCTCCTCAAAGAGCTGGTACTCCGGGTACTGGAACACCAGCCCCACCTGGAACCGGGTCTGCCGGGTGCGGGCCTTGCTCGCCCAGATGTCCTGCCCAGCGAAGAGGACCCGGCCGGAGGTGGGCTTGAGCAGGCCGTTGAGGTGCTGGATGAGGGTGGACTTGCCGGAGCCGGTCCGGCCGATGATGCCCAGGTACTCCCCCCGATAGGCGGTAAAGTCCACGTCTACCAGGGCGGCGTGTTCAAAGGGGGTGCCGGCGGAGTAGAGATGGCTGAGTTTTTCCGTTTGAATGATGGCGTCCAAGAGTGGATCAGTCCTTGCTTATTTGAGATCGGCGGTCTTCCAGCCGCCAGAGCCGGTCCCGCAGGAGCGCCACCTGCTCCTCCAGCCGCCGGACCCGGCGCAGAAGGGCGTAGAGCCCGCCGCCCAGGGCGGTGAGGATCAGGCTGAGCAGGATGCGGGCCCACAGTTCCATCCAGAAGAGGAAAGCGGCCAGGTGGAGGAGGGCCATGGAGAGGGCGAAGATAACGATGCAGGCGCCAAGGACAGGGTGGTCTGTGTGGTTCATCGGGCGTCTCCTTCTTCCGTGAGCAGGCGGAAGAGGGCCTGGGCGCATTCCTCGTCGGAGAGGGCGTCCAGGGGGAGGTCCAGGCCCTCCTGCCGAAGCTCCCAGCACAGCTCCACCGTCTCGGGGACAGTGAGCCCCACAGACTTGAGGGCCTCCACATTGGTAAAGACCCGCTTGGGGGGGCCGTCGGCCACTACGCGGCCCCTGGACATAACCACCAGCCGGTCGGCCTGGGCGGCCTCGTCCATGTGGTGGGTGATGAGAACCACCGTCACCCCGGAGGTCCGGTTGAGGGTCTTGATGGTCTCCAGCACCTCCCGGCGGCCCACCGGATCCAGCATGGCGGTGGGCTCGTCCAAAACAATGCACCGGGGCGCCATGGCCAGGACCCCGGCGATGGCCACCCGCTGCTTCTGCCCCCCGGATAGGAGGTGGGGGGCGTGCTCCCGGTACTCGTACATGCCCACGGCCTTCAGGGCGTCGTCCACCCGGCGGCGGATTTCCTCCGGGGGAATCCCCAGGTTCTCCGGGGCGAAGGCCACATCCTCCTCCACCACGCTGGCCACAATCTGGTTGTCGGGGTTCTGGAAGACCATGCCCACGGTGCGCCGGATGTCCAGCAGCCGCTCCTCCTCGGCGGTGTCGGTGCCGTCCACATAGACCCTTCCCCCGGTGGGCAGGAGGATGGCGTTCATGTGCTTGGCCAGGGTGGACTTGCCGGAGCCGTTGTGGCCCAGCACCGCCACGAAGGAGCCGGCGGTGATCTCCAGATTTACCCCGTCCAGCACGACGGGGGAGACCCCCTCGGCGGAGACGTAGGAGAAGCGGAGGTTTTGGGTCTCGATGATGCGTTCCATGCGTAATCCCTCGCTTGTGTCAGGTCTCCGCCACCCAGCGGCCGGCGGCCCCGGCGGGGAGGAAGAGGCCGGTATCTGTGACAGGCAGGCCCAGCTCGCCGCTCTCGGTGCGGCCGCCATACCTTCGGCTCACCACGGACTCCAGGATATAGGTGAGGACCGACGGGGCCAGCCCCGTGGTGTAGGAGTTGATGAGGAAGAAGAGGGGCTCGTCGGAGAGGACCCCAGAGACCAGCTCCACAAAGGGCCAGAGGTTTTCCTCCAGCTTCCAGACCTCCCCGGAGGGCCCCCGGCCGTAGGAAGGGGGGTCCATGATGACGGCGTCGTAGCGCCGGCCCCGGCGGAGCTCCCGCTCCACAAACTTGGCGCAGTCGTCCACAATCCAGCGGATGGGGGCGTCGGCAAGGCCGGAGAGCTTAGCGTTCTCCCGGGCCCAGGAGACCATCCCCTTGGCGGCGTCTACATGGCACACGGAGGCCCCCGCCGCCGCGCAGGCCACCGTGGCCCCGCCGGTGTAGGCGAAGAGGTTCAGCACCGAAATGGGCCGCCCGGCGCGCCGGATGAGTCCGGCGCAGAAATCCCAGTTGGCGGCCTGCTCCGGGAAGAGGCCGGTGTGCTTGAAGTTCATGGGCTTGACCTGGAAGGTCAGTTCTCGGTAGGCGATCTTCCACTGCTGGGGGACGTCCCTCTTCTCCCACTGGCCCCCGCCGGTGGAGGAGCGGGCATAGCGGGCGTCAGGCCGGCGCCACCGGGGGTCGGTCCGGGGGGTGTCCCAGATGGCCTGGGGGTCGGGCCGCACCAGGATGCGGTCCCCCCAGCGCTCCAGCTTTTCCCCCCGGCCGCAGTCAAGCAGTTCATAATCCAGCCATTGATCCGAAACCCACATGCCGCCCGCTCCTTTCCAGCCCGCAAGAAAATCACGTCATTATAGCACAGATCGGCTCCAGGGTCAATTCTCACCCCTTCTTCCATTCACGCCCGCCCTCAAAACCAATTTATGGGCTTGCCCCGTCAAAAAGACAGATCGGACTATACAGCGGCAAAAATCCGTGTTATAATAGACTCGACTGGTTCCCCACCCAGTCCAACCGGCGCGGAGAGAGCCGTCCGGGCGTTTTGTACCGCACGCCCGGGGAAGGGACCCGCGCCGCTGTACGGGGTACACGTACTCTAAACAAAAAATGGAGGTCTTTTTTTCATGCGAAAGTTTTCCACCCGTGAGCTCACCCTGTCCGCCATGGTGGCGGCGCTCTACTTCGTCCTGTGTTACTTCGGAAACATCTTCCAGCTCACCTTTGGGCCCGTTCAGGTCCGGCTGGGAGAGGCCCTGACGGTGCTGCCCTTTCTCTTTCCCTCCACCGCTCCGGGGCTGACAGTGGGCTGCCTGCTCACCAACGTCCTCTCTCCCTATGGGCCCATTGACATGATTGTGGGCACTCTGGCCACCGCCTTGGCCGCCTTCCTGACCGCCCGGATGCCCCGGTGGTATCTGGCCGGCCTGCCTCCCATTGTGATGAACGCCCTGCTGCTACCCCCCATGTGGGCCTGGGCGGAGACGGGGGCACTCAACGAGGCATTTTGGGCGGCCTACGGCCTGAACCTGTGGACCTTCGTGGCCGGCGAAGCCCTGGCCTGCTATGTGCTGGGCACGGTCCTGCTGCGCCTGCTGCCGCGGATCAGGTTCTTTTACCATCTTATTCTTGAGAGCCGGCTGCACGCCGCCTGAGCCGCTCTCCCCACGGAGGGGTCTGTTATGAAAGTACGAAAAGCCGTCATCCCGGCGGCGGGTCTGGGAACCCGGATGCTGCCCGCCACCAAGACCGTCCCCAAGGAGATGCTCCCCCTGGTGGATAAGCCGGTCATCCAATACATCATCGAGGAGGCGGTCTCCGCCGGCATCGAGGATATTCTGGTGGTCACCAACCGGGCCAAGTCGGCCATGGACGACTACTTCGACTACTACCCAGAGCTGGAGGAGCGACTGGCCCGGGCCGGCAAGGAGCGGGAGCTCCAGGAGGTCCGGCGGGCGGCCGACCTGGCCAACATCTTTTATGTCCGGCAGAAGGAGACCAAGGGCCTGGGCCACGCCATCTGGCGGGCCAAGCGCTTCGTGGGGGACGAGCCCTTCGC
>NZ_CALXGA010000024.1 GCF_944387725.1 uncultured Intestinimonas sp. | reverse complement strand
ATCCACACAGCGGTCAAATGCCGCATTATATTTCGCTTCCTCATAGTATTTCTTCAATAGGCAATCCCTCCATCAAAGTTCCATGTCCTGTCCACGCTTGCGGGCGGGTGTTTTAAGTTCCCTTGTTTCCTTTTCTCTGGCGAGGACGGCAGAAATAAAAGCCCGAACTCTTTCGGATGCGATTTCCAGTGCATCCAGAAAGGGTTGGGCTTTCTGTTTGAGTTCCATATATTTTTCGTTTACCGCTTCATACCGCTGCTTCCAGATGGAAACCGTCTTTTCTGCGGAAGCCAGTTTTTCTTTCAGACGCTTATTGTCGGCATTGGCGATAATGCCGTTGACCGCATAGCGTTTGAGTGTGTCGCATTCATCCGGTGTCAGCGTGATATTGTTTCCGAATGTGGCTTTCTTGCCCATAGCTTCAATATCTTGCACTGTCAGAGCAATTGCCCTTGCTGCCTTGGTTTCCTTTTGCAGAGCTTCCAGTTTCTTTTTCTGCTTTGCTGTGGCAACCTTGGTATCCTCCAAACTCTGCTCAGCCTGTGCCACCTGTCCGGTCACAGCTTCCAGACGCTGCCGTTCAGCCTGTACCTTGAACTGTGTTACCGTCAGATGTTCCTCGGTGCTGCCACGCTCTCCACGCTCCACATCGGTGTAACCGACATTTCGCATAAAATTGAAAAAGTCATCCTGCAACACACTGTAGGACGACTTCAAAATCTTTTTCCCTTTTCCGTTCAACATTGGACTGCCGTCCTCATTAAGAACGGGTTTGGATTCCCATTTCTTACTGCGGCTGACCTGTGTAATGGTTTCCTTTACCGTCCCACGGAGGGATTCATCTTTACACCGCTTCGACCAAAGGATCTGCTTTTCCACCACTGGGATATAAACCACATGGAGGTGATAGTGGTACACATCCTCGCCCAGTGCTTCGGACATTGCCCGGTTACGCTCATCGGCGTGCATCACAGCGGAGAGGATATACTGCTCACCGCCCACGATCTCCACGGCGGCTTTATAGGCATCAGCATAAAACTGCTTTGCAAATTCATAGCCGCCGTGGTTGTAGAAATAAGCGGAGTTCACATCAAACACCAACTCGCCGTATTTGATGGCATCCGGTTTCAGACCTCTGGTGGAGATCACGCCGTCCTGTTCCATCTGCTCAAACATTTTTACATAATCGTCCGTGGGTGCTTTGAAATGAACGTTCAGAGAAGTGCGTTCCGGCACGATGTCCTGATTGCTGTAGCTGTCCTTTTCACGCTCATTGTGTTCCTGTACCTTAGCCACATCTGCCGGGGTTTCCAAGTCCTGATTTCTGGCTACGGTACGGTCTATTCCATCATTTCTTGCCATAGAATTTTTGTCCTTTCTTTGGGATTTGCAGACAGCGGGGGCTACGGAGAGGCACTTTTTCAAAGTGTAATAACCCACTATGACACTTTCATCCATACTGGCTGCAAAGTGCCGTGGGCTCTCCGAGGGCTCCTCCGGAGGGGGTATGCGGTCACTGCGGTGACCTCTGCTGACCAAGGCAAAATGTCTGCGCCTTTTCCCATGGTCAGCCCGTCTGCATGAAGCTGTTCTTCGTTAACTTCCTTTTGCAGCCGGTGTCCACAGACACTTTTTTCAAAAGCCTGTGGACATAGAAACAGCCCGAACGAGAGGATGTGTGCTGTTTCTATAACGAGCGTTTTACGCTCTTTTGCTGCGTACATACGTACCAGCAATGGGATTTACTCGACCTGCCGCCATTCCTCCGGAATGTCCTCCGGTACGTACGTACACGGCGAATCTCCGTAAAACCCATTTATATGAGGTCGTGCAATGGCTTCCACTCCCATGAATCCCCACACCCGCCGTCCGGCAGAGTTGGTGATGTTGTTGCAATGCTCCAGATTGTATTTCTGTGTATTGGCAACCATGGTGTCGCTGAAGCTACGGGCTTTCAGCGGAGCAAGGGAATTTTCCTCGCACCACATCCGATAAATTTCATAGAAATCCTTGGAGCTGATGGACGCATCCGCTTTGCGCCGGATATATCCCTCCGATTCCATGAAATCAAAGATATTGTTGTTGTCACGTTTGACCGCTTCACGGTTTTCACGGATACGGTCACTCTCCGTAAACTTAAAGTTGTTGGCAACGAGCCGCTGCAATCCTTCTAATGCCCACAGGAAGATGCCCTCGGCTTCGTCCTTCATCTTTTCAGCGAGGTCGGGATCGTCGGCTCTGCCAACGGGCTTTTCCTTGGTAGTCAGCACAAGCTGTCTGCGGTAAAAACCGTCGCTGCGGTCATACAGGGCTTGCAGATCGCCGTTGCTGAATGCCAGCAGCCGGGCAAACATCCAGCCCTGATAACTCTGCTTGCCTTTACGTTCCAAATCCATCTTGCCCTGTGCCGTCACGATGGATTTTACATAGTTGGTCTGGCGCAGAGCTTCCATCCGCATATCATCATCCACGCACAGCAGGATGTGTTCCAGATCGGCACGGGCAAAGCGGTTTTCAGAAATCTTGCCGATGCTGCCGTCTTTCATATTCGTACCAAAGACAGCAGAAAGCACAGCTCCAATTTGAGATTTTCCCTCGCCGCCGTTGCCCTTAATGACCATCATGCGCTGTCCCTTGTTGGAGGGAATCAGGCAGTAGCCGATGAACTCCTGCAAGGTGGGGATGTCCTCCGCATGGAGCAGCCCATCCAGAAAGTTCAGCCAGATCACGGGTGCGGGCGCATCGGGATTGTAGGCAACAGGCAGACGGCTCCGCACGATAGCCGGTCTGCCCTCGGTAAATGTCCCGTTCAGCGTTAATGTGCCGTTGGACACATGAATCCGATCCTGCTCCGGTGGGAAGTCAGGCACCTGCGCTTCCAGTTTCAACACTTCCAGAATGTTGGCGATCTTCCGGGGGATATTGTTCACGGCACAGAATTTCAGCTTGTCGTAAATCTCCCCACGCAGAGGGAGATCGTCCGTCACCCGACCATCAGGTGTGAAAAAAGCTCCGTTTGCAAAGATGATTCTGCGCTCATGCAGAAATTCTTCACAAAACAGAGCTTCGTTGATGTTCTGTCCATCAAACCAGACAGGCAGATTCATATCCGGTGTTTTACCTTTCTTCCCCATGGGACAACCCTTCCTTTCGTTTCCGTGCCACATAATCTCGAAGGAAAGCAATCTTGCCCTCCTTCATCAGCTCGTCCACCACGGCAACCCGTTCTTCCAGATCGCCCACTGTCAAAACGTCTGCCAGATATTCGATATAATCAAGCATCTGGCAGGCTTCCACAAAACGGTCATCCAGGGCATCGTCCGGTGTTTTCGGTGCATATCGCACTTTCCAATCTTCCAGCAGATGCAGATAATCCATCAGCACCCGGAAGCACAGCATTTCGTCCTCCCGGAACTGACGGATATAGGGACGTTTGGGCTTGACCATAGCTGCGGCAGTGGGCGGTTTCGGGTCAAGCCCAAAATCCGAAGCCAGCTTTTGTGCTGCTTCATGGCTGCTCAGATCGAACAACCTTGCCACGAAGTCGATCACGTCCCCCTTGGCTCCGCAGCCAAAGCAGAAGAAATATTCCTCGTTCAGCTTCATGCTGGGATGCCTGTCGTTGTGGAACGGGCAGCAAGCCATGCCGTTGCGATTGACTTTCAGCCCGTAGTGTTCGGCGGCTTGCTTTACGCTGATTGCCGCCTTGATGGTTTCATAGATTGTCATAGAAAAACCTCCGTTCATAGTATTCAGAAAGCACGAAACACCCGCCGTGATTGGCAGGTGTTTCGCTCTTTCTACTATGGTTATGCCGGATTTTTCAAAAAACAGGCTAATCGGAGGACAACCCCATTTCAAAAAACAGGACAACTTTCCGCGGGATGTAGATTTCTTCATATTTGCATGGTATAATGAAAGAAATGAAAAAACAGGACAGGAGGGCGAGTATGAATCAAGAACTGATGACATTGGATTTTTGGCAGGATACGGTCATATATGAGGGCAAAACATTTCCTGTCGGCACTCTTGCCTGTGATGCGCTGAATGTTTCGGCAGATACTCTTGCCCAGATGAACGAGCAATGCCAGAAAATCAATCTGCTGCTTGGTATGCTGAACGCAGGACAGGATGCTTCTGCGCTCTTTCCTATGGCAAGGGACGCTGCTCTGGAAATGCTGGATATTCTCAGCAAAACTTCTCCTTTTTCCTACATGGACATTCCAAAACACAGAAAACGGATTGAAAAAGTCTTTACTGCCGACAATGTGCTGAAATATGTGGAGTTTGCTATAAAAGCCGCAGCCAACTCCTTGCAGCTTGAAGAAGTTCCAAAATATGCGGATGCGATGATGCTCCAACGCTATACCGCTGTATTCGGGCATCTGGCATACTCCCTTGGGGAATACCAACAAGCAATGCTTGATTTTGCGGAAAAATCAGACGGCAACGAAGCTGACCGCACCGCAGAGGGCTTTGCAAAGATGTTTGGCAGTTATTTCCCACCGGAGTTCTCTATCATGGAGGGCAATGCTTGGATGTCTGTTGCGAACAACTCTGTTCAGTATGTGGCTACCATCCGTCCCGGCGAGGATGTGGCAAAGCTCGTCAAACGGATGCACTATGTATCGTTCGTGGGAATGTTCCGGTCTGATTTCTTTGAGGGCTTGTGTGTCGGTCATGCTCCAAAGAAGTGCCGGATCTGCGGCAAATGGTTTTTGACTACCAACGCAAGACACACCAAATACTGCGGCGGCTATGCGCCGGGAGATAAGCTGCACCGCACCTGTCGGCAGATCGGCAATCTGAAAGGGCGAGAACAACGGGAGCTTGCGGACGATCATCCACTGAAACAGATTTACGAGAAGCGGCTAAATACCATAAACCGCTATGTGAAGCGTGGTACTCTGGACGCTGATCTTGCAGAGGTTATGAAGAAACTGGCAAAAGATAAGATGCTCCGGGCACTCAGCAATGTTGCCTATGCCAAGGGTGATTATGAAAAAGAGATGGAGCAGGCTGCTTTGAAGAAAGAAGCCAAGACCACAAAACAGACTTATATCGGGGGAATGTGAGATGGGAGAATTTGATTTTACATACAGTGTACCTGCAAATTTTAATAAACGTGTTGTTCAATTTCTTCAGCAATTCGGAAAAGCTCATGTAGCCCAAGCCTTTCAACGGTGCGAATATGAGTATGAAGATCTTGGTCTGGCTTATTATGCAGGGATGAAAGGTGATAACTGGAATAAAAATGCTCTGGATTTCACATTTGAAGGTGCAGAATCTGACATAGCATTACTACAGTCTTTCGATTCCGTACTGCAAGATGCGATAGGGAAGGCGCTCAAGGCAAGCGAATCGGGACTTCTCGTTCGAAAGGTCTACTATTTTGCTTCTGACAGTACAGCCGAATCCACAATGATTCCGCCATCAAACGAGGAACGATTAAATGCTGATATGGCAGCAGCTCAGAGTGTACTCGATGATTTGATACAGGTGGGCGAACGCGTTTGCTTGAACGCTTCGTTCACCGCATCAAGTTCTGAGAACAGCATAAACGACTACTTTAGAGATATGCTTTCTTTTAAGGGATATAACGAAGTAAAAGACCAGACAAGGCATGGCATATCAGCAAGCGGAATGGATGCAGCAGAGGTTGATATACTCTTGACCAAAGCTGGGCGGGAAATTGCTATATTTGAAGGTTTGAAGCTGGACAGTGTATCAACAGTGTACATTGACGCTCATATTGACAAAGCCATTGTCAATTATAATGCACTCGGGACAGCTACTTTCCTTGTTGCATATGTAAACTCTGCGGATTTTGAATCCTTCTGGAAGAGATATTCCGATCATGTGCGGCAGTACGATTTTCCACTCCAGATAAAGCGTCCATTCAATGTGCTACCTTATCCAAATGCGGCTGCTCGGGTTGCGACCCTGATTCTTACACGAGATGGATTTGATTTCCCTGTGTATTTCATCGCTTTTAAGATTAGTTAATGGTTACCATCTGATTCACTTGAAGGGAGGTGCGCTATGCTGAATGATTTTACATGGAATATGACCGGATACATACTGAAACACCCTGTCAATCCGTCTGTTAGCGGCATCATCCCCTATGTGGCAGAGCGCATCTTCCAGTTGGAACCGGAGCCGCCAGCGGTGGACAGTCTGAATGAATATATCCTGTCTGCTCTACACGAAAAGGACTTGAAATATTTTTCGTTCTTCCTCCACTATTATGAACCGCAGCTTAATAAGCGCATCAAAGATTTTCTTGGTGTGGATGGCGGCGATCTGTACGGCACAGAGCGATTTATAGATATAAAGCTGTCCTGCCGGGAGCAAATGCTCCAAAAGCTGATGGACTACGATCCCGCCAAGGGTGCAGAGTATGCTACCTACATTTTCCCGTTTATCCGGGATGCTATGCTCCGTTTCCGCATGGGCGAAGAAAAATGGTCGGTGTCCTCTTTGACCAATTACAAAATGGTGCGGTCAATGGCATGGCTGTACCATAACACCAAGGATGCGGTCAGCGAGTTTTCCAAGAAGTACAACTGCGAGCTTGCCCTTGCGGAAGAATATCTGAAAGTTGTCCGTGGCATCCGCAATCAGCAACCGTTCTATGTAACAGACGAGGATGGCGAGGAAACAGGCGAAGATGTTGCCCTTGACGATAGCTGGAACTATACCGACATCCTCTGGAACGGCATACAAGCAGAAAAGGTGCAGCGGGCATTTGAGAAACTGAATTACCGGGAACAGACCTTGCTTGAAAAGCGTCTTGCGATCTGCATGACCTGTGGGCGTGTCGGCTCATGGAAAGACCGCCCCACCTTTGAAGAACTGGCGGTTTTGTTTGAGGGCAGCACAGCCAGCGGTGCAGAACGAGCCTATCGGAAAGCAGTAGACAAACTGACGGAACTTCTGGTTGCCGAGGATGCAATCCATGCTGTCCGGTTGAAACAGAAATCCAAAACTAAGCGCAAAAAGAAAATCGCCGCCGCAATCTACGAATACCAAGCAGACTGCGACGGCGAATGGGGCGAAATATCATTGGATTTTGAGAACGGCACAGCAGAGATCATCCGGCTTGCTGATTGGGATACCATGAAAACAAATCGCTTTGCGAACAAGGCGATAGCGTATCTTCTGAACTGTGAAAATGAGAAACTGCCAAAGGAAACAATGGTGGCATTTGAACCATAAAAAGAAAAACCGCTACAACATCCATCCCACTTTGGAATGAGAATTGCAGCGGTTTATTTGCTGGGAACTAATTATTCGATATTTGTGATTTCCCAATCATCATTTACCAGATGGGTAAATCCTTGGTTTTCATCTTCATTGGGAATTGATGCAGTCCAGATGATTTCTCCGTTTTCACCAAGGGCAGTTATTGTTAGTCCACGCAGATCAGTGTAACCATCGAGATTTTCGAGCCAGATGCGTTCGCCTTTCTTGAACAGGGAACCATCAGCGTTTTCACATCCACCACTTGAGTTAGGCATTGTAAGCTCGATGCTCTTAACACCTTCTGCACCGATGGTCAGATAATACTTGGCAGGTTCATCTACATTGGAAGAAAAACCTTCAACTTGGAGACAGTCATCTTTGAACACCAAGCGCCCCGATTGAACCAGTTCGTCAGTATTATATTTCCTTTTATCTACATAGAGGTATCCATCAGCTTCATTAAATCTGAGGGTAAAATCGAAATTTCCTCGATCAGACAGCTCATAGCTTGCTCCGTTTGCATAGTCATAGATGATGACACGGTTATCAATCATGCCAGAACCCCAGCTGATTGTAGAACACAATTCGGGCAGACCGTCACCGGAGAGGTCACAGAAGTATGTGTTCCAGATTGGCATCCCGGTATAAAGTGAAGTGCTTTTACTACCCTTAACAGCCAGCATCTCTCCGTAAGACCAACGGAAGGTCACATCCGGAAACTCGGTGAGGTTGATTTCAAGGCTACCGTCCCATTTCATTTCATCAGGGGTTTCAAGGTAATCAAACCATTTGGTTACGGCCGCAGTCGTATCGTTGGGTTTGAAAGCTTCTCCCGTGGAATGGAACCTTTCGCCGTCCTTAACTTTGACATAAACGAAGTTGTTGGAGTCCTGCTCAACAAACACGAGGTCATTACCGTCACATCGGAAATGGTTCACCAGCCCATAGCCGCCGTGCCCATCATCGGTCAGGATAATGCTGTCTCCATTCTGTTCCCAAGCGCCAATTCCAATATAGCTGCTGGCCATTCCTTCGTAATAGGTGAAGGTGCCATCATTATAGAGGGTGATCGTAAAGTTGCCCATGAATCCTTCGCCTTCGTAGAGATAGGTTTTTCCTGCAACCGCATTATCAGCAGAAGAAACATCTCCTCCTGCACAGATTCTACTTAAATAATCTTGGAATTCCTCATCGGATACCACATATCGTTCTTCGTTCCACTCGATATCTACCATATCATTGTCGGAGAGAGAATAACCGTTTATCCGGATATACGTGCCATCCTCCAGGAGTGCGCTGATTTGATATCCCGGTGTGAATCCACCATATTCATCGCTCTTCTTCGTGTTCTTGACCCCGGCCAGCCGAGAACTCAACTCACTAATCTGTGCGGGATTCATTTCAATAGCCACCGCGTCATCCGCATTTCGCATATCAAAATGATTTGCGGAAACGATGGTGTGTGTTGCTTCATCGAATTGGAATCCCATCGGGTTGGTCAAAAAGCAGACCGCAACGATCACACAGGCAATGACTGCCAGAATAATAATCCAGAACGCAGGTTTCTTATAATTCATCACAGACTTCACACGATCTTTAACACCAACTTCACCAAAGGCAAGTGGGCAGGCCGCAATCATGCGACGGTTGACGCTGCAGACCACAAGAGCCTGTGCATAGTCGGCTCTCTGTTCGTTGTCGAGTTCCTTGATAACCTTTTCGTCACAGGCAAGTTCAATATCTCTACACAGCAGCACATAGGCAAGCCACATCAGCGGATTAAACCAATGGATTGTCAGTAGGAGGAAACCCAGCGGCTTCCACCAGTGGTCTCTGCGGCGAATGTGCGCCTGCTCATGGGAAACCACATGGCTCAGATCCTGCCCATCCATGTGGTAGGGCAAATAAATCTTCGGCTTAATGATACCCAGCACAAAGGGTGATGCGACATTCTCACTTTGATAGATGTTATCCCGGAGGATGACCGCTTCGCTGACTTTGCAGCGCAGACGCCAATAGCTGACTGCGGTATACAGGAGAAGTGCGGCAACACCGACCGCCCAGACGATACTCAAAATTGGAATCCAGATTTGAAGCGGATTTGCGCTGGCGCCCGGAGCAGAGGCAAGTGAACTGCCGATCACCGGATTGATAACGTTGTTGATGGCCGCAACTCCCGTCTGGACAGAAGGCACAGTATCCATCATGATACCCGGACTGATTGTCTCTGCGCTGGGGATCAGGCTCAGCGCACTCTCTATGGAGAACGGGAAAGCCAGCCGCACTGCTACGATGCCCCAGAGCAGAACATTGACCCACTTGGGAGCCTTCTTCAAAACAAGCCTGAGTATCAGCACAGCCAGGATAAGCCAGCTTGCAGATATGCTCATGTTGATAATTTTCAAAAAGAGTTCGTTCATTGTGAACCTCCTTTCCTGATGCGGTCGATCATGCGCTGTACCTCATCAAGCTCATCTTCGGACATAGCCTGATGCTTTGTAAAAGCAGCGATAAAGGCAGGCAGAGAACCCTCGAATTTCTTCTCAACCAGTTCATCGATCTCACACGCCTGGGCTTCATCTTTGGAAACGAGAGAAGTAACAGTGCCATTGTCATTCTTCAGCACACCACGCTCTCCAAGACGCTTGATAACGGTATAAGTCGTAGTCCTTTTCCATCCGAGTTGATCCTGACACAGCTTTACAAGCTTGACAGCAGTAACCGGCTCATGCTCCCACATAATCAAACAAAAACGATATTCACTTTCGTGAATCTTCGGAAAATCCATATTCACGCCCTCCTTGTCTACACTATTAGACTTCACACATAGTCTACCACATTAGACAGCCAAAATCAATAGAGTTCATAGAAAAGATACAAAAAAATTGCCCGCAGAATTTCTCCCACGGGCAAAGTGTTGGTTAGCTATCAAGCGGTTTGTATTCAGTTGCAGTTTTCAAATAGGTTTCGGGATCACCGTTCAGTATCAAATCAGCATATCCAATCGGATCATTGTAGATCAGATAGTCCAGTTCTGACCGCTGATACATGTTGTCAGCAACTTCATTCTCCACGGCGATGGTATCAATGGCAATCATGCTGCCACTTGCAAATTTCAGTTCCACACAAGCGGTATCCATGTTGAACTCACAAGAAATCAATCTATCCATAAGAAACCTCCATACTGCGGGATGTTAGATCATCCCAAAATATTTGAACGCTTCTCGGATTGCTTTCTCTTTTTCCGGCGGACACTGTGGCTGTCTGGAATCCTCGGATTTCGGCAGATTGTAATTCTTGCCAACTTCAATCCCACATTTCCGCTTAATCTGTGAGATATAGAGGTTGGACACCTTTAACCCGGAATGCTCCAAAACATACGCCTTAATCTGCGGATAGGTTGCTCCATCTTGGAACTCCGACATATCCATATCTTCCAAAGAGAACTCAACCCGAATCTTTTTCGAGTCGACCTCGCCCTTGGAAAGCAAGACAACCGTCTCCACATGTGCGGTTCTGGGGAACATGTCCACGGCCAGGGCCTGTTTGGGGCGGTAGCCCTGGGCGGCGAAGCGGGAGAGGTCCCGGGCCAGGGTGGCGGGGTCACAGGAGACATAGACCACCCGCTCCGGGGCCATCTGGACCACCGAGGCGATGACCTCCGGGGCCAGGCCCTTCCGGGGCGGGTCCACGCAGACCACATCAGGCCGCAGGCCCTCCGCCGCGAAACGGCGGGCGGCCTCGGCGGCGTCTCCGCAGAAAAACCCGGCGTTGTCAATCCCGTTGCGCCGGGCGTTGGCCCGGGCGTCCTCCACAGCGGCAGGGACGATCTCAGCCCCCACCACCCGGCCCGCCTGCCGGGCCATCACCAGCGAGATGGTCCCAATCCCGCAGTAGAGGTCCAGCACCGTCTCCCGGCCCGTGAGACCGGAGAGCTCCACCGCCTTCTGATAGAGGACCTCGCACTGCTCCCGGTTCACTTGGAAGAAGGAGGGCACCGAGATGCGGAAGGTGAGGCCGCAGAGGGTGTCGTCCAGAAAGTCCTCCCCCCACAATGTCCGATACGTCTGTCCCAGCACCACGTTGGTCCGCTCTCTGTTCACCGACAGCACCACCCCGGTGAGCTGAGGGGCGGCGGCGCGCAGGGCCTCCACCAGCGCCCCCTCGTGGGGGAGGGCCTCCCCGTTGACCACCAGGCAGCACAGAACCCCGGTCTGGGAAAAGCGCAGGAAGAGGTGCCGCAGAAGCCCCCGGTGGGCCCCCTCCTCATAGGCCGGGACGTGGCAGGCCCCCATCCACGCCCGCAGGGCACCCGCCAGGGCGGAGGCCGTCTCCGGCTGGAGCAGACAGTCGGCCACGTCCACCACGTCGTGGCTCCGGGCCCGGAAGAAGCCGATCTTCGGCCTCTCTGGGCCGGGGGCAATGGGGAGCTGAACCTTATTTCGATAACGTTCCGTATTTTTCGCTCCTAAAATGACAGGAACTGCCAGGTCCAGCCCGCCGATGCGGCGGAAGGCGTCCTCCACCCGCCGACGCTTGGCCTCCAGTTCGGCGGCGTAGGTCATGTGCCGGAACTGGCAGCCCCCGCACTTGGGGTAGCTGGGGCAGTCGGGGGCCGCCCGGTCCGGGGAGGGGACAGGGACCCGGAGAACCTTCCCCCAGATGGCCGAGCGGCCCACCTTTAAGATTTGCACGTCGCAGACCTCCCCCGGCAGGCCCCCGGGCACAAAGACCACCTGGCCCTCCAGATGGGCGATGCCCTCGCCGTTGAGGCCGATGGACTCGATGGTCAGGGGGAGAACGTCATTTTTTCTGGGCACGGTGCGTCACCTCTCGGGTCAGAATGGGAGCGCTCAGAGCTCCAGGGTCAGCAGGTCCTGGAGGCTGTCATAGGGGACGGAGAACTCCAGCAGGCCAGCGGCGTAGGGCGCCAGGGTGTCTGGCTGGAAGTAGAAGACAAAGCCCTCCTCCGTCAGGTAGAAGTAGGCGTCGTTGAACTCCGCCTCCAGGGCCTGGCGGGTGAAGCCAGCGTCCTGGCCGGCCTCCGACAGGGTGTCCAGGATGCGGCTCCGGGCGGCGGTGGGATCGGTGAAAAAGCTGTCCAGGGCCAGCTGCTTCCCAGTGGCGAGGTCAAAGGTCTCGGAAAACTGGTAGTTGGCGGGGTGGGCCGCCCCGGTCACCGAGTTGGCGTAGTAGCTGCGCACCAGGCTGGCCAGGGTGTCGGTCTGGAGGGAGACCCGGTAGCTGTGGGCCTCCCCGTAGGGCAGGAAATCCTCCCCCAGGTCCCGGGCCACGCCGTAGTCCCCGGCGGCGTAGACCGCCAGCTCCCGGGCGTTCTCCAGGTAGGCGGCCCCCTCGGCGGCGTAGTAGTCGTGGATGGCCGTCCAGGCGGGGTTCTGGCTGTAATTTTGAATGTCGGGGAAGATATAGTCCACCGACATCACCACCGTGCCGTCCGCGGCGGTGAAGTCCTGGGAGAAGTCCTGGTCTGTCCAGGTGAGCGCCTCCGGGGCCGGGGTGGTCTCCACCGGGGTAGGGGAGGGGGTGTTCTCCGCCGGGGCAGGGGCGCAGGCGGTTAGGGCCAGGGCCAGCAGCAGGCCGGGCAGGAGGATCTTTTTCAGTTTCATAGAGGGCTCCTTTCAGCGCATTGGTGTGGCGCGGTTGCGCTGGTACCACTATACCATGCTCCGGCGGCGGCGTAAAGTGGGAGCGGGAGAAAAACCGGCCCTGGCCGGAACCGCCTCCGTGCCCAGCCGGCGGCTGAGCGTGACGGAAGGGGGCTCCCGGCACAAGCGCGGTTTGTTCACAATTTTCTCTTTTTTCTTCCGGCCGGGTATGATATACTAAGCTGATTTCAGAACCAAAGGATAAGAGGTGCTAAGATACATGGGTCTGTTGAAAAAGCTCTTCGGGACTACCTCGGAGCGGGAGGTCAAGGCCATCACTCCCATTGTCGATAAAATCGAGGCCCTGGACGGGACGTACTCCGCCCTGACGGACGAACAGCTCCAGGCCAAAACCCAGGAGTTCAAGGACCGCTACCAGGGCGGAGAGTGCCTGGACGATCTGCTGCCCGAGGCCTTCGCCGCCTGCCGGGAGGCCGCCTGGCGGGTGCTGGGCATGAAGCCCTACCGGGTACAGCTCATTGGCGGCATCATCCTCCACCAGGGCCGCATCGCCGAGATGAAGACCGGCGAGGGAAAGACTCTGGTGGCCACCCTTCCCGCCTACCTCAACGCCCTCACCGGCCGGGGGGTCCATATCGTCACCGTCAACGACTACCTGGCCAAGCGCGACAGCGAGTGGATGGGCAAGGTCTACCGTTTCATGGGCCTCACCGTGGGCCTGGTCATCCACGGCGTCACAGGGCCGGACAAGCACCGGGCCTACGACGCCGACATCACCTATGGCACCAACAACGAGTTTGGCTTCGACTACCTCCGGGACAACATGGCCATCTACAAGCAGGAGATGGTCCAGCGGGGCCACGCCTTCGCCATTGTGGACGAGGTGGACTCCATCCTCATCGACGAGGCCCGGACCCCCCTCATTATTTCCGGCCAGGGGGAGGAGTCCACCCAGCTCTATGTCATCGTGGACAACTTCGTCTCCCGCCTCAAGTGCAAGGTGGTGGCCAGCGTGGACACCAAGGAGGAGGAGGACCCCAACGAGGACGCCGACTATATCGTGGACGAGAAGGCCCGCACCGTCACCCTCACCGCCAAC
This sequence comes from uncultured Intestinimonas sp., assembly GCF_944387725.1. GTDB lineage: Bacteria > Bacillota > Clostridia > Oscillospirales > Oscillospiraceae > Intestinimonas. Next base: position 16,892 of record NZ_CALXGA010000024.1, on the reverse strand, counting down.
GGCATCGCCAAGGCGGAGAAGGCCTTCAACCTGGAGAACCTGGCCGACCCGGAGAACACCACCCTCTCCCACCACATCAACCAGGCCATCCGGGCCCGGGGTCTGATGAAGCGGGACATCGACTATGTGGTCAAGGACGGCGAGGTCATCATCGTGGACGAGTTTACCGGCCGGCTGATGCTGGGCAGGCGGTACTCCGAGGGCCTCCACCAGGCCATCGAGGCCAAGGAGCACGTCAACGTGGCCCGGGAGTCCAAGACCCTGGCCACCATCACCTTCCAGAACTACTTCCGCCTCTACGACAAACTCTCCGGCATGACGGGCACCGCCATGACCGAGGAAGACGAGTTCAACGGAACTTATTCCCTGGACGTGGTGGAGATCCCCACCAACAAGCCTCTGGCCCGCATCGACCACCACGATGTGGTCTACAAGACCGAGGCGGGCAAATACCGGGCCATCATCCGGCAGATTGAGGAATGCCACCAGAAGGGCCAGCCCGTGCTGGTGGGCACCATCTCCATCGAGAAGTCGGAGCTGCTCTCCCATATGCTGAAAAAGGAGGGCATCCCCCACAGCGTCCTCAACGCCAAGAACCACGAGAAGGAGGCCGAGATTGTGGCCCAGGCCGGCAAGCTGGGGGCGGTCACCGTGGCCACCAACATGGCCGGCCGCGGCACCGACATCATGCTGGGGGGCAACGCCGAGTATCTGGCCCGGAACGACCTGCGGAAGGCCGGCATGAGCGATGAGCTCATCGCCGAGGCCACCGGCTTTGCCGAGACCGACAATCAGGAGATCCTGGAGGCCCGGAAGATGTTCTCCCAGGCCGAGGAGAAGTACAAGGCCCAGATCAAGCCCGAGGCCGACAAGGTCCGGGAGGTGGGGGGGCTCTTCATTCTGGGCACCGAGCGCCACGAGTCCCGCCGCATTGACAATCAGCTCCGGGGCCGGGCCGGCCGCCAGGGGGACCCCGGCGAGAGCCGTTTCTTCCTCTCTCTGGAGGACGACATCATGCGCCTCTTCGGCTCCGAGCGGGTCATGGGCATGATGGACCGGCTGGGAGTAGACGAGGACACCCCCATTGAGCAGAAGATGCTCACCAACGCCATTGAGTCGGCCCAGAAGCAGGTGGAGTCCAAGAACTTCCAGCAGCGCAAGAATGTGCTGGAATACGACGATGTAATGAACACCCAGCGGGAGGTTATCTACAAGCAGCGCCGGCAGGTTCTGGACGGCGAGGACATGAAGGCCAGCATGGAGAACATGATCCGCACCACCATCCACAACGCCATTGGCGGGCACATGGGGGAGCGCAAGCACATGGACGCCGAGTCCTTTCGGGAGGCGGCGGCGCTCTTCCGGGGCGTCTTCCTGGGCCCTGACGAGCTCAAGCTCACCGACGAGGAACTCCAGGGCTATGACCAGGAGGGCCTGTGCGCCCTGGTGGAGGAGCGGGCCTTTGACGTCTACCGGAAGAAGGAGGAGGCGCTGGGCGAGCCCCTGATGCGGGAGCTGGAGCGGGTGATGATGCTCCGGGTGGTAGACGAGTACTGGATGGACCACCTGGACAACATGACGGAGCTGCGTCGGGGCATTGTGCTGCGGGCCTACGGCCAGGAGGACCCGGTGGTGGCCTACAAGCGCGAGGGCTACGAGATGTTCGAGGAGATGATCGCCGCCATCCAGGAGGAGACGGTGCGCCGGGTCTTTGTGGTTCAGGTCCGGGTGAACAACGGCCAAGGCGCGGTGGAGCGCAAGCGGGTGGCGAAGGTCACCAGCACCTCCGGCGGCGGGGACGGCAGCGTCAAGCAGCAGCCCACCGTCCACAAGGGCCAGAAAATTGGCCGCAACGACCCCTGCCCCTGCGGCAGCGGCCTCAAGTGGAAGAAGTGCACCTGTAAGGAGTACCACCCGGACTGACCCCGGATTCCATCCGGTCTGTGGGTTCCGGCGGCCCGCCGGAACCCGCTCCAGTTGAGAGCCGTGACCCGCAGGGCAGGACCCCAGAACGGGTAACCCCCTCAGTCTGCGGCGTCGCCGCAGCCAGCTCCCCCAGAGGGGGATCCAAGAAGGAGGCGGCGGGGGAGCCGCCCCCCTTCCGGCGGGCCGCCGGACCGTCAAGGGAACCTTGCCCCCGGAGGGGGCGGGGACAGGGAGAACTGCCATGGAGATCACAGACCGCATCCAAAACGGCGTCACCTATCTGGCCGCCGGCAGCTTTGATCGCGCCGGAGGCGTGGTCCACGGGTTTTCCACCCGGCTGGGCGGGGTGAGCACCGGCATCTACGCGAGTATGGACCTGGGCACCACCCGGGGCGACAACCCTGAGCACGTCCGGGAGAATTTCCGCCGCTTTTTCGCCGCCATCGGGGCCGATCCGGCCCGGATCGCCATGTCCAACCAGATCCACAGCGACCGGGTCCGGCCAGTCACCGCCGCCGATATCAAACGGGACCTCTACGACCCGGAGCCCTACGAGGTGGACGGGCTGGTCACAGACCTCCCTGGGGTGGCCCTGGTGATTTTTTCCGCCGACTGCCTGCCCGTCCTCTTCTACGACCCGTTGCGCCGTGTGGCCGCCGCCGCCCACGCCGGCTGGCGGGGGACCGCCTCCGGCATTGTGGAGCGGGTGGTGGAGAAAATGGCCTTCTACGGCTCCCGGCCGGAGGACATCCTGGCCGCCATCGGGCCGGGCATCTCCCGGTGCTGCTTCGAGACCCACGAGGACGTGCCCAACGCCATGACCGCCGCCCTTGGGGTCCAGGCCGCCCCCTTTCTCACCCCCATCCAGAACGGCAAGTTCCAGGTGGACCTGAAGGGCATCAACGCCATGCGCCTGGCGCGTGTGGGGCTCCTGCCGGAGCACATCGCCGTCTCTGAAGACTGCACCGCCTGCCGGCCGGACAAGTATTGGTCCCACCGGGTCACCCAGGGGGCCCGGGGGAGCCAGGCCGCCGTCATCCAGATGCTGTGACCGCAGTAAGAGGGGAGAGCGGGCAGCTCCCGCGCTGTCCGCTCCCGGCCCGCGAAAGGGGGAACGAATATGCGCCTTAGGAGGCTGTGGGGCCTGCTGCTGGCGGGGCTTTTGCTCCTGGCCGGCTGTGCTGCGCCGGAGGCCGGGGAGACCCAGACCCCTCCCGCCCCCTCTCCCTCCCAGGAGGTCCAGTCCCGGGTCTTCACCCTGGCCCGGACCCAGGAGAGCCTTCACCCCATCCTCAGCACCGACCGGGTGAACCTGGCCCTGACCGGACTGCTGTCGGAGGGCCTTTTTGAGCTGGACCAGAGCTTCCAGCCCCAGAATGTGCTGTGCCAGAGTTATCAGGTCAGTGAAGACGGCCTCACCTGGACCTTCGCCCTTCGGGCCGGGGTCACCTTCTCCGACGGCTCGGCCCTCACCGCCGGGGACGCGGCGGCCTCCCTGGAGCTGGCCCGGACCTCCGACCGGTTCTCTGGACGGCTGGCGGGCGTCCGGCAGGTGACGGCGGGGGAGGGGACGGTCACCGTCACCCTCTCCGCCCCCAACGGGGCCCTGCCGGCCCTGCTGGACATCCCCATTGTCAAGGAGGGGGGCGGGGCCGTCCCCCTGGGCACCGGCCCCTACGTCCTGGACCCCAGCGGGGAGGTCCTCACCGCCCGCGCCGACTGGTGGCGGGGCGGGGCCCTGCCGGCGGAGTCCATCCCCCTGGTGACCATCCGGGCCGCCGACGACCTGATCTACACCTTTGACATCGGGGACCTCTCCCTGGTCACCGCCGACCTCACCGGCACCGGGGCCCTGGGCTTCGCCGGGGACCACGAGGTCTGGGACTGCCCCTCCACCACCATGATCTATATCGGCTATAACTGCGCCCAGGGGCCCTGCGCCGGCGCCGCCCTCCGCCGGGCCCTGGACCGGGCCTGGGACCGGAGCACCGTGGCGGCGGCCCTCTTCTCCCGCCATGCCCAGGCGGCCGTCCTGCCGGTCCACCCCGCCTCCCCCCTCTACGACGGGGAGATGGACCAGCGGCGGGGCTACTCCCCCCAGGTCCTGGAGGAGCTGCTGGTCCAGGCGGGCTGTGTCCGGGGCCAGGAGGGGAACTGGACCCAGAACGGCAGCCCCCTGGCCCTCACCTTCCTGGTGAACACCGACAACACCTTCCGGCTGTCGGCGGCGGAGTACCTAGCCGAGGAGCTCACCCGGGCTGGGATTTCGGTGGACCTGCAAAAGCTCCCCTGGAATGACTACCTCCAAGCCCTGGAGCGGGGGAACTTCGACCTCTACCTGGGGGCCACCACCCTCTCCGCCGACTTTGACCCCGCCCCCCTGCTCACCGGGGACTTAAACTACGGCGGATATGTCAATTTCCAGACCAGCGCCCTGCTGGGGGCCTATCAGGGGGCCTCCGGGGAGGCGCGGACCAGCGCCGCCTCCGCCCTCTGGGCCGCCCTGGAAACCGAGGTCCCCTTCTCCACCCTCTGCTTTACCAACCAGTCGGTGCTCACCCAGCGGGGGGCGGCCAGCGGCCTCACCCCCACCCAGCAAAACCCCTTCTATAACATTGGGAGCTGGAGCATCCCGTAGGGCTTGTTTGAAAAATGTCAACATGCCCAACCGGCGGGGCTTTTGTCCCCTGGACGGCGCAATTTTTCCTTGAAATCCGCCAGGATTCCTGCGAAAAAATTGCTTGCCAGCGGCCCAAAATCCCTCGCTGCTGGACACATCGCCAATTTTCAAACAAGCCCTAGCCGCTCCCGCTCCAACGGACAGAAAGAGAATGATAGGGAGGAATCCACCATGGGAGACGTGTTTCGCTGTTATGTGGAAAAAAGGCCCGGCTTTGACGGGGCGGCCCGGGCCCTGCGCCGGGAACTCACGGAGGTGCTGAGCGTGGCCGGCCTGGCCGGTGTGCGCATCCTCAACCGCTACGACGTGGAGGGGGTGAGCTCCGAGACCTACGCTGCCGCCCGGGACGCCATCTTTTCAGAACCCCAGGTAGACGCGGCCTATGACGAGGCCTACCCTGTCCCCGGCCGCCCCCACGCCCTCCTGGCGGTGGAGGCCCTGCCGGGACAGTTCGACCAGCGGGCCGACTCTGCGGCCCAGTGCATCCAGCTCATGACCGGGGGAGAGCGGCCCGCCGTCCGCTTCGCTGCCCTCTACCTGCTGGAGGGGGACCTCTCCCAGGAGGACTTGGGCCGAGTGCGCCGGTACCTCATCAACCCCGTGGAGGCCCGGGAGGCCGCCCTGGACAAGCCAGAAACCCTGGCCCAGACCTACCCCCTCCCCCAGGCGGTGGCGGTGGTGGAGGGCTTCCGGGATCTGGACGAGGCCGGACTTGCCGCCGCCCTGGCGGAGTACGGCCTGGCCATGGACTTAAACGACCTGAAATTTTTCCAGGACTACATGCGGGAGGAGGGCCGGGACCCCACCCTCACCGAGCTGCGGGTGGTGGACACCTACTGGTCCGACCACTGCCGCCACACCACCTTCTCCACCCACATCGACCATGTGGAGATTTTCTCCCCGGAGGCGGCTCGGGTCTACCGGGCCTATCAGGCCGCCCGGCGGGAGGTCTATGGGGAGGAGGAGGCCCAGCGCCGGCCCCAGACCCTCATGGACCTGGGCACCCTGGCGGCCAAGGCCCTGAAAAAGCGGGGGGGCCTCCGGGACCTGGATGAGAGCGAGGAGATCAACGCCTGCTCCGTGAAGGTCAAGGCTGTGGTGGACGGGCAGGAGGAGGACTGGCTCCTCATGTTCAAGAACGAGACCCACAACCACCCCACCGAGATTGAGCCCTTCGGCGGGGCGGCCACCTGCATCGGCGGCGCCATCCGGGACCCCCTCTCCGGCCGCTCCTACGTCTATCAGGCCATGCGCCTCACCGGCTGCGGAGACCCCAGGGCCCCCATCGCCGAGACCCTGGAGGGCAAGCTGCCCCAGCGGAAGCTCTGCACCACCGCCGCCGCAGGGTACTCCTCCTACGGCAACCAGATCGGCCTGGCCACCGGCCTGGTCAGCGAGATCTACCACCCCGGCTATGTGGCCAAGCACATGGAGGTGGGGGCCGTGGTGGGGGCCGCCCCGGCGGCCAACGTGGTCCGGGCCCGGCCCGCCCCCGGGGACCAGATCATCCTCCTGGGGGGACGCACCGGCCGGGACGGCATCGGCGGGGCCACCGGCTCCTCCAAGAGCCACGACCTGGGGAGCCTGGACAACATGGCCTCCGAGGTCCAGAAGGGCAACGCCCCCGAGGAGCGCAAGCTCCAGCGCCTCTTCCGAAACCCGGAGGTGACCCGGCTTATCAAGCGGTGCAACGACTTCGGGGCCGGCGGCGTGTCGGTGGCCATCGGGGAGCTGGCCGACGGCCTGGACATCGACCTGGACGCCGTACGGAAGAAGTACGACGGCCTGGACGGCACTGAGCTGGCCATCTCCGAGAGCCAAGAGCGCATGGCCGTGGTCACGGCGCCGGAGGATGTGGAGGCCTTCCTGTCCGCCGCCCGGGCGGAGAACCTGGAGGCCTATGTGGTGGCCCAGGTCACTGAGGAGCCCCGGATGGTGATGCGCTGGAACGGGGCGGTTATCTGCAGCCTCTCCCGGGACTTCCTCTCCTCCAACGGGGCGGTGAAGCACGCTAACGTGGTGATCCCCCCCTCGGAGCCCGGCGTCCCCTTCGCCGGCGGGAGCCTCCGGGACCTGTGCTCCGATTTGAACCTGGGCCTCCAGCGGGGGCTGGGAGAGCGGTTCGACGGCTCCATTGGGGCGGCCTCGGTGCTGATGCCCTTCGGCGGCCGGACCCAGTCCACCCCCACCCAGGTCATGGCCGCCCTCCTGCCGGTGGAGCCCGGCCGGGAGACCGATACCTGCTCCGTCATGTCCTGGGGCTTCCGGCCCCGGTGGATGGAAAAGGACCCCTTCCACGGCGCCGGCGTGTCGGTGGTGGACTCGGTGGCCAAGCTGGTGGCCGCCGGCTGCGACCCCAACCAGGTCTACCTCTCCTTCCAGGAGTACTTTGAAAAGCTCCGGGACGACCCCGTCCGCTGGGGCAGACCCTTTGCCGCCCTGCTGGGGGCCTTCCAGGCCCAGATGGGCCTGGGGGTAGCCGCCATCGGCGGCAAGGACTCCATGTCCGGCTCCTTCCTGGGCCTGGACGTGCCCCCCACCCTCATCTCCTTTGCCATTGCCCCGGAGAAGGCCGGGAACGTCCTCACCCCCGAGTTCAAGGGGCCGGGCCACCCGGTCTACCTCTTCCAGCCCCAGTACAGCGGGGACTACGGGGATTTGAAGGCCCTGTGGGAGGACTTCCACGGCCTATGCCGGAGCGGGACGGTCCTCTCGGCCTGGGCCGTCACCGCCGGAGGGGCCGCCGAGGCGGTGGTGAAGATGTCCTTCGGCAACCGGGTGGGCTTCACCTCCGACGCTCGGCTCCTGCGGGACCCCTTCTGGCTCACCACCCCCGGGGCCATTGTAGCCGAATGCGCCGGGGAGGTCCCCGGGGCCGTCCTCCTGGGCTACACCTCCAGCGAACCCATTGTCTCCCTGCCCTCCGACTGCGCCCCCATCCAGGAGCTGCTGGATCTGTGCGAGGGGGTGCTGGAGGGGGTCTACCCCACCCGGACGGAGGCCGCCGGAGAGGCCCCCGTGATTGCCTGGGAGGGCCGCTCCCCGGCGGTCTGCCAGACCAAGCGCGCCCGGCCCCGGGCGGTGATCCCCGTCTTCCCCGGCACCAACTGCGAATACGACACTGCTGCCGCCTGCCTCCGGGCGGGCATCCAGCCGGAGATTGTGGTGGTGCGGAACCTGACCCCCGAGGCCCTGGAGGCGTCGGCCCGGGACCTGGAGGAGGCCATCCGCGGGGCCCAGCTTGTGGTCCTCCCCGGCGGCTTCTCCGGCGGCGATGAGCCAGACGGCTCGGCCAAATTCATCTGCTCCCTCTTCCGCAACCCCCGCCTCACCGACGCCGTCCACGACCTGCTGCGGAGCCGGGACGGCCTGATGCTGGGCATCTGCAACGGCTTCCAGGCCTTGGTGAAGCTGGGGCTGGCGCCTTACGGCGAAATCCGGGAGATGGGCCCCGACTGCGCCACCCTGACCTTCAACGACATCGGCCGCCACCAGAGCCGGTACGTCACCACCCGGGTGGCCTCGGTGAACTCCCCCTGGATGCTCAAAAGCGCCGTGGGGGACCTCCACACCGTTCCTGTCTCCCACGGGGAGGGGAAGTTCGCGGCCCCGCCCGCCCTGCTGGAGTCCCTGCTCTCCCACGGCCAGATCGCTACTCAGTATGTGGACGCCCAGGGGGTCCCATCCCTGGACATTGCCGCCAATCCCAACGGCTCGGTCTGGGCCATCGAGGGTATCTTCTCCCCGGACGGCAGGGTCTTTGGCAAGATGGGCCACTCCGAGCGCCGGGGGCCCTATGTGGCCAAAAATATCCCCGGGGACAAGCTCCAGCCCATCTTCGAGAGCGGCGCGGCCTACTTCGCATAAGGGGGGAAGGACCATGGAGCCCGTACAGGCAGCCCTGGAGGCCCTCCAGACCCGCTACGCCGCCCTGCTGGAGGCGGTTGCGGAGGCCGAGGCCCAGACGGACCGGGCCGGCCTGATCGCCCACCTCTTCTCCGGCCACAGCTACCACCCCGGCCTGGACGAGGCGCTGAAGACCTACGGTCCCGCCCTGGACGGCGCCCTGGAGGCGCTGCTGGCCGCTCTGGCGGCTCTGCCCCCGGAGGAGGCGGCGGAGCCCGCCCGGCAGGCCCTGGAGCTGCTTCTCTTCTACCCGAAGCCCCGCCGGATGCCGGAGGAGATGGTGCTGGTGGCCTTTGAGGGGAAGGGGGAGGCCCTGCTGCCCTGGCTCCCGGCCCCGGTCCGGGCGGCCCTGGCCGACCGCTACCGCCTGCGGACCCCGCCCCGGCGGATGCTGCCCAACCAGAAGAAGCTCTGGAGGGCCCTGGGCGGGAAATCATGTCTGCTGAAGAAACCGCCTGGCGGTTGATTCGCGCGGCCGCCCCGGCCTCTTTCGTCAAGCAGAGGAGCGGGTCTGCGGACCCGCTCCTCTCAGCCTGTGGAACAGGGCCGGAGGCCCTGTTCCACAGGCTGACGAACTTTTTCGACGCAATCGAAAAAGGTTCCGGGTGAACCGAAAGGGGTCCTTTCCTATACCCGCCGGAAGACGTGGACCCGAAAGGCGGCGGTGACCCCCAGGCCCTCCAGAGCCTCCAGCCGCGCCGCGCCGGCCCTGGGGGTCTTCCAGCGGTAGGGGGTCATGGCGAAGAGGTCTCCCAGGGCGGCCCGGTCCAGGTCCATCCGGCCCTCCACCGGGACCACCTCCACATACCGGAAACCGGGGTAGGGGACCTCCTCCTCCCGGTTGAGGTAAGGCCGGTCGTAGAGGACCTCCTTGAGCTCCCACAGGTGCCGGGCCCCCGGCACCACATAGAGGAAGACGCCCCCGGGCCGGAGGACCCGGCAGAACTCCTCCAGGGCCAGAGGGGAGAAGCAGTCCAGCAGGAGGTCCACGGAGGCGTCCGCTACCGGGAGATGGTAGACCGAGGCTGCGGCGAACTCCACCTCCGGCGCACGCCGGGCGGCCCGGCGGAGGGAGGGGCGGGACAGGTCCACCCCCGCCGCCCGAAGGGCCCCGCCCGAGGCCCGGAGGGTCTCCGCCACCCCCTGGGTGTAGTAGCCCTCCCGGGCCCGGTCGAAGCTGTGGCCCCGGGGGCAGGTATAGGTCCGCGTCCTCTGCTCCAGGGGGGCGGCGCACAGGGGGCAGCAAAACAGGCTCACAGGCAGACCCTCCTTTGGCGTAAAACCCTCGATTTCCCTCTATTATATCCCACCCGTCAAGCCGCGCCCGGCCCTCCCTCTGCCGAAACTGCCCGTCCGGGCCCGAAGGACCGGCCGGGCTTTTGGTTTATCTCACAAAAAATTGCGCTTCGCTCCTCCAACAGGGCAAAAGCGTCTTGCTTTTTGGGGGAAGCATTGCTATAATAGAACAATAGTTGTGGACAATCGTTTTCCTCGCAGGGACATTGCCCGCACGCAAAAGGAATTGGATAAGGAGGATTTCGTCACATGAAAAAGTTTCTTGCGCTCGCACTCTCCGGCGCACTGGCCCTGACTGCTCTGGCCGGCTGCGGCGGCGGCTCTGCCGGAACCCCCGCGCCTGAGAGCACCACCTCCGGCGGCGCGGCCACCGGCGGCGAGAACACCGTCTACATCGGCGTGTTTGAGCCCGCCACCGGCGACTCCGGCGCCGGCGGCAAGCAGGAGATGCTGGGGATGCAGTACGCCAACTCCGAGACCCCCACCGTGGACATCGGCGGCACCACCTACAACGTACAGCTGGTCTATGCCGATAACGGCTCCGACCCCGCCAAGGCCCCCACCGCCGCCGCTGAACTGGTGGGCCAGGGCGTCTCCCTGGTGCTGGGCTCCTACGGCTCCGGCGTGTCCATCGCCGCCGGCCCCATTTTCGGCGACGCCGGCCTGGCCGCCATCGGCGTCACCTGCACCAATCCCCAGGTCACCGCCGGCAACGACTACTACTTCCGCATCTGCTTCCTGGACCCCTTCCAGGGCACCGTGCTGGCCAACTTCGCCACCGAGAAGTTCTCCGCCCAGAAGGCGTATCTGCTGGGTGAGCTGGGCAACGACTACGACCAGGGCCTGATGAACTACTTCGAGCAGGCCTTCACCGCCGCCGGCGGCACCGTGGTCAAGGACTCCTTCCCCCAGAACACCTCCGACTTCAGCACCTACCTCAACAAGGCCGCCTCTGAGGGCTGCGACGTCATCTTCTGCCCCGTGTCCATCGCCTACTCCACCCAGATCGTGAAGCTGGCCGCCGACACCGGCCTGACCATCCCCATCTTGGGCTCCGACACCCTGGACAGCAACATGGTCCTGGAGGCCGCCGCCGGCTCCGACGTGCAGCTCTACGTCTCCACCTTCTACCAGGAGGGCGGCTCCCCTGAGTTCGACGAGGGCATCAAGGCCTTCATCAACGGCGACTCCACCAACCTCACCAACAACGGCGGCAACGACACCATCGCGGCTGTCACCGCTATGGGCTACGACGCCTACTATGTGGCCCTGGAGGCCCTGAAGGCCGCCGGCTCCACCGATCCCGCCGCCGTAAAGGCCGCCCTGCCCAGCGTCACCTACACCGGCGTGTCCGGCGCCATCGCCTTCGACGAGATCGGCGACGCCATCCGGGACACCGCCTATATCAAGGTGGCCGACACTGCCAACGGCGTCTGGGCCCTGGAGACCGTCCAGACCGTTTCTGAGTAACCGTTTCTCGCGTGTCAGAAATGCCTGGCGGGGGACGCCCCCGCCAGGCGGTTTCTTATGTTCCGCAGGCCGGGACCGCCTCGAAAGCTGCCGTCCCACGGCCCTTTTCGAGACGGTCCTGCCCCCATTTTCCGGCAAACAGAAAGAAAAAAGAGAGGGAGGTATCCCTGTGCAGTACGCAGTCTCCATTCTGCTCTCCGGCGTATCCCTGGGCGGACAGTACGCCCTCATCGCCATCGGCTACACCATGGTCTATGGCATTCTGCGCCTCATCAACTTCGCCCACGGCGACGTGTTTATGGTGGCCGGCCTCATCATGGTCTACCTCAGCGCCGCCCTGCCCCTGCCGGTGGCCGCTCCCCTGATGATCATTCTCACTGTGGCCCTGGGCTTCCTCATTGAGCGGGCGGCCTACAAGCCCCTGCGCTCCGCCCCCCGAATGAGCGTCATGATCTCCGCCATCGGCGTGAGCTATCTCCTCCAGAACACCGCCACCTATGTCACCGGCGGCCTGCCCCAGATGTACCCCTCGCTGCCCTTCCTGTCGGAAAACATCACCATCCTGGGCACCAGCACCAAGTGGGTCACCATCGTCACCCCCTTCTTGGTGGTGGCCCTGGTCGTCGTCCTCACCCAGCTCATCAACCACACCAAGGTGGGCATGGCCATGCGGGCGGTGGCCAAGGACTTCGAGACCAGCCAGCTCATGGGCATCAAGATCAACTCGGTGATCTCCGTGACCTTCATCATCGGCTCCCTGCTGGCGGCGGTGGGCTCCATGCTCTACTTCACCAACTACTCCTCCATCGTGCCCCTCTCGGGCACCCTGCCCGGCCTGCGGGCCTTCGTGGCCGCCGTCTTCGGCGGCATCGGCTCCATCCCCGGGGCGGTGGTGGGGGCTTTCCTCATCGGCATCTGCGAGTCCATCATCAAGGGCTCCCCCTGGAGCATCTTCTCCGACGCCTTCACCTTCGCCCTGCTCATCGTCATCCTGGTGGTCAAGCCCACCGGCCTGTTCGGTGAGAAGGCCACGGACAAAGTTTAAGGGGGCGCGGAAGATGCTGCAACAGACAAAAAGCAAGAAGGGGCCCTTCCTGGCCCTGGTGCTGGCGGCGGCCCTGCTGATCCTCACCGTCGTGCTGGAGAACACCCTGAACCCCAACACCAACATCATGCTCTTCACCACCCTGAAAAAGGGGGCGGTCTACGCCCTGGTGGCGGTGTCCATGAACCTGCTCAACGGCTTTACCGGGCTCTTCTCCCTGGGCCAGGCGGGCTTCATGCTCCTGGGAGCCTACACCTACGCCATCTTCACCATCCCCGTGGCTGACCGGGAAAGCGTCTACTATATCTACAACGGCTCGGCGGTGAACTTCTCCCTGCCCGACCTCTTCGGCGGGGCGGATACCGTCCCCGGCCTCATCCTGGGGGTGCTCATCGCCCTGATTCTGGCCGGCTGCGTGGCCGCCGCCGTGGCTTGGCTCATCGGCCTGCCGGTGCTGCGGCTCAAGAGCGACTATCTGGCCATCGCCACTCTGGGCTTTGGCGAGATCATCCGGGCCATCTTCCAGTGGGACGCCCTGGGCCCCGTCACCAACGGCGCCAACGCTTTGAAGAACTTCCCCACCTTCTCCAGCTTCAACATCACCAACGCAAGCGGCCAGGTGGTGCTGCGGCTGTCCACCTTCGCGGCCTTCTTCATCGCGGCGGTGTGCATCGCCATCATCGTGCTGCTCATCAACTCCTCCTACGGCCGGGCCTTCAAGGCCATTCGGGAGGATGAAATTGCCGCCGAGGCCATGGGCATCAACCTGGCCAGGCACAAGCGGCTGTCCTTCTGCATCAGCTCCTTCTTCGCCGGGGTGGGGGGCGCCATGTTTGCCATGTTCGCCAACCAGGCCCAGGCCCGGACCTTCACCACCGCCATGACCTATGAGATCCTCCTCATCGTGGTCATCGGGGGCATCGGCTCGGTGTCCGGCTCCTGCATCGCCGCCTTCCTCTATGTGGCGGCCAGCGAGTGGTGGCTGCGCTTCCTGGACGCCGAGACCACCATCGGCGCCTTCAAGGTCCCCTTCCTCCGCAACGGCTTCCGCATGGTGGTCTTCTCCATCATCATCATGATCGTGGTGCTCTTCTTCCGCCGGGGCCTCATGGGGGACAAGGAGCTCTTTGACCTCTTCCGGCCCCGCCGGAAAAAGAAGGAGGCGTCGAAATGAGCGAGAACATCCTGCGCATGGAGGACGTCACCATGCAGTTCGGCGGCGTGGTGGCTATGAATAACCTCTCCCTGGAGGTCAACCGGGGGGAAATCGTGGCCCTCATCGGCCCCAACGGCGCCGGCAAGACCACGACCTTCAACTGCATCACCGGGGTCTATGAGCCCACCAACGGCCGGGTGTCCTTCCAGGGGCAGCCCATTGTGGAGAACTTCCCCCAGGGCAAAATGGCCAAGGCCTACGCCGGGGAGAACCAAGGGAAGTACACCCAGAAGATTTCTCCCACCCCCGACGCCATCACCCGGCTGGGCATCGCCCGGACCTTTCAGAACATCCGGCTCTTCTCCGCCCTCACGGTGTTTGAAAACGTCCTCATTGCCAAGCACATGCGGGCCAGGCAGAACTTCCTCTCCGCCACCTTCCGGCTCAACCGGGCCGAGGAGAGGCGGATGCGGGAGGAGTCCATGGCCCTCCTGGAGGAGCAGGGCCTCACCCACCTGAAGGACGAGGTGGCGGGGAGCCTGCCCTACGGCCTCCAGCGCCGGCTGGAGATCGCCCGGGCCCTGGCTACCGCCCCCAAGCTCCTCCTCCTGGACGAGCCGGCCGCCGGCATGAACCCCCAGGAGACCCAGGAGCTCACCGACTTCATTCAGAAAATCCGCCAGGAGTACAGCCTGACGGTCCTAATGATCGAGCACCACATGGACCTGGTCATGCAGATTTCCGACCGCATTTACGTTCTGGACTTTGGCAAGCTCATCGCCCAGGGCACGCCGGAGACGGTGCAGAACGACCCGAAGGTCATCGAAGCGTATTTGGGGGTGGCAGACGATGCTGAAGATTGAGGACCTGCGGGTCAATTACGGCGGCATCGAGGCCGTCAAGGGCATCTCGTTTGAGGTGCCGGAGGGCGAGATCGTCACCCTCATCGGGGCCAACGGCGCCGGAAAATCCACCACCCTGCGCACCATCGCCGGGCTGGTGAAGCCGGCGTCGGGCCGCATCACCTTCCAGGGGGAGGAGATCACCGGCCTCTCCCCGGACCGCATCGTCTCCAAGGGCATCACCCTGGTGCCTGAGGGGCGGCACGTCTTCCCCGACCTCACCGTGCTGGAGAACCTGAAGATCGGGGCCTATCTCCGCAGGGACAGCATCGAGGAGGATCTGAACAAGGTCTACAACCTCTTCCCCCGGCTCAAGGAGCGCTCCTGGCAGGCGGCAGGGACCCTCTCCGGCGGCGAGCAGCAGATGCTGGCCGTGGGCCGGGCCCTCATGTCCCGCCCCCGGGTGATGATGATGGACGAGCCCTCCCTGGGTCTGGCCCCCCTGGTGGTGAAGGGCATCTTCGACATCATCAAGGAGGTCAACCGCCAGGGCGTCACCATTCTGCTCATCGAGCAGAACGCCAACATGGCCCTCCACACCGCCAACACCGCCTATGTGCTGGAGACCGGCCGCCTCATCATGAGCGGTGCCGGCAAGGAGCTTCTGGCCAACGAGGATGTGAAGAAGGCCTACCTGGGCTGACGGATTCCCGACACAGCAAGCGGGCGGCATCCCTCCGGGGGCCGCCCGCTTTTCACACCGCGCCCGGCCCGCCGCCGCGCGGCTTCCCCAACCAACGACAAGGAGCGACTCACCATGAAAATTTCCGATCTACTTACCAAAGGGCGGGTCACCGTCTCCTGCGAGCTCTTTCCCCCCAAGACCGGCGCCGCCCTGGCCCGGGTGGAGGATGTGCTGCGGGACACCGCCGCCCTCGCCCCGGACTTCATCAGCGTCACCTACGGCGCGGGGGGCTCCACCTCCAAGCGGACCCTGGAGCTGGCCGCCCGGCTCCAGGACGTCTACCACGTCCCCACCCTGGCCCACCTGACCTGCGTGGCCTCCACGAAGGAGGAAATCACCCGGCGGGTGGAGGAGCTCCGGGCCGCCGGCATCAAGAGCCTCCTGGCCCTCCGGGGGGATATCCCCCAGGACGCCCCCTTTCCCGCCCCGGACCAGTTCCGCTACGCCAGTGAGCTCATCGCCCACATCCGGGGCCTGGAGGGGGGAGAGGCGCTGTGCATCGGGGCCGCCTGCTACCCCGAGGGCCATGTGGAGTGCCCCCACTTCTCCATGGATCTGGACCACCTCAAGCGGAAGGTGGACGCCGGGGCCGACTTCCTCACCACCCAGATGTTCTTTGACAACGACGTGCTCTACCGCTTCCTCTTCCGGGCCCTGGACCAGGGCATCACCGTGCCCATTGTGGCCGGCATCATGCCGATGACCAACGTCCAGCAGATCCGCCGCTCCTGCCAGCTCTCGGGGAGCGTCATGCCCCCCCGGCTCCAGGGCATCGCCGACCGCTTCGGCGACGACCCCGCCGCCATGCGCCAGGCCGGCATCGCCTACGCCACCGAGCAGATTCTGGACCTCATCGCCCACGGGGTGGAGCACATCCACATCTACACCATGAACAAGCCCGATGTGGCCGCCAAAATCATGGACAACCTCTCGGACATTCTGCGCCCCCATGGCTGAGCTCGATTGGAAGGAGGTCCGGCGCTATCTGGGCCTCGGCCCGGAGGCGGCGGACGCCGCGCTGGAGGCCCGGCTGCGGGACAGCGGGGCGGCGCTCACCGCCGCCGCCCGGCCCCGGTCGGTGTGGCGGCGCTTCCCCCTGGAGCTGGGGGAGGGGCGTGTCTTCTGCGCCGGCATGGACATCGCCAGCGCCCACCTGCGGCGGCATCTGGAGGGCTGCACCGGGGCCGTCCTCTTGGCCGCCACCCTGGGGGCCGAGACCGACCGCCTCCTGCGCCGGGCCGCTGTCACCGAAATGAGCCGGGCGGTGCTCCTCCAGGCCTGCGCCGCCGCCCTGCTGGAAGGTTACTGCGACCAGTGCTGCCAGGAGATTGGGGCCCAGGCGGCGGGGGAGGGGCTCTACCTCCGGCCCCGGTTCAGCCCCGGCTACGGGGACTTTTCCATTTCCTTTCAGCGCCCCCTGCTGGAGGCCCTGGAGGCCCCCAAGCGCATCGGCCTCGCCGCCACCGGGGCCATGATGCTTACCCCCACCAAGTCGGTCACCGCCGTGGTGGGCCTGAGCCCCGACCGTCGGTACGTCCGGCCCGGCGGCTGCGGGAACTGCGGGAGCTGTCCCCGGACCGGCTGCCCCTACCGGCTGGTGTGAGGGAGGCAAGCCCTGCCTGACAGCGAAATAGGCGCCCGGCGGCCAGAAAATCTGGCCGCCGGGCGTTTCGTCCGCTTGGAGTACTTAGGGCTTGTTTGAAAATTGGCGATGTGTCCAGCAGCGAGGGATTTTGGGCCGCTGGCAAACAATTTTTTCGCAGGAATCCTGGCGGATTTCAAGGAAAAATTGCGCCGTCCAGGGGACAAAAGACCCGCCGGTTGGG
>NZ_CALXGA010000023.1 GCF_944387725.1 uncultured Intestinimonas sp. | reverse complement strand
GTTTGAAAATTGGCGATGTGTCCAGCAGCGAGGGATTTTGGGCCGCCGGCAAGCAATTTTTTCGCAGGAATCCTGGCAGATTTCAAGGAAAAATTGCGCCGTCCAGGGGGCAAAAAACCCGCTGATTGGGCATGTTGACATTTTTCAAACAAGCCCTAAGGGGGTTCCCCCGTTTCGGGGTCCGCCCTGGGGGTCGGCTCCCAGCCGGAACGGGGTCCGGACGGCCCCTTACCCCCGAACAGCGGCGACCTCCAGGGCCTCCACCCCGGGGGCGGCCAGCCGGTCCCGGTGGGGGCCGAAGCCCCCCAGCCACACTACCCCGGCCCCGTCGGCCAGGACGGGGACCCGCTCCCGGAGCCGCCGGGGGACTTTGCCGTCGATGAGGAGCTTCTTTACTGTCTTCTCTCCCCGGCCCGGGAGGGCCAGCCGGTCCCCGGTCTGCCGGGGGCGGAGTACCAGGGGGCCCGAAAGCCGCGCCGGGTCCAGGAAGAAGTGATTGCCCCCCCGGGGCGCCTCCGCCGGGGTAACGGCGCGCCGGCAGGTGAGGGCCCAGCCCGCCTCGGGCAGGGAGGTCTCCCCCTCCAGCGCCAGCGGGACCGGGGTGAAGGGGGGCAGGGGGTCCTCCCCCTGGACGGTAAGGAGCAGGTCCCCGTAGACCCGGTAGGCGGTGAGGCCATGGGCCAGGTCCACCCGCCCGGAGGGGGCGGAGGACCGGGCCAGATCCACCACCGCCTGGAGGTGGGCGGCGCTGAACTGGTGTTCTCCCATCTCCAGGAGCATCCAGCGGATGATCCGCACGGCGATGGGGTCGGGGGCCCGGGCCACCAGCTGGGTGCGGATCACCAGGTCGTCATCGGCCCAGGCGGCCTCCCGGGCCATGCCGGCGGCCTGGGCGTTGAGGTAGTCGTTGTCGGCCCGGAGCCGCCGGATGGTCTCCCCCAGGGCCTCCTCCAGACGGGGGTTGAGGGCCTGGAGCAGGGGAAGGACCTGATGGCGGAGCTTGTTCCGGGCAAAGGCGGGGTCGGCGTTGGAGGCGTCCTCCACATGGGGCAGGCCGTGGGCCTCCAGATAGGCCGTAATCTCCGCCCGAGAGGTGGCGAGGAGGGGCCGCACCAGCCGCCCCCGCCGGGGCGGGATGCCGGTGAGGCCCTGGAGCCCGCTGCCCCGGATGAGGTGGAGGAGCAGGGTCTCCACATTGTCGCCGGCGTTGTGGGCGGTGGCGATGACGTCCGCGTCCACCGCATCGGCGGCCTCCTCCAGAAAGGCGTAGCGCAGGTCCCGGGCGGTCTCCTCAAGGCCCGCCCCCCGCCGTCCAGCCTCGACCGCCACGTCGCCGGAGCCGGTGACGCAGGGGACGCCCCAGTCCCGGCACAGCTGCGCCACAAAGGCGGCGTCCCGGCGGGAGTCCTCCCCCCGGAGGCCGTGGTCAAAGTGGGCGGCGGTGAGGGAAAAGCCCGCCGCCTCCGCCTGTCCTTTGAGGAGGTGGAGAAGGCACACCGAGTCGGCCCCCCCAGAGACGGCGCAGAGCACATGGCCCCCGGCGGGGAGCATGGCATATTCCCTTGTCAGAGCGGCAAAGCCCGCCGGAATTCCGGCCCGGTCCATAGGCGGGACATCCTTTCCTCAGTATTCCGAGTGGGTGCGGTCGATGGAGGAGAAGGTGGTGTACTCAGGCAGCCACTGGAGCTCCACCTTCCGGGTCTCCCCGTGGCGGTTCTTGGCGATGATGCACTCGGCCAGGTTGTGGTTTTCGCTGTCCTCGTTGTAGTAGTCGTCCCGGTAGAGGAACATGACAATGTCGGCGTCCTGCTCGATGGCCCCCGATTCCCGGAGGTCGGAGAGCATGGGCCGCTTGTCCTGGCGGCTCTCTGGGCCCCGGGAGAGCTGGGAGAGGCAGACCACCGGCACGTTGAGCTCCTTGGCCATGATTTTCAGGGCGCGGGAGATGTCGGAGACCACCTGCTGGCGGTTCTCTCCGGAATAGCGCTGCCGGCCCCCGGCGGACTGCATGAGCTGGAGATAGTCTATGACGACCAGCCCCAGGTTATCCACCCGGCGGCATTTGGCATTCATCTCGGCCACGCTGAGGGAGGGGTTGTCGTCGATGAGAATGCCGGCCCGGCCCAGGGCGGCGGCGGCCATGGCCACCTTGTCCCAGTCCTCGTCGTCGAGGCGGCCTGTAACCAGCTTCTTGTTGTCTACAAAGGCCTCGTTGGAAATGAGGCGCATAGCCAGCTGCTCCCGGCTCATCTCCAGGGAGAAGAAGACCGCCGCCTTGCCGGAGAACTTGCCCACCTGGAGCAGGATGTTCAGGGCGAAGGAGGTCTTGCCCATGCCGGGCCGGGCGGCCAGAAGGATGAGGTCGGAGTTGTTCAGGCCCGAGATGGCGCTGTCCACATCTGGCAGGCCGGTGGAGAGGCCGGGGATGTCCGAGCCAGACCGGGAGAGCTCCTCCAGCCGGTCCAGCACGTCCAACACCACGCTGGAGAGGGGAATGAGCCCCTGGCTGGCCCGGCCCTGCCGGAGGGCGTAAATCCGCTGCTCGGCGGCGTCCAGCACCTCCTGGCCCACGGCGGCGCTGTCCTGGGCCAGGCTGGACAGGTCCCCGGCGGTCTCGGCGATGCGCCGGAGCAGGGCCTTGTCCCGGAGAATCTCCACATACTCCTCCACGTTGGCGGCGGTGGGGGTGATCTCCATGAGCTGGAGGATGTAGGACCGGGAGGTGTTCTCGTCGAAGACGCCGTTTAAGCGCATCTTGTCCAGCACCGTCACCGGGTCGATGGTCTCCATGCGGGCGGACATGGAGTAGATGGTCTCGTAGATGTCCCGGTTCTGCTTGAGGTAGAAGTCGTCGGGCCGGAGCTTTTCCACCACCACCGGGACACACCGGGCGTCGATGAGCATGGAGCCCAGCACGGCCTGTTCTGCCTCGGTGGAGTGGGGGAGCTGCCGGACCAAAAGCTCTTCGTCCACAGATTCCCCTCCTGTCTGTCTCAGGGATTGGGCGCAAAGGCCCAGTGACGCCCTGCCCCGGCGCGGCGAACCCGCTGGAGCCGGGGCGGGGCTCCGGCCTCCCGGGCCAAAGGGACTTACTTCTCCTCGGCCACCACCACATAGATGGCGCCGGTGACCTCATAGCCCAGCTTGCATTTGAGCTCATAGGTGCCGAAGGCCTTGATGGGCTCCTCCTGGACGATTTTGCTCTTGCCCACGTCCAGGCCGTACTGGGCCTTCAGGCCGTCGGAGATCTCCTTGGAGGTCACCGCCCCGAAGAGCCGCCCGCCGGCGCCCGCCTTGGCGGTGAGCTTCACCACAGAGGTCTTGAGCTTTTCCGCCACGGCCTCGGCCTCGGCCTTCTCGGCGGCCTCCTGGGCCTTTTTGGCCTTCTCCTGCTGCTTCATGGCGTTCAGGTTCTCGGCGGTGGCAGGCACTGCCAGCTTCCGGGGAATCAGGAAGTTCCGGGCGTAGCCGTCGCTGGCCTCGATGAGCTGGCCCTTCTTGCCCTGGCCCTTGACATCCTGCTGCAGAATCACTTTCATAAAAACCATCCTTTCTGGATTAAAATGGGGGGTTCAATATGGGATATAAAACCTTGCGAAGCGCCAGGCCCCGCCAGTGCGCCGGCCCCCCAAGGGGGGCCCTTGCGCCCAAGGCGTCTGGAGGCGGCTACTCCTCCTCAAAATACTGGTCAATGGCCCGGAGGAGCTGCTGGAGCACCGCCTGGACGTCGGGGCTGGGGACCTGGGCCCCGGAGGCCGCAGCGTTGCCGCCGCCCCCCAGCTTTTCCAGCACCACCTGGACGTTGACGTCCCCGATGCTCCGGGCTGAGATGATGGTCCGGGCCCCGTCGGCGTCGGGGAAGAGGACAAAGGAGGCGTCAATGCCGATGATGTTCAGCAGCTCGTCCGCCGCCTGCGCCGCCGTCACCCGGCCCACCGTGTGGTCCACCGCCGCCACGGCGATGCTCCCGTGGCACATCTTGGCGTGGCGGATGATGTCATACCGGGAGACAACCCCCTCCAGGTCGCTCTGAAAGAGCTTCTTCACGTCCCCGGTGTCCGCGCCGGAGCGGCGCAGGAAGGCCGCCGCCTCAAAGGTCCGGGTGCCCGTGCGCATGGTGAAGTTCTTGGTGTCCAGCACAATGCCGGCCAGAATGGCCTCGGCCTCGATCTTCAGCAGGTCGGCGGGCTCCAGAATGTACTGGAGCAGCTCCGTGACCAGCTCGCAGGCGGAGGAGGCGTAGGGCTCGTGAAAGTTCAGCGCGGCGTTGGAGATGTAGGAGGCTGCCCGGCGGTGGTGATCGATGACGGCCACCCGGCTGCAGCACTCCAGCAGGTCCCGGCTGATGACCTGTTCGGGGCGGTTGGTGTCCACCACCACCAGAAGCGTCCGGGGATCGGCCAGGACAATGGCCTCCTGGGCGGTGAGGAAGACGTCCTTGTACTCCGGGACGCGGGCGAGCTTTTCCGTCATCTCGGCGGCGGGATTGTTGCCCGTCTCCTGGATGATCCGGGCCCAGCGGCCCCGCTTCCGGGCAATGGCGCACACCCCGGCACAGGCCCCGATGCAGTCCAGATCGGGGAAGCGGTGGCCCATGACAAAGACATGGGAGGAGTCGGCGATGAGCTCCCCCAGGGCGTTGGCCATGACCCGGCTTTTTACCTTGGTGCGCTTTTCCATCTCCTTGCTGCGTCCGCCGTAGAACTCAAAGGTGTCCTTGTTCTTCACCACCGCCTGGTCGCCCCCCCGGGAGAGGGCCATCTCAATGGACAGGGAGGCGTACTCAAAGAGCTCCCGGAAGCCGGGGGCGTCCTTCCCTATGCCGATGGAGAGGGTGGGCGGCACCGCCCCGGGGGCGGGGATATCGTGGACGGCGTCCAGCACGTCGAACTTGGTCTCCTGGAAGTGCTTGAGGCAGCGCTCCTCAAAGAGGAAGAGGTAGCGGTCCCGGTCGTAGCGCAGGAAGAGGCCCCCAGTGGGCTGGACCCAGGCGGCCAGGCGCTGGTTGATCTCGCTGCGCAGGGCAGTGCGGGCGGCCTCGTCGGTGTTCTTCATGGCGTCCTCGTAGTTGTCCACCAGCAGGATGGCCAGCACCGGCCGGGAGGCGAAGAATGCCTCCTTCACCCGGACGTAGGGGGTGATCTCCACCCAGTAGGTGGTGGCCAGCATGGGGGAGGGTCCCCGGCGCTCCTCTGAGTGGACCAGGGAGCCGTAGACCAGGAACCGGCGGTCGTCCAGCTTCACCTCGCCGGGGCACAGGCTCTTGCCCTCCAGGAGCCAGCGGTGGTCGAAGCCGGGTACCAGGGTGGATAGCTTGGTGTCAAAGAGGTGCTCCCGTCCGTCGGTGAGCTGGAGAAAGCGCTCGTTGGACCAGACCACCTCGTCGGTGTCGGGGTAGAAGATGACCATGGGCAGGGGGGAGTTGAGCATGGTGTCCCGGCTGGCGGCATCCATGTTGGTGGTTACCGACTCGATATACCGGAGCATCTCCCGCTTCCGCATACTGCGGCTGCGGCGCAGGTAGAGGTGCAAAATCACCACGATCACCCCCTCCAGCACCGCCAGGGGCACGGAAAAGAGGGCGGAGGCCAGGGCGAAGAGGATCATGCAGGCCAGATAGAGCCCCAGGCTGGGCTCCAGAAGCCCGCCAAGCTTGTTGTTTTTCACAGGTTCACCTCCTTGGGAAGGGCAGGGATACAGGCTGAAGAATGAGGTTTATTATATCAGAAAGGCCGCCCGAATACAAGGGCGGCGGCAGCCAAAGCATCCTTTTTCCGGAAGGTTCGGGCGGAAATTATGACGGGAGGTCCGGGGAGCGGCGGCGGGATTTCTGTCATATCCTCTCTTGCGCAACGGGGAGCGCACTGCTATAATGATATCGAATGAAAGTGCCGCAAAGCGGTTCGTTTACAGGAGGTATCCGCCATGGAGGAGATCAAAATCCAGCGCACCGAGCACCCAGCGCCCAAGCCCGATCCCGACAGCCTGGGCTTCGGAAAGATTTTTTCCGACCATATGTTTCTGCTCAATTATGACAAGGGCCAGGGCTGGCACGACCCGCGCATCGTGCCCTACGGACCCTTTACCCTGCCCCCCTCCGCTATGGTGTTGCACTACGCCCAGGAGGTCTTCGAGGGCCTGAAGGCCTACCGCCGGCCCGACGGCGGCGTGCAGCTCTTCCGCCCCGCCGACAACGCCCGCCGGATGATCGACTCCTGCGAGCGGCTGTGCATCCCCCCGGTGCCGGTGGAGGACTTTGTGGCGGCGGTGGAGGCCCTGGTGCGGGTGGATGCCGGCTGGGTCCCCGACGCCCCGGGCACCAGCCTCTATATCCGCCCCTTCATCATCGCCACCGACCCCAACCTGGGGGTCCACGCCTCCCACACCTACCTCTTCTGCATCATCACCGGACCCGTGGGGGCCTACTACGCCGAGGGCATCAACCCGGTGAAGATCTATGTGGAGTCCGAGGACGTCCGAGCCGTCCGGGGCGGCACCGGCTACACCAAGTGCGGCGGCAACTACGCCGCCTCCATCCGGGCCGGCGAGCGGGCCGAGGAGCAGGGCTACGCCCAGGTGCTGTGGCTGGACGGCGTCCACCGGAAGTATATCGAGGAAGTGGGCTCCATGAACGTCATGTTCAAGGTGGACGGGAAGATCCTCACCCCCGCCCTCACCGGCTCGGTGCTGCCCGGCATCACCCGCCGCTCCTGCCTGGAGCTGCTGCGGGACTGGGGCTATGAGGTGGAGGAGCGGCTCATCACCGCCCAGGAGCTCTTCGACGCCGCCCAAGCCGGCAAGCTGGAGGAGGCCTGGGGCACCGGCACCGCCGCCGTGGTCTCCCCCATCGGTGAGATGGGCTGGGAGGACAAGCATGTGGTGGTCAACGGCGGAAAGATCGGCCCCGTCACCCAGAAGCTCTACGACACCCTCACCGGCATCCAGTGGGGCGCCGTGGCCGACCCACACAACTGGGTGGTCAGGCTGTAACGCCCCCGCGCAACCTCCATCCGCCGTCCGGCCGGGACACCCGCCCCGCCGGGGGGCGGATTTTTGCAGAAAGCCGCCCCACCAAAAAACAGAACCACCGAGGAGGAAATACCATGGACATTCGCACCGAGCTGGGCCGCCGGCTCCTCTTTTTCGACGGGGGTATGGGCACCATGCTCCAGTCCGCCGGACTCCCGGGAGGATACGAGCCGGAGCGCTGGAATCTGGAGCGCCCGGAGGCCGTCCAGGCCGTCCACGCCCAATATCTGGCCGCCGGGGCCGACATCGTCACCACTAACACCTTCGGGGCCAATGGGGTCAAGCTGGCCGGCCCCTCGGTGGAGGCGGCCGCCGCCGGGGTAGCCCTGGCCAAGGCCGCCGTCCGGGAGGCCGGCCGGGGCTGGGTGGCCCTGGACGTGGGGCCCACCGGCCGGCTCCTGCGGCCCATGGGGGACCTGCCCTTTGAGGAGGCAGTGGCCGCCTATGCCCGGGAGATCCGGGCCGGGGCGGAGGCCGGGGCCGACCTGGTGCTCATCGAGACCATGAGCGACCTTTACGAGGCCAAGGCCGCAGTGGTGGCGGCCAAGGAGTCCTGTGACCTGCCCATTTTCGTGTCCGTGGTGCTGGACCAGGGGGGGCGGCTCCTCACCGGAGGGGACATCCCCGCCGCCGCCGCCCTGCTGGAGGGCCTGGGGGTGGAGGCCCTGGGCCTCAACTGCGGCCTGGGGCCGGAGCAGATGCAGGATTATCTGCCGGAGCTGCGGCGATGGAGTTCCCTGCCCCTCTTCCTCCAGCCCAACGCCGGACTGCCGGAGTGCGTGGACGGCTGCACCCACTACAACGTGGGGCCGGAGGACTTCGCCGCCGCCATGGCTGGCCTGGCCCGGGAGGGGCTTTGGCTGGCGGGGGGCTGCTGCGGCACCACCCCGGCGCACATCCGGGCCCTCCGGGCCGCCTGCCAGGACATCGCCCCCGCCCCCCTGCCCAGCCATCGGCGGACCTGGGTATCCTCCTACGCCAAAACCGTGGTCTTTGACCGGGAGCCCGTGGTCATCGGGGAGCGCATCAACCCCACCGGCAAGCCCCGGCTCAAGGAGGCCCTTCGGGCGGGGGATATGGACTATGTCCTCCGGCTGGCGGTGGAGCAGCAGGAGAAGGGGGCCCAGGTGCTGGACGTGAACGTGGGCCTGCCGGAGATCGACGAGGCCGGGCTTCTGCCCAAGGCGGTGGAGGAGATCCAGGGCATCACCGACCTGCCCCTCCAGATCGATACCAACGACCCCCAGGCCATGGAGGGGGCCATGCGCCGCTACAACGGCCGGCCCCTGGTGAACTCGGTGAGCGGCAAGGCCGAGAGCATGGCCGCCGTCTTCCCCCTGCTGAAGAAATACGGTGGAACGGCCATCGCCCTGACTCTGGACGAGAAGGGCATCCCTCCCACGGCCCAGGGGCGGCTGGAGGTGGCCCGGCGCATTGTGGCGGAGGCCGCCGCCTGGGGCATCCCCAAGGAGGACCTGATCTTCGACCCCCTGGCCATGACCATCAGCGCCGGCCAGGGGGCGGCCCAGGTGACCCTGGAGGCCCTGAGCCTCATCCGGGAGGAGCTGGGGTGCCGGACCTCCCTTGGGGTGTCCAACGTCTCCTTCGGCCTGCCCCGGCGGGAGCAGGTCAACGCCGCCTTTTTCCTCCTGGCCCTCCAGCGGGGGCTCTCGGCGGCCATTCTCAATCCCGGCTCCCGGGCCATGACCGACGCCCTTCTCTCCTACCGGGCCCTGGCGGGGCTGGACCCCAACTGTCAGGACTACATCGCCGCTATGGCTGGGGAGGGGGCCCCGGCGCCCCCCGCCGCTCCGGCGGGGGAGCTGGACCTGGGCGAGGCGGTGGAAAAGGGCCTCCGGGAGAGCGCCGCGGCGGCGGCCAAGGCTGCTCTGGCCGGGCGGGAGCCCCTGGAGATCATCGACCACGACCTGATCCCCGCCCTGGACCGGGTGGGGGCCGCCTTCGAGGCGGGGCGGCTCTACCTGCCCCAGCTCCTCATGAGCGCCGAGGCCGCCAAGGCCGTCTTCGAGCTCTTAAAGGAGCGCATGAGCGCCCAGGGGGGCGGCCTCCCGGCGGGGAAGGCCAAGGTGGTGCTGGCCACCGTGAAGGGGGACGTCCACGACATCGGCAAGAATATCGTCAAGGTCCTGCTGGAGAACTACGGCTACCGGGTCATCGACCTGGGGAAGGACGCCGCCCCGGAGGCGGTGGCCGGGGCGGTGGTCCGGGAGCGGGCGGAGCTCTGCGGCCTCTCGGCCCTGATGACCACCACCGTGGGGAGCATGGAGGAGACCATCCGCCTCCTGCGGGAGCAGGCCCCCTGGTGCCGGATTATGGCCGGCGGGGCGGTGCTCACCGAGGAGTACGCCCGGCGCATCGGGGCCGACTTCTACGGCCGGGACGCCATGAGCGACGTGCGCTACGCCGACCAGGTCGCCGCCGGGGGCTGAGAGCCCGGTCCGCCTGGGGGAGCCGTTTGTGTAGGATTCATAAATAATAGGTGACTTTTTCCGGAAGAGCTGTTATAATAGAGACAAGCAAAGCCGGGACACTCCCGGCTTCGCCCACCACAGCCCCCGGCCGGGGGCGAAAGAAGGAGCTGAATCGTATGAAGTTTGTATTCACCGACAAGAAAGTCTCTCTGCCCGCGTCTGTCCACGCCTACGCCGAGAAGAAGGTGGGCAAGCTGGACCGCTACTTCAAGACCGAAGGGGAGGCCTCTGTCGTCTTCAGTGTAGAAAAGGACAGGAACGTGTGCGAAGTCACGGTCCGGTCCGGCAGCATGATTCTCCGGTCCTCTGAGAGCACCTCCGACATGCGGGCCTCCATCGACGCCTGTGTCTCTGGGATGGAGCGGCAGATCCGCAAGAACAAGGCCCGGCTGGAAAAGCGCCTGCGGACCGACGCCTTCGAGCGCACCGTGGACACGGCTGAGCGATCCGACTTCGCCCCCGGGGAGGAGGAGTCCGAGTTCCACATCGCCCGGACCAAGCGCTTCCCCATCAAGCTCATGTCGGTGGACGAGGCGGTGCTCCAGATGAACCTGGTGGGCCACACCTTCTTTGCCTTCAAGAACGCCGACGCCGGCGGGGCCTTCTCGGTGGTCTACCGCCGCAACGGCGGGGATTACGGCCTCATCGAGGACGATACCTGAGCACAGCGGCGGGCCGGACAGGCCCCCAAGGCCAAGGCCGGCGCGGTCACAGATGACTGCGCCGGCCCTTTGCCGTTTCAAGGCCTCATCCCAGGACCAGGGCGGCGGCCTCCGAGCGGGTGAGGCCCTTGATGCGGTAGGCCGCCACCACCCCGTCGGGGTAGAGGACCCGGAAGGTGAAGCGCAGGCCGCCGGCGTCGCCCCCATCCCCCGGCAGGCCACGGGCGGCCACCACCTCCTCCGTCAGGTCCTCCCAGCGGAAGACCGGGTCCGCAAAGCCCCCCGCCCGGACGGCCTCGGGCAGGCGCTCGCTCCAGGGGCGCTCATATAGGCGCACGTCGTAGGCGGCGGGGTCGGAGACGTCCATGGGCTCGGGAGGGGTCTCCGGCTGGGTGAGGGAGAGAAAGACCTCTCCCAGGGCCCCGTCGCTCCACAGGAGGGTGAGCCAGCTCCCCCCCTCCTGGTCCGGGCCGGAGGTCCCCGAGGCGAAGGAGAAGCCCTCCGGGAGGGTTTCAGGCACATGCGCCCCCAGGCGGGGAAGGGCCCGGCAGGCCTCCAGAGTGAGGTCCGCCGCGGCGGATGGGGCGGCGCCGCCGTCTACCATGAATATAGAGCCGCCCTCCGGGTCCGCTGGGACAAGAGAGGCGTCTGTGGACCCAGACCCGTCCTCCGGGTGCGCCTCGATGACGGTGACGGGCTCGCTGGGGACGGGGGTGGACCAGGGCAGGGGGACTGCCTCTGCCGGGGTCTCCAGGGTGTCTGGTCCGGCGTAGAGCCGGGCGTCTGGGGTAGCCTTGGGGTCCAGGGTCAGCACCGGGGCCCCGGAGACCGCCCCCTGGACCGGGTCCGGGGCGGCGGCAGACTCCTCCGGGGCCTGGGAGAGGCCCACCCCCAGGCCCGCCAGGAGGGCCAGGCCGCAGGCACAGGCCGCCAGCCGGGGCAGGTGGGAGGGCTTCCTCCGGGCGGCAGAGCGGGCTTCCAGGGCGGAGCGGAGGGCGTCGCGCTCCTCCGGGGTGAGGCGGATGGACTCCATATAGCGTTGATAGGCGTTCATGTCGATTCCTCCAGCAGATGGCGCAGCTTTTGACGGGCCCGGGACAGCCGGGAGCGGACCGTCCCCGCCCGGGCCCCGGTGAGGGCGGCGATTTCAGCCACCGAGCAGCCCTGGTAGTAGAAGAGGTGGACCACCAGCCGGTCCTTGGGCGGCAGGGCGGCCACCGCCTGGGCGGCGGAGGCTTCCTCCGGTCCGGCGGCCGGATAGGACTCGGTGAGGGGCGCCGTGGGGTGCCGCCGCCAGAACCGCAGCCGGTCCTTACAGCGGTTGATGGTGACCTTCAGCAGCCAGGCCCGTTCATGTTCGGGGCTCTCCAGAGCGGGGGCCTTCTCCAGCAGTCGGAGAAAGGCGTCCTGGACCGCGTCCCTGGCCTCCTCCGGGTCCCCCAGGCAGGCCAGGGCCGCCCGGTACAGGATGTTCTCATTGCGCAGGACCAGCCCCTCCAAGTCCTCCCGATCCGGCATCTCCTCACCCCTCTCACCCTTTGATACGCCGGAGGGGGCCAAAAGGTTGCGGTATTCAAAGAAAATTTTTTGTGTTATACTGGAGCAGAATCCATCCGGTCCGAAAGAAAGGTGGCTTTCCCCATGCAGGTATATATCAGCGCCGACATCGAGGGGACCTGCGGCATCGCCCACTGGTCCGAAACCGAGCGCTCCTCCCCGGAGGACTACCGGCCCTTCCAAAAGCAGATGACCCGGGAGGTCAGCGCCGCCTGCCAGGGAGCCCTTGCCGCCGGAGCCGACGGCATCCTCCTCAAGGACGCCCACGACTCGGCCCGGAACCTGGACCCCGCCGCCCTGCCGGAGCAGGTCCGACTCCTTCGGGGCTGGACCGGGGACCCCCTGGCCATGATGTCCGGGCTGGACACCGGCGGCTTCGGGGCCGTCCTCTTCACCGGCTATCACGCCTGGGCTTCCTGCCCCGGCAATCCCCTCTCCCACACCCTGGACCCCCAGGCCGAGGAGGTCCTCCTCAACGGCGTCCCGGCCAGCGAGTTTCTCATCAACGCCTACACCGCCGGCTATTACGGGGTGCCGGTGGCCTTTCTCTCCGGGGACGAGGCCCTGTGCGCCTTCGCCTGGACCCTCATCCCGGAGATGGTCACCGTGCCGGTGAACCAGGGCATCGGCGGGGGCGTCCTCTCCATCCACCCGGACGCGGCGGTGGAGCGCATCCGGGCCGGGGCGGAGGAGGCCGTCCGAAGGGCGGCCCGGTGCCGGGTGCCCCTGCCCGATCGCTTTGACACCCAGATCCGCTTCCGGGACCACACCCGGGCCTACGCCAGGAGCTTCTACCCCGGGGCCCGGCTGGAGGACGGCAGGACGGTCTGCTTCTCCTCCGAGGACTGGTATGAGGTGCTGCGCTTCTACCACTTTGTACTGGACAGTGCATAAGGACCGCCGGAAATCATTCTGACAGGAGAACATGTATGACGGAACAAAATGACCAAAGCCTGCGCCTGGCGGTGCTCATTGACGCCGACAACGCCTCCCGCACCGCCATGCGGGACGTGATGAGTGAGATCACCGTCTACGGCACCCCCACCATCAAGCGCATCTATGGGGACTGGACCACCCCCAATATGGCCTCCTGGAAGCCCATTCTGCTGGAGAACGCCATCACCCCCATCCAACAGTACAGCTACACCACCGGAAAGAACGCCACCGACTCGGCCATGATTATTGACGCCATGGACATCCTCTACACCGGCCGCTGCGACGGCTTTGTGCTGGTGTCCAGCGACTCCGACTTCACCCGCCTGGCCACCCGGCTCCGGGAGGCGGGGATGAAGGTCATCGGCATGGGGGAGAAGAAGACCCCCGGGCCCTTCATCGTGGCCTGCGACAAGTTCATCTATATCGAGGTCATCCGGGCGGCCGCCAAGGCGGCCGCCGTCAAGCCGGAGCCCCCGTCCGCCCCGGAGCCGGAGCCCGCCCCCGCCCCGGCGGCGGAGGCCCCCGCCAAGCCCGCCCGGAAGAGCCGGAAGAAGGCGGCCCCGGAGCCCGAGCCGGAGCCCCCGGCCCAGGAGGAGCCCCAGAAGCGGCTGCCCAAGGCGGTGGTCAACCTCATCGCCGACGCCATGGACATGATCGCCGACGAGGACGGCTACGCCTTCATGGGGGAGCTGGGCAACCTGCTTATCCGGCAGCAGCCCGACTTTGACCCTCGGAACTACGGCTTTTCCAAGCTCACCCAGCTCATTCGGAGCATCGACCGCTTCGAGGTGGACGTGCGCCAGACCGGCAATCCCCACACCAAGCACATCTACGTCCGGGATAAGCGGCGGAAATGAGCCGCCCGGAACAGCAAAAGCGCCTCCCCCAGCGGACCGGCATGGGTCCGCTGGGGGAAGCGCTTTTTCCTCTGTCCAGGGCCTAGGGCTTGTTTGAAAATTGGCGATGTGTCCAGCAGCGAGGGATTTTGGGCCGCTGGCAAGCAATTTTGACCCAGGAATCCTGGCGGATTTCAAGGAAAAATTGCGCCGTCCAGGGGACAAAAGACCCGCAGGTTGGGCATATTGACATGTTTCAAACAAGCCCTAGTACTCTACCAAGTTAGAACTTGCAGATTGGATTTCGAGCGGAATTTTTGCAGAACAAGGCAGAGGATGCTGGTGGGCTGACGCCCACCAAGGACGATAACAAAGTGATGCGGAAATTCCGCCGAAAGGCAAATACAAGTTTCTGGCTTGGTGGAGTACTAGTCCCCGGCGTGGTCCACCCGGCCCACCTGCCGCAGGCAGTCCAGAAGGACGGCCCGCTGCTCCGCCGAAAAGCGGCCCAGAATCTCGGCGTTGAGCTGGTCGATGACCTTCAGGACGCCGTCCTTCAGGGCCAGACCCTCCTCAGTGGGGACCACGCGGACGCTGCGGCGGTCGTTGGGGTCCACCACCCGGTCGATGAGCCCCCGCTTCTGCATCCGGTCCAGAACCCCGGAGACGGTGGAGTTCTCCAGCTGGAGAATCTGGGCGATCTCCTTGGGGGTGCAGGAGCCTCGCTCCCACAGGCAGCCAAGAACGCCGTACTGCCCGGGGGTGATGTTGAACGGCTCCAGCCCTGCGGAGAAGGCCTGGAACACCTGGTGCTGCGCCACGGTCAGCAGATAGTTGATACAGCTCTGTAGTGCCATTGCTCCTCCTTCCTTGTTGTTGTCAGAGAGTGGATGTACCCAAGAGAAAGGGCAGCGCCCCCTGGGGGCGCCGCCCTTTATTATAGCATGGGTTCCGTCAAAATGCCAGATTTTTTTCTTCCGGCGGACGGAAGGAAAGCGGGGAGCCGGGGTCCACGTGGGGACCCCGGCTCCCATGTGGATATGCACGGCACCGATGGGTCCGCAGGCGTGGAAGCCTCTCCCCCGCCGGAGGCGGGTCTGCTTCCAGGGCAGGGTAATTCCCATACGGCGTCCTCAGCGCCGCCCCGCAGCGCGGGGCCCCGGAAGGCAGGAGGGGAAGCCGGGGGGGGGGTTACTGGCCGGTGAAGCGCGTTTCCTTCCGCTTCTCCAGGAAGGCGGTCATGCCTGCCTGCTTATCGGCGGCGGCTGTGCCGCACGAATAAACCGCTCTGCGGTTTATTCAGCAGACATTATTATAGCGCAGGCGGGGGTGAAAAGCAATCGGGAGTTAGGGCTTGTTTGAAAAATGTCAACATGCCCAACCGGCGGGGCTTTTGCCCCCTGGACGGCGCAATTTTTCCTTGAAATCCGCCAGGATTCCTGCGAAAAAATTGTTTGCCAGCGGCCAAAATCCCTCGCTGCTGGACACGTTGCTATTTTTCAAACAAGCCCTAGTGTATATGGATATAAATTTTTTGCAGGCATTTTTTATTTTGGTGAATATTTCTTTTTCATTCAACTAATTTTGCCACAGAAATATTTGAAATACGATATCCAGAAATGTAAAAGGAGGTTCCCCCTTTCATCGAAAGGGGGAACCTGTGCGCTGTCAGCTCAAAGGTTCCTGTCAGAACCTGTCTGCGCCGGAAGAAATCCGGGCGGAGGCCGGTTATCTGGTCGCCGCAGCCTCCAGGCGCCTGGCCTGTAGGGCGTCCCAGATGACCTTATAGATTTGGATGACCACAGTGGGCAGGAAGGCCAGCAGAACCACCAGACCGAGTTCCCGCATGGTGACGGGGCTCACCTCAAAGAGGCTGTTCAGGCCGGGGATGAAGAGCACGGCGGCCAGCAGGACCACTCCGGCGGCAAAGGCCCCCAGGCTGGCCTTGTTGGAGGTCAGGCCGATGTGGAAGATGGAGGGGAGGCCCCGGCAGTTGAAGCCGTGGAAGAGCCGGGCCAGGGTCAGGGTGGAGAAGGCCAGGGTGGAGGCCAGCCCCGCGCCGCCGTCCCGGAGGCCGATGAAGTAGGCCCCCATCACAGCGGCGGCAATGAGGGCGCCGTAGGCAAAGATTTTGCCCAGCAGGGCCCGGTTGAGGATGGGCTCCTTGGGGTTCCGGGGCTTCTGGTTCAGCAGGTCCCCGGTGGCGGGCTCCACACCGATGGCGATGGCGGGCAGGGAGTCGGTGAGGAGGTTGATGAAGAGCAGGTGGACCGGGGCGAAGGGCACCGACAGCCCCAGCAGGGAGGTCAGGAGCACGCAGAGAATGCCGGCCATGTTGCCGGAGAGGAGGAAGTTGATGGCGTTTTTGATGTTGGTGTACACGCCCCGGCCGTTGACCACCGCCTTGACAATGGTGGCGAAGTTGTCGTCGGCCAGGATCATGGAGGCGGCGTCCTTGGAGACCTCGGTGCCTGTGATGCCCATGGCCACGCCGATGTCGGCGGCCTTGAGGGCGGGGGCGTCGTTGACGCCGTCGCCGGTCATGGAGACAATCTTCCCCTTGGCCTGCCAGGCCTTGACGATGCGGATCTTATGCTCCGGGGAGACCCGGGCGTAGACCGAGATGCGCTCCAGGCGCTCGTCCAGGCCGGCCTCGCTCATGCCGTCCAGCTCCACACCGGAGACAGCCTCGTCCCCCTCCCAGAAGATGCCCAGCTGCCTGGCGATGGCCGAGGCGGTGACCTTGTGGTCGCCGGTGATCATAATGGTGCGGATACCCCCCCGCTTGGCGTCGGCCACAGCCTGGATGGCCTCGGGCCGGGGCGGGTCGATCATGGACACCAGGCCAATGAAGGTGAAGTCCCTCTCGTCCTCCAGGGTCAGGGTGTGGTTCTCCGGCAGCTCCCGGTAGGCAAAGGCCAGCACCCGCAGGCCCTCCATGGACAGCTCCATGTTCACCCGGGAGATGCGCGCCCGCCACTCCGGCGTCATGGGGACCGGCCCCCCCCGGGTGAGGACCTGGGTGGAGCGGTCCAGCAGGACGTCGATAGCCCCCTTGGTGTAGAGGGTGGGGACCCCCTCGATGTTGTGGAGGGTGGACATGAGCTTCCGGTCGGAGTCGAAGGCCAGCTCTCCCAGCCGGGGGTGCTGGGCCCGGTAGGCCACCTCGTCCACCCCGATGCGGTCTCCCAGCATCACCAGGGCCACCTCGGTGGGGTCGCCGATGCCGGCGCCAGTCTCGGGGTCGGTGGTGGCGTCGCTGGCCAGGAGGGCGGCCTTCAGGAGCAGCCGCTGGACCCCGTTGACCAGGTCCAGGGCGGCCCCCTCCAGCAGGGAGCCGTCGGCGTAGATCTTCTGAGGGGTCATCTTGTTCTGGGTCAGGGTGCCTGTCTTGTCCGAGCAGATCACCGACACGGCCCCCAGGCTCTCCACCGCCTTGAGGTCCTTCATGATGGCGTTCTCCCGGGCCATTTTCTGGGTGCCCAGGGCCAGGACGATGGTGACGATGGAGCTCAGGGCCTCCGGGATGGCGGCCACGGCCAGGGCCACAGCGAACATCAGGGCGTCGAGAATGGGCATCTCCCGGTAGAGGGAAAGGCCGAAGACCAGGGCGCAGATGATCAGGATGACGGTGGCCAGCTTCTTGCTGAAGTCGTCCAGAGACTGCTGGAGGGGGGTCTTGCGCTGCTGGGTCTGGTTCATCAGGGCGGCCACCTTGCCCAGCTCGGTGTCCATGCCGGTGCCGGTGACCACGACTTCGGCCCGGCCATAGGTCACCAGGGAGCCGGAGAAGACCATGTTCTTCCGGTCACCCAGGGCCACCTCCTCCCCGGGGATGACCTCGGCGGTCTTTTCCACCCCCTCGCTCTCGCCGGTGAGGGAGCTCTCGTTGACCTTCAGGGAGAAGTTCCGCAAAATGCGGCCGTCGGCCACCACCATGTCCCCGGCCTCCAGCTCCACGATGTCGCCGGGGACGATCTGGGCCGAGGGCACCGCGGTCCGAACCCCGTCCCGGAGGACCTTGGCCGTGGGGGAGGACATGGCCTTCAGGCTCTCCAGGGACTTTTCCGCCTTGAAGTGCTGGACGGTGCCCAGGATGGCGTTGAGGATCAGCACGGCGAAGATGACGATGGTGCTCTCCACATTGCCGGAGACGGCGGAGATCAGGGCGGCGATGAGGAGGATGACAACCAGAAGGTCCTTGAACTGCTCCAGGAAGACCTGGAGGGGGGACTTGCGCTTGCCCTCGGCCAGAGCGTTTTTCCCATAGCGGTTCAGCCGCTCCGCCGCCTGGGCGGAGGTGAGGCCGGTCCGGCTGGCCTCCAGGTCGCGGAGGGTCTCTTCGGGGGTGCGGTTAAAGTACGGTTTTCCCATAGGCGGCACACTCCTTTGGTAAGTATCATGTCCAAAAGCAAAGAAAAAAGACCTTTGAGCACATCCTCCGCAGACCAAGCAGAGTACATGCTCAAAAGTCTTGTCACCGAAACCGGCGTCCCCCACCAGGCCCAGGGCCGTGATGTTGATGGAGAAGCTTGCGACTACTCCCTTTTGAACTAGGAGAATTATAAGGGATGGGGAAAACTTTGTCAAGGAAAATTTTTGCCCGGAGCCGGACCTGGGCCCGATCCTCTGCGGGGGCCGGCAACAGCCAAGCCGCAGAAAAGGAGCGGGGCCGGAAGTGGTATTCCGGCCCCGGCCCGCGCATGGGGCTTCGGGAGGGGGCTGTCCCGGACGGCAGCCCTCTGGACCGGCTACACAGGGATGACGCTGCGGATGCTGGAGATGAGGAAGTCGCCGCGCCCCTGATTGTTCACAATCAGGCTGTGGGCGTCCAGGTCGTTGAAGTGCCACCATTCCGACGCCAGGGGGGTCAGGCCGGCCTCGGTGCAGTAGCGCTGGAGGCCCAGGGCGGGCTCGTTCATGGAGCCGGAGAGCTCCGCGGTCAGCCAGGCAGTGGCGGAGAGGCTGTTCACCGGGACGGTGAAGGTGGCCGCCGCCTGGCTGAGCTCGTGAATGGGGGTGGGCATGGTGTAGAGCTCATACTCCGTAACCTGGAGGTAGCGGTAGCCGTTGACGGCCAGATCCTCTACATTGGACACCTTGGCCAGCGAGACATCCACCGCGTAGCCGCGCTGGTGGTTGGAGTAGCCGCCGGCAATGAACCAGGAGATGTTCCAGGGCGGGTCGGCCACCGACGCCTTCACCTCCGGGTCGCTGCGCACCATGGCCGCTACGGCGTTGTACACCTTGGTCTGGACCTGGCTGGGCCGGTACCCCTCGTAGAGGACCAGACAGTTGCCCTCGGAGAGGGCGGCCCGCTGGACCTGGCAGAGCTTGAAGGCCATGGCGTAGAGCACCGGCATCATGAACTCCTCCCGGCCCAGCCGCTGGTTGTAGGTCCGGCCTGGATAGAAGGCCTGTCCGGTGACCTCCGGGATGGACTTGCCGCAGGTGACGAACAGGGAGGCGTAGCTGTTGGTGGCGTCATAGAGGATGGAGGGGATCACATCGGGCAGGTTCACCAGGCAGTAGCGGTGCTCCACCCAGCCGGTCAGCTCCCCGTGGCGCAGGTCAGTCTGGGCCTCGCCGGCGTAGTAGTCCGCCTCCACCGAGATCTGCCACCACTCCCCCTCCTCCCGCAGGACGGTAAAGGGGGTGCCGGAGGGCAGCAGGGTCAGCGCACCGTCGGTGAGGGTGGGGGGGGCGGTCTCCTCCGGGGGTGTGGTCTCCTCCGGGGGTGTGGTCTCCGCCGGAAGGGTCTCCGCCGGAAGGGTCTCCGCCGGAAGGGTCTCCGCCGGAAGCGTTTCCGCCGGGGCAGTCTCCGCCGCCGGGGACTCCGCAGGGGCGGAGGGCTCTGTTTGGAAGGAGGACGCCGGGGGGGTGGCCTCCGGGATCCGGCTCTCCGAAGCGGGGGCGGTCTCCGGGACCGGGGCGGTCTCCGGCGGTTGGGTCTGGGGGGTCTCCTCCACCGCAGGGGCCGCAGAGCTGGCCGAAGGCGCCGGACTGGGCAGGACGGCGGCCGCCGCGCCGGCGGTGACCCCAGGCGCAGCCGCAGCGCCGGTGGAGATCCCAGACGGCGCCGGGGCTGCGGTGCTGGGGAGGGGCAGGGAGGCGGAGGCCTGGGCGGACTGCTCCTCCGTCAGCCGGGCAGCCTCGGCCGCCTCCCAGTCGGCCACCGCCTGGGCAGCGGCCTCTGCGTCCTCCACCGCCGCCCACAGGGGCAGCTGCACCGAGGCGTAGCCCGTGGCCCCCTGAATGGGCAGCTCCAGGCCGTTATAGTCTCCAGGCAGCGCCACATCCAGGGTGCGGCCCTCTTCCCAGGTGGGGCCCTGGTCCTCGGGAAAGAGCTCCGCCATGGAGGCGTCAGGCCCCAGCTGGGGGGACTGGGTGCTCTTCACCGGCGGGAGGTTTTCCACCTGCTCCCGCTGGGCGCAGGATGTGGTGCACAAAAACAGGAGCGCCAGGAAAAGCGCGGTGCTACGTTTCATCATGAAGGTCTCCTTCTGTCTCATGACACGCTTCAGGCCCTCCCCAAAGGGCGAGGGTCTGGGGGAAATTTAGAGGACGTCTTCCACGGTCTCCACGCCGTCCTCCCGGTATGTATAGACGGTGAAGCCGTCGTAGATCAGCTCGCCGTCCTCGCCGGGACCCAGACAGCTGGGGGCATAGGAGCTGCTGAGGGGGGCTCCCAGGGCGTCGGTGAGGCTGGAGACATTCTGGCCGATGTAGGCCCGGGCGTCGTCGGCGGTGGCCTCGGCAGGGGCTTCCGCCACCGGGGCGGGGGTCTCTGCGGGGGCGGTCTCCACGGGGGCGGGGGTCTCTGCGGGGGCGGTCTCCACGGGGGCGGCGGTCTCCACGGGGACGGGGGTCTCTGCCGGGGCGGTCTCCATAGGGGCGGGGGCGGCCGGCTCAGGGGTGGCGTCCGTCACCTGGGGCGCCGGGCTCTCCGGGACGGGGATGGTTTCCGGGGCAGGGGTGGATGTCCCCGCCATGTTCTCCGCAGAGGCGGCGGGGCTGGTCTCCGGGGCGGTCACCGTGACCTCCTCCGTGGGCGCGGCTCCGGCGGGGGTGGCCTCCACCGGAGCGCTGGCCGGGGGGGTCTCCTCCGTGCCGGCCTGACTGCCGCCGCAGGCGGTGAGGCCCAGCAGAGTCAGGGCCAGCAGCAGGGCAAGGGTCCTCTTTTTCATCATAATCTCCGTCCTTTCTGAAATGTGTCGCTTTCTGCCGCAATGTTTTTTGGGAGGTGCGTTTTGAGGGGTTAATTTGCTTGCGCCAAGTCCGCGCCGGCAGCATAGAGCTGCCCGCCGGACTGATACAGAATTTCCGCCGCCCCCTGGGCCCCTTCGGCGGGGACGTACAGGGTGAAAGGCGTCCCCTCCCCCGCCGCCCCCGCAGGACAGGCCTCATAGAGGGCGTCGCCCAGTTGGACATAGATGGGGGACTCCTGGTCCACGGGTCCGGTCAGACGGCCCTCCATGCGCACATAGCCCTCCAGGAGGCCGTCGTCCGCTGCGGTGATCCGGGCGGCGGCCTCCCCCTGGGGCGGTACGCCGTTCAGGGTCCGCTCCGGGGCCGGGAAGATGGGGGCCTCGGTGGCCAGCCAGTCCAGGTTGCGCTCCACGATCTCAATGACCACCGTGTCCGCCCCGGTCTGGTCCAGCAGGGACATGGTGTAGGGCATGGCCCGGGAGAAGGCGGCCTCCCCGTAGGCATCGGCTAGGAAGCTGTGGAGCAGATTGCCGAAGGAGTCCCGGAACATCAGCAGGCTGCCGCTCCGGTCCGGGTTCTCCGTCTGGATGAACTGGTCCTCGGGACTGCGGATGGGCCGGACATAGGAGAAGGAAAAGGCCCGGTCAAATTCCGCGTCGGCCTCGGTCTGGGTCCCGGTGGGGTAGAGCATCTCGTAGAGATCCCCCAGCCAGGGCTCCCCCGGGTGATAGGTCCCGCCGAAGAAGAGCGCCTGGTCGGTCTTGTTCAGGGCGGCGATGATGGCGTCGTGGGCCAGGGCCGCCCCCCGCGTGTTCCAGTGGGAGTCGGTGCGGTAGTAGAGGACCTCCTCCGTCTCCCGGAAGGGGGCAAACAGGTCGATGTAGGGCACCCCCTGGGCCTCCAGATAGGGAACCAGGCGGTCGATGTCGTCTTCCCCGGCCAGGGGCGTGCCCACATAGGGCAGGTACTCTGGATAGAGGCTGGCCTTGTTGGGGGCCACCGTCACATAAAACGCCGCCCCCCGGCTTTCGGCGTACTCCTGGAGGAGGGCCAGGGTCCGGGCCGCCCCGAAGAGCTGCTGCTCCCTCAGGGGGTCCGTGCGGAGGTAGCCGGCCAGGGTCTCCCGGTAGAAGAGCCAATCCTCCCGGCCCAGCACCACGTCCTCCTCCGCCGAGACGTGGAAGACCGCCGCGTCCAGGACGGCTCCGGCGGTGATCATTTCCTGCCGGAAGGCGAAGTGGTCGGCCACATAGTCGGTGACCTCGTCCAGCACCGCCGTGTTGAACCGCCCGTCCTCCAGAAAGACTTGGGGGGCGGGGGAGAGGGCCTGGTTGGCAGCCGCCTCGCCCTCTGGCAGGAGGAGCATCCCCACAAAGGGGACCAGGCAGACGGTCAGGAAGGCGGCCAGGGCCAGATTGGCCTTTGTGCTTGTTTTCATGCCGCGCCCCCCTTAAAACTGGAAATAGATGAAGGGGTTGAAGGTGGCCCCCGCCAGGGTGAGCACGCTCACCCCGAAGAGTGCGCTGTACCCCAGGGCCGCCGCCCCCTCCCGGGCCTGCCGGGGCAGGCTCCGCGCCTGGAGGCGCTGCCACGCCCGCTGGGGGATGCCAAAGGCGAAGAGCAGGCCCATGAGGAGTAAAAAGACCGTCTTGGCGTCCAGCAGGGCAATGAGATGCAGGGTGTGCGCCGGGGCCAGGGAGAAGCCGGTGAACATGGCGGTAAACATCACTCCGGCGTCGCCGATGGTGTCGGCCCGGAAGAGGGTGAAGCCCAGGATCACCACCAGCATGGTGTAGATATGGCCCAGCCAGGACTTCTTCAGCCACTTGGGAAAGGCTTTCATCCCCTCCAGGGTGGAGAACAGGCCATGCCACAGCCCCCAGAGCACAAAGGTCCAGTTGGCCCCGTGCCACAATCCAGTGGCGAAGAAGACGATGAGCTTGTTCAGGTGGGTGCGCTTCTCCCCCTTCCGGCTCCCCCCCAGGGGGATGTAGAGGTAGTCCCGGAACCAGGAGCTCAGGGAGATGTGCCACCGCCGCCAGAACTCCTTAATGGATTTGGCGGTGTAGGGTAGCTCAAAGTTCTCCAGGAACTGGAAGCCAAACATCCGCCCCAGGCCGATGGCCATGTCGCTGTAGCCGCTGAAGTCGAAGTAGATCTGGAGGGTGTAGCACACCGCCCCCAGCCAGGCCAGGCGGGAGTCCAGCTCGGCCGCCGTCAGGGCGAAGACCGCGTCGGCCACCTCTCCGGCGGTGTTGGCCAGGAGCATTTTCTTCCCAAAGCCGGCGATGAACCGCCGCAGGCCGGACAGGGTCAGATCCGGGGTGACGCTCCGGCGGTCGATCTGGCCGGCCACGTCGTGGTAGATGACGATGGGGCCGGCGATGAGCTGGGGAAAGAAGGAGATATAGAGCAGCAGCTTTCCAGGGTTCCGGGTGCCCTGTTCCGGGCGGCGGTAGACATCAATGACGTAGCTCATGCCCTGGAAGGTGTAAAAGGAGATGCCGATGGGCAGCACAATCCCCGTCAGGGCCAGGCCGGCCCCGGTGAGGCTGTTGACGGTGCTGATGAGGAAGTCCGTGTACTTGAAGGCCCCCAGCACCAGCAGGTTGGCCGCCGCCGCCAGCCCGGCGGCCAGACGGCGGTGGGTGCTCTTGGACTGGAGCCACAGGCCGAAGAGATAATTGATGCACACGCTGAGCAGCAGCAGCGCCAGATAGGGGAGCTGGCCGAAGGAGAAGAAGATCAGGCTGGCCAGGGTGAGCCAGGCGTTCCGCAGGGGCAGACTGGGCAGGAGCCGGCAGCCCAGGTAGGTCACCGGCAGGAACACAAACAGGAAGACAGGAGAACTAAATACCATTCTGCGACATCCTCACGCGGCAGTTTAGCGAATATAGGTAAAGGGGGCCTGACTGGGGAGCATCATAAACAGGTTGTAGCCTCTCACCCCGTAGTCGTAGCGGTAGCGCCACTCCAGCTGGGGGTCGAACATATAGTTGGTGCCGTCCAGATTGATCTCCACCCAGCCGTGTGGGCTGCTGCTGGCGCCCAGGCCTCCCACCACCGTGTGGGCCGGCAGGCCCAGCTGCCGGGCCAGCAGGCAGAAGAGGGCGGAAAAGCTATAGCAGTTGCCCCGCCCCAGCTCCAGGAACTCCTCGGCGTAGGCCGGCTCCCACCCGGTCTCTCCCCGGGAAACCAGGTTCCGGCGCAGGTAGGAAAAGTTGTCCCGGACATAGTTGTAGAGGGCCTGCAGCTTCTCGTTCCGGCTCATGGAGTCGGTGGTGTAGGCATCCACAATCTGGTGGAGCTGCGCATCCAGTGTGTCGGAGCCGGTGGTGTAGCGGCCCGCCGCGTCAAAGGTAAAGCCGTCCACGGTGGTGGAGCGGAGAAACACCCCGTCCCGGACCCGGTAGAGCCAGCTGCCGAAGCGGTAATAGCCGTCGGAGAGAGGGGTGGTCTCGGTCTCCACCCGGGTCCACACCTCCCCGCCGCTGCTGGTATAGTCGTGAGAGACGGTGGCCTCCATGATCTGGGCGTAGGCCCAGTGGCTGGAGGGCACATCGGGGAAAATCCGCAGGTTGGTTTCACTGGCGGCGGCAATGGCGGCGGTATCGGGGGTTCGGCCCAGCATGTGGTTGAAGATCACGGCGGCCTCCGCCCGGGTGAGGGCCTCGTCGGGGCGGAAGGTGCCGTCGGGATAGCCGCTGACCAGGCCGTGGGAGACGGCAACGGCGATGGCCTCGTAGGCCGGATGGCCCTCCGGCACGTCGGTAAAGGAGAGGTCCGCACCCTCGCCAGGGAGGAAGTGCCACAGGATCAGGGCGAAGTCCCCCCGGGTGAGGACGGCGTCCGGCTGGAAGGCGGCGCCCTCCGGCCGGTCCAGCACCCCCAGGGCCCCCAGGGAGGTGATGGCCTGGGTGTACCACATGCCCTCGGGCACATCGGAGTAGGTGGCCCGGCCCTCCGGCTTCTCCACCAGTAGGCTGTAGAGAATCTGGGCCGCCTCGGCCCGGGTCATGTCCTGGTCAGGGTGGAAAAGCCCGTCGCTGATGCCGTCCATGTACTTGGTGTGGTCCCGGTTGTTCAGGGGAATGTCCTCATAGGGGGTATAGGTCTGGTTCTGCCAGATGCGCTCGGTGGTCAGGTCCACCGGCCAGCCGGTCTCGTCCTCCCAGCCCAGATAGCCCGCCCCAAGGATCGGGACCCTCTGGGGCGCCTCCCCCGCCATGACCTCCTCGGTGAAGGTGAAATCCCCTGTCCGATAGGTGACCTGATAGCGCCCCTGGCCGTAGACCGCGTAGAGGGTCAGGCTCTCCTGGGGCAGAAAGGAGGTGTCGGGCAGATACTCCGGCGCACTGGCGCCCTCCTGGGTGGACCAGCCCACAAAGCGCAGGGCGTCCTCCTCTCGGGAGTCCCGCAGCTCCGCGCCGGGCAGGGTCACCCACTCCCCCGCCGGAGCGGACAGGCTGTCGGGAATCTCGCCGTAGCCGCCGCTGTCGTCGAAGTGAATCCAGACCAGACTCTGGGCGGCCTGGGAGGCGGGGGCACCGCACTCGTACAGCAGAAGGGTCAGGGCCGCAGCGACCAAAATCCGAACCTGTTTCATCAAAACACCTCACGCTCCCCTGCATCCGGCGGCCGGCCCTTCCCAGCGGCCGCCTTATGGGGTGATATACGCAAAAGCCAACGGACACATGCCCTGGCCAGGACAGGCGCCGGGGACGGTTTTGGGTGCTTTTCCGCGCTTCCCGCCGGCTCCTGTCGAAGGATGGATTTATTTTTACACAGAATTTCCGTTTATGCAACCTTAATTTTAAAGCGGAACAGGGCGGACGCACCTGGGGAGGGTTGGCGCTTCCCCCGGTCATTCGGGGGATTTCCCCCAAATTCGCGGTCTCAATTTCTTACAAGTATAATCAAAAATTCTGCCGTTGTAAAGTGCGGAGCACGGCAAAGCAGGAGAATTTTGGAGCAGAAAATTTTACCTGTCAAGCGCCTCCATCTGGGCGGAGGAGCGGCGGGCTCCGGCGGGAAACGTGCTCCCCGGCGGGAAACGACACACTTCCGGTTGCAATTTTTGCCGGGAGACGCTATACTTGGGAGGAGATCATCGAATGCCGGCCGGGCCTGGCCGGCGCTGTGTTATGGAGGTGCCCCGCATGAAACTGAAACAACTGCTCTCCGGCGCCCTGGGACTGGCCCTGGCGCTGACGGTATCCGCCCCGGCGGCGTCTGCGGCGTCCGCGGCCTTCCCGGACATCCAGAACCACTGGGCCAAGAGCTACATAGAGGCCATGACCATTGCCGGCATGTTCAAGGGCTACGACGACGGCAGCTTTAAGCCTGAGAACCTGCTGACCACCGGCGAGGCCCTGGCCCTGTGCGCCCGGGCGGTGGGCCTGGACACCGCCACCACCCAGGACATCGCTGCGGACTACTACGAGGAGGTCCACGACATCCTGGGCGGGCAGCAGTCCTGGTTCTACCAGGAATTTTCCATCTGCCTGGCTACAGGCATCCTCACCGCCTCCGGCCTTCAGAGCCTGGTCCGCACCGGGGACCTGGACGAGCCCATCCCCAAGGAGGACCTGGCGGTCTACCTGATCCGGGCCATGCAGCTGGGCCCCATGTCGGAGCGGCTGACCTCCTACCCCCTGCGCTTTGACGACACCGCCTCCATCGACCAGGACGCCCGGCCCTCGGTCTATCTGTTGAACATCTACGGCATTGTGGAGGGGGACGAGTTCAACGACTTCAGCCCCAAGCTCTACGTCAACCGGGCCGTCATGTCCACCATGCTCACCCGGGCCCTGGCCTATATGGACGCGCACGGCACCTCCCCGGACCTGCCGGAGTACACCGACTACGACTTTATCCAGGGGACCATCGCCGCCTCCCCCACCACGGTGGGGAACACCCTCCGCCTCTCCTTGACCAATGACCTCACCAGGGCCCCCCTGGCCGCCATCTCCCTGCCTGACGGCGTGACCATCTATGAGAACAACATGGAGAGCACCCTCTCCGCCCTGAAGGCGGGCCGTCACGCCCGGGTCTGCCTGGACCGGAACGGCGCCCCCTTTGCCGTCCGGGTCAGCGACACCCTGGAGACCTGCACCGCCACCGTCAACGGCATCGACGGCTACAACGTGGCCGTCACCGCCGAGGGGGAGGGGCGGCTGCTGGCCATGGACCGCTTCACTCAGGTCCAGATCAACGGCCGGACCACCGGGGGCCGGGACCTGGTGGACCCCGCCGCCAACTACACCGAAGCCGTCTGCCAGCTGGACGACCAGGGGCGGCTGGTGGCCATCCAGTTCACCGGCGGCTTCCATCTGGAGGAGGGGATGCTGGCGGGCTACAGCCGCTCCACCGCCTCTGGAGAGGCTGCCCT
This sequence comes from uncultured Intestinimonas sp., assembly GCF_944387725.1. Lineage (GTDB taxonomy): Bacteria > Bacillota > Clostridia > Oscillospirales > Oscillospiraceae > Intestinimonas. The sequence goes on along the minus strand of NZ_CALXGA010000023.1, from coordinate 4,018 downwards.
CCTGGTCACCGGCTTCAACGGCGTCACCCGGAATTACGCCCTCCCCGCCGGCGCCTCCATCACTGTGGACGGGGCCGCCGGCAGCCTCAGCAGCCGCCTGGAGGGCAGCTATGTCTCCCTGCGGATCTCCGACGAGGACAACGCCATTGCGTCCGTTTCGGTGGACACCGTCACCGAGTATGTCCAGGGCGCCATCCGGGCGGTGGATGAGGACCGGGAGACCATCACCGTGGATCACCTCAACAGCGGTCGGCGCACAGAGTACGACGTGCTCTCCACCGCTGTCATCACCCACGAGGACCAGGCCGTCCGCCTGCGGGACCTGGAGCGCAGCGACTTCGTCACCCTCCGCCTCAACGAGGCGGATGAGGTCACCCAGATTCAGTCCTACCCCAGCGCCACCTCCGCCGAAGGGGTCCTCACCGACCGGATTTTCGGCGAGGGTACCGTCCTCACCTTCGTGGTGACCCGGGACGACGGCGCCATGGTGAGCTTCCAGGTGGACCTGGCCGACCCCCCGCTGGTGGAGCGGGACGAGGTGGACAGCACCGTTGACCAGCTGGCCCTGGGGGACGAGGTGGAGGTCACCGTCCGCAACGGCGAGGTCACCCGCATTACGGCCCTGACCCAGAGCGTCAACCTGGTGGGCACCGTGGAGCGCATCATCCAGGAGAGCAGCGGCTACACCCTGGAACTGGTCCTCTCTGACGGGGAGACGGTCTCCTATGCGGTCAGCAGCGGCGTCTCTGTGACCCAAAATGGCCGGGCCATGAATCTCTCCGACCTGCGGCCGGGTTACCGGCTGGGACTGGCGGTCAACGGAAACCACGTCCTCTCCATCGAGATTCAGCAGGCTGTCAACACCGGAAACCGACTTACCGGCACGGTCCTCTATGTGGACAGCGGGGAGGACTACCTCTACCTCCGGGCCACAACCGACACCGGCGGGGAGGAGATGGTCACGGTGGACCTGCGCAGCGCCACCATTCTCGACGCCGTCAGCGCCGCCCGCGTGGAGCCCTGGACCCTGGAGGGCCGCTCCATTGAGGTCACCGGCTCCTACAGCGGCACGGAATTCGTGGCCACCATCATCATCTGCTACTGACCCCAGGCGGGGCAAAAATCAGGGCGGCTGGAATCCTTGGATTCCAGCCGCCCTGTGTTTCGCGCGGGGGCGCTTCAGCTCTGGGCGTACCGGGAGAGGAACTGCCGGGTGCGCTCCTCCCGGGGGTGTTCCAGGACCTCGCCGGGGGGGCCCTGCTCCACGATGACGCCGCCATCCATGAAGATGACCTGGTCGGCCACGTCCCGGGCAAAGGCCATCTCATGGGTGACGATGACCATGGTGGTCCGCCGCTCCGCCAGCCCCCGGATGACCCGCAGGACCTCCCCGGTGAGCTCCGGGTCCAGGGCGGAGGTGGGCTCGTCAAAGCAGAGGATGTCGGGCTCCAGGGCCAGGGCCCGGGCGATGGCCACCCGCTGCTGCTGCCCGCCGGAGAGCTGGTGGGGGTAGTGCCCTGCCCGGTCGCTCAGGCCCATCTGCTCCAGCAGGGCGCGGCCCTGGGCCTCGATCCGGGCGTGGATCTCCCTGCGGTTGGCCTTGTAGTCCGGGGCCTCCCGGGCCAGGAGCTCCCGGGCCAGGGTGACGTTCTGGAGGGCGGTGTACTGGGGGAAGAGGTTGAAGGATTGGAACACCAGCCCGAAGTGGAGGCGCTTCTTCCGCACGTCGGCCTCCCGCTGGGTGGCGGGGTCGGCGGCGTCGAAGAGGGTTTCTCCCTTCACCAGAATGCGGCCCTGGTCGGGGCGCTCCAGGAAGTTGAGGCACCGCAGGAGGGTGGTCTTTCCGGAGCCGGAGGAGCCGATGATGGCCAGGGCCTGGCCCTGGGCCAGGGTAAAGCTGATGTCCTCCAGCACCCGGGTGGCGCCGAAATGCTTTTCAATGTTTTGAACTTCCAGAATGGACATAACCGCGCCTCCTCACTTAAAGTAGTCCAGCTTTTTCTCCACCCAGGCGAAGAGCAGGGTGAGCCCGCCGTTGAAGATCAGGTAGTACAGGCCCGTGAAGAGCAGGGGCCACCACAGGCCGGAATAGCCATGGGAGCCCTTCATGAAGGCGTAGCCCGCCCAGATGACCTCCTGGAGGGAGATGATGCGTGCGATGGAGGTGTCCTTCACCAGGGTGATGATCTCGTTGGCCATGGGGGGGACAATGCGCTTGATCATCTGCAAAAGGGTGACCCGGAAGAAGATCTGGGACTTGGTCATGCCCAGCACCAGCCCGGCCTCCTGTTGGCCCGCCGGGACTCCCTGGATGCCCCCCCGGTAAATTTCGGAGAAGTAGCAGGCGTAGTTGATGATGAAGGCAATGGCGGAGGCCAGGAAGCGGCCGGACTCGCCGCCGGGCCAGGGGCTGCCGCCCTCCAGCACCATGCCGGGGACATAGAAGATGACGATGAGCTGGAGCATCAGGGGGGTGCCCCGGATGATCCACACCACCGTGCGGGCGAGCCAGCGCAGGGGGGTCAGGCGGCTCATGGAGCCGAAGGAGATCACCAGCCCCAGGGGGATGGCCCCCAGGAGGGTCACGGCAAAGAGCCGCAGGGTCTGGAGGAAGCCCTCGTTCAGGGCCCCGATGACAGTCAGGAACATGGGCGCGTCCCACCTCGTCTCAAGAGAGTAAAGGAAGCAGAGGGCGCGGGCCCTCTGCTTGTTTCGTGGCTGGGCGGCGGTCCGCTCCGCCGGTTACTGGGGGATGATGGTGGCCTGGACGCCGTAGGTCTCGGCAATCTGCATCATGGTGCCGTCGGCGTAGCTGGAGGCAAAGAACTCGTTGAGGGCGGGACACAGGTCGGAGCCCTTACGGAAGCCCACGCCGTACTGCTCGCCCTCCTCGGCGTTGAGGGTGACGGTGGAGGTGAGGTTGTCATAGCTGGTGCCCTCCCCCACCATGGCGCCGGCCATGAGGGAGTCGATGATGGCGGCGTCGGAGGTGCCGGAGCTGACCTCCAGCAGGGCGGTGGCCTGATCCACCACCTCATTATAGGTAAAGCTGTACTCCTGGGCCTGCTGTGCGCCGGCGGAGCCGGACTCCACGGCGAAGGTCAGGCCGCTGAGGCTCTCCACATCCTGGTACTGGTCGGCCATGCCGGCGGGGACCACCACCACCTGGGCGTTGTTGCAATAGGCGTTGGAGCACTCCATGGCGGAGAGGACCTCGTCGGTGAGAGTCATGCCGTTCCACACCACGTCGATGGTCCGGCCGTCCAGCTCGAAGATCTTGTTGTCCCAGTCGATGATCTGGAACTCCACGTCCACGCCCAGGCTCTCTCCGAAGGCCCGGGCCATGTCGGCGTCAAAGCCGATCCAGTTGCCGTCGCTGTCCTGGTAATCCATAGGCTCGAACTCGGTGATGCCCACCACCAGGACGCCCTTCTCCCGGACGTAGGCCAGGTCGCTCTCGGCGGCGGGGGTCCCGGCGGGGGCGGTCCCCGCAGGGGCGGAGCTTGCGGGGGCAGGGGTCTCGCCGCCGCCGGAGCAGGCGGCCAGGGACAGGCAGACAGACAGCGCCAGGGCAGACGCCGCAATGCGGTTCTTCTTCATGGTTATGTATCCTCCGTTTTCGATGGAATTGGGCCCGGAGCGCCCCGGGACTTTCACATATTATCACGATAAATTGATAATGTAAAGAAGAAAGTTGCCCGAAAGCGGGGAGAAAACGCCCCGTTTTTCCGCTGCCCGGGGGGCTGGCTGGGGCGGAAAACAATTCGGGATAAAAATTTTTGCAAAACCAACAGTCTGGAGACTTTTTTAATTGACAATTTGGGCAACCCGGTATATGATTGTGCTTGGGAAAAATGGCTTTGGATAGGTATGCCCATCCTGTGGGCCGGAACTTGAAAATGCCATGGGGAAGGCCTTTGCCCGGCCCCGAAAAATGAATAGGAGGAAACCAGAAATGAACATGCTTGTGTGCGTCAAGCAGGTGCCGGACACGACGGAAATTAAGATCGATCCGGTA
>NZ_CALXGA010000022.1 GCF_944387725.1 uncultured Intestinimonas sp. | reverse complement strand
AAAGCTCCCCTGGCGCTGGGTTGTTGCGCGCACGCTGGCATGGCTGGGCCATTCCAGACGTCTCAGCAAAGATTATGAGATCCTCTCCGCGTCTGAAGAGACAATGGTTAAAATCTCTCATATTCATACACTCGTGAAACGCTTATGAATACGCTTTCTTATTTTGGGTGAAGCACGTTTCCCGTTTTGACATAGAGCGGGGGAGAGGCCAGTAACGTTGAAAACTCCCCCAGTCAGCTGACGCTGACAGCCCCCTCAGAGAGGGGGCCTAAAAAACAGCCGTTGCAAAGCGGGGGGCGATGGGATATGATAACGGGGTGAGGCGGAGGGCCCGGAGCCCCCGCCGGGGAAAAGGAGAGAACGCCCAATGAATGTGACCTTTGAGGCAGTCAAGCAGTCTCAGGAGATTCAGACCTACATCACCCAGGCGGACGCCTCCCTGCTGGCCCTGGGCTACACCGAACACAGCTTCGCCCATGTGGGCCGGTGCGCCAAGGTGGCGGGGGACCTGCTGCAAGATTTGGACTACGACGGGACCACGGTGGAGCTGTGCCGCATCGCCGCCTATATGCACGACATCGGCAACGTGGTCAACCGCAACGACCACGCCCAGACCGGGGCGGTGATGGCCTTCCGCATTCTGGACAAGATGGGCATGGAGCCGGCCCATGTGGCGGCGGTCATCACCGCCATCGGCCACCACGACGACCCCACCGCCTTCCCGGTGAACGCCATTGCGGCGGCGCTGCTGCTGGCGGACAAGACCGACGTGCGCCGCAGCCGGGTCCGTAACCGGGACACCATCAACTTTGACATCCACGACCGGGTCAACTACGCCGTGGAGCGCTCCGACCTGACCCTGGACCGGGGCCAGGGGACGGTGACCCTCTCCCTGAGCATCAACACCGGGGTCTGCGCCGTCATGGACTACTTTGAGATCTTTTTGCAGCGGATGATCCTCTGCCGGAAGGCGGCGGAGTTTTTCGGTCTGGCCTTCCATCTTGACATCAACGGGCAGAACCTGCTATAGTGGTGTCCGCGTCCCGCCGGCGGGCCGAAGGCCCGGCGGCGGGAACCTCTTTGTGACGAAGGGAAGTCCTGCCGGTGCAGAATCAGACTTACCGAGGGGCCCATTCTGCGGCCCCTGCTCTCGTTCTTTTTCCCCATTCTGCTGGGGACGTTTTTTCAGCAGCTCTACAACACTGTGGACGCCATCATCGTGGGAAACTATGTGGGCACCGCCGCCCTGGGGGCGGTGGGGGGCTCCACCGCCATCATCATCAGCTTCCTGGTGAACCTCTTTGTGGGCGTCTCCTCCGGGGCCACGGTGGTCATCGCCCAGCACTACGGCGCCCGGCAGGGGGAGGACGTCTATGAGGCCGTCCACACCGCCGTGGCCCTGGCCCTGGCTGCCGGGGCGGTCATCACCGCCGCCGGTATCCGCTTCTCCGGCCCCGCCCTCCGGCTGATGGACACCCCGGAGGAGGTGATGGACTACGCCGTGGTCTATCTGAGGGTGTACTTCTGCGGGACAGCGGCCTCCTTCCTCTACAACATCGGGGCCAGCATCCTCCGGGCGGTGGGGGACACCAGACGCCCCCTCTGGTTCCTCATGGCCGCCTGCCTGACCAACATTGTGCTGGACCTCTTCTTCGTGGCGGTGCTGGGCCTGAGCGTCTTCGGGGCGGCCCTGGCCACGGTGCTCTCCCAGGTGGTCAGCGCCGTGCTGGTGGCCCTCTCCCTCCTCCGGCCGGGCAGCGTCTACAGCGTCAGCCCCCGGGAGGTGCGCTTTCACCGGGAGAAGCTGCTGGCCATCCTCCGCATCGGCCTGCCCGCCGGCATCCAGTCCAATATGTACACCGTCTCCAACATGGTCCTCCAGTCCCGGTTGAACCTCTTCGGCACCGTGACGGTGGCGGCCTATACCGCCTTTGAGAAGATCGACGGCTTCTACTGGATGATCTCCAGCGCTTTCGGCGTGTCCATCACCACCTTTGTCAGCCAGAACTTCGGGGCGGGGAAGTACCAGCGCCTGCGCCAGGGGGTGCGGGCCTGCCTGGCCCTGACCGCCGGGGTGAGCCTCGGCATCAGCCTGGTCTACTGCCTGGCCGCGCCGGTGCTGCTGCGGCTGTTCAGCCCCGACGGGGCGGTGATCGCCCTGGGGACCCACATGATGTGGTACATCTCCCCCTTCTATCTGCTGTTTGTGTGCATTGAGATCTTCTCCGGCGCGGCCCGCAGGGCCGGGGACGCCCTGAAGCCCATGCTGCTCACCTGCGGCGGGGTGTGCGTCCTGCGGGTGGTCTGGGTGCTGGTGGGCTCTCCCGCTACCCGGCCCTAGAGACCATCCTGGTGAGCTACCCCATCAGCTGGGGGGTCACCTCGGCCCTCTACCTGGTCTACTATTTCCGGGGAAATTGGCTCCGGCGGGGCATCGCCCGGGCGGGCTTCCCGGCGGAGGCCGCCCCCGCAGCGGCCAGCGAGGTCCGTGCCGACTAGGGCTTGTTTGAAACATGTCAATATGCCCAATCAGCGGGTCTTTTGCCCCCTGGACGGCGCAATTTTTCCTTGAAATCCGCCAGGATTCCTGCGAAAAAATTGCTTGCCAGCGGCCCAAAATCCCTCGCTGCTGGACACATCGCCAATTTTCAAACAAGCCCTGGAAGCCGCCGGATAAAAAGATGGAGAACTGCCTGCCGCAGTCCTCCATCCCTTTTTTGCGGCTACATTCCCAGGCGCTGAGACAGGTTCTCCGCCGCGTCCTCAGCGGCCCGGGCCGCCTTCTTCGCGGTGGCCTTCCAGGTCTTCTTCTGGGGGGCCAGCAGCATCCCCAGCGCCGCCCCGGCAGCCATGCCCAGGCCGATGTTCCGCATGGTGTGCTTTGCGTCCATGTTCTTTCCCTCCTTTTCAGGTCCCGCCTTAGTATGTCCCGGATTCACAAAAAATCCATTGCCAAACGCTGCGGTATCTTTTATAATATTGTCTGCCAAATCAATGACAGAATGGGGGCGCCGCACGCCCCTTTTCTGTGCCCCCGGAGGGGGCGGAGGAATGGACGCACAGCCGGGACGGGGGACGTACCCCGCCCGGTCCGGAAAGGAGCGATGATGTGAAGCTGCTCATCCAAAAGGGCCGGCTGGTGGACCCAGTGGGGGGGATCGGCGGTGTGATGGATATTCTGGTGGAGGACGGCCGGCTGGCCGTCATCGGCAGCGATTTGCGGGCGCCGGACGCCAAGGTGCTGGACGCCCGGGGGCTGACGGTCTGTGCCGGGCTGGTGGATATGCACGTCCACCTGCGGGAGCCCGGCTTTGAGTACAAGGAGGACATCGCCAGCGGCACGGAGGCGGCGGCCCGGGGGGGCTTTACCTCCGTGGCCTGTATGCCCAACACCCGGCCGGTCACCGACACGCCGGAGCGGGTGCGTTGGATTCGGGACCGGGCGGCGGCGTGCTGCGGGGTCCGGGTGTGGCCCATCGGGGCGGTGTCCATGGGGGAGCAGGGGGAGGCCCTGACCGACGCCCAGGCCCTGAAGGAGGCGGGGGTCCCCGCCCTCTCCGACGACGGCGTGCCCGTCCAGGACGCAAACCTCCTGCGGGATGCCCTCATCCGGGCCCGGCGGGCGGGGCTCACCATCCTCTCCCACTGTGAGGACGCCAGCATGGTCCGCAATTACGCCGTCAACGAGGGCCGGGTCTCCCGGGCCCTGGGCCTCCCGGGCCGGCCGGCCATCGCCGAGGAACTGATGGTCATGCGGGACGCCATGCTGGCCGAGGAGACCGGCGGAGCTGTCCACATCTGCCACATCTCCACCGCCGGCAGCGTGGATATTGTCCGACAGTTTAAAAAGAATGGGGTGGCCATCACCTGCGAGACCTGCCCCCAGTACTTCACCCTCACCGAGGAGGAGGTCCTCTCCCAGGGGAGTCTGGCCCGGGTCAACCCGCCCCTGCGGACCAAAAAGGACGTGGAGGCTATCATCCGGGGCCTCCAGGACGGCACCATCGACGTCATCGCCACCGACCACGCCCCCCACGCCGCCCAGGAGAAGGCCCGGCCTCTGGCCGAGGCCCCCAGCGGCATGGTGGGGCTGGAGACCGCCCTGGGGGTGACCCTCACGGCCCTCTACCACACCGGGAGGCTGGACCTGTCTGACCTGCTGAAAAAGCTCACCTTCCACCCGGCCTGCATCCTGCGCATTCCCAGGGGGAGGCTGAGCCTGGGGGGGGCGGCGGACTTTACCATTTTCGATCCCAACCAGGAGTGGACGGTGGACCCGGAGCAGTTCGCCTCCAAGGGGAGGAACACCCCCTACGCCGGAAAGCGGCTGAAGGGAAGGGTCAAATACACCATCGTGGACGGCAGGATTGTCTATCGAGATGAGGGAGGGCGCTGAACATGTCTTTTGACCGCTTACAGGAGCAGATCATCCAGAAGCAGAACCCCACCGTGGCCGGCCTGGACCCCAAGCCGGAGCAGATTCCGCCCCATATCCTGAAGGAGGCCTATGGCCGGTACGGCGAGACCCTGGAGGGGGCCGCCCAGGCGGTGTGGCAGTTCAACCAGGGCCTCATGGACGCCCTGTGTGACGTGGTCCCCGCCGTGAAGCCCCAGGCGGCCTACTACGAGCGGCTGGGCTGGCACGGCATGGCCGTCCTGGCCCGTACCATCGCCTACGCCAGGGAGAAGGGCCTCTTTGTCATCGCCGACATCAAGCGGGGGGACATCGGCTCCACCGCCCAGGCCTACGCCGACGCCTGGCTGGGGGAGACCCAGGTGGGGGGGAAGACCCTCTCCGCGTTCGGGGCCGACTGCGTCACCCTCAACGGCTACATGGGCTCCGACACCCTGGAGCCCTTTGTGGAGACCTGCAAAACCTATGGAAAATGCCTCTTCCTTCTGGCCAAGACCTCCAACCCTGGCTCCGGGGAGCTCCAGAACCTCACTGCCGGGGAGAAAAAGGTCTATCAGCTCCTGGGAGATATGGCCGAAAAGCTGGGGGCGGACAGCCGCGGGAAATACGGCTACGGCCTGACGGGGGCGGTCACCGGTGCCACCTACCCAGAGGAGCTCGCCGAGCTGCGGGCCCGCCTGCCCCACACCTTCTTCCTGGTCCCCGGCTACGGGGCCCAGGGGGGGACCGCCCAGGATGTCCAATATGCCTTTGATGGGGAGGGCCGCGGGGCCATTGTCAACGCCTCCCGGTCCATTATGTGCGCCTGGCAGAAGACCGGGCGGGACGGCCTGGACTACCAGGAGGCCGCCCGGGCCGCCGCAGAGGAGATGCGGGACGCCATCGGCGCGTATGTGACCATCCGCTAGGGCTTGATTGAAAATTGGCGATGTGTCCAGCAGCGAGGGATTTTGGGCGGCTGGCAAGCAATTTTTTCGCAGGAATCCTGGCGGATTTCAAGGAAAAATTGCGCCGTCCAGGGGACAAAAGACCCGCAGGTTGGGCATGTTGACATGTTTCAAACAAGCCCTAGACCCGGAGAAAGGAGGCCCTATGGAGAGGAACCGTCCGCCCAGGCGGTGCGGCTGCTGCGGCCAGGAATCCCAATATCTCCGGGACTTCCGGGTGCGGGATGATATAGTGGGCTGGAGGATCGAGGTGTTCGAGGCCGCCCTGTACCGCTGCCCCGCCTGCGGCCATTTCGACTTCTTCGAGCGGGAGGAGGACCGGGAGGCCCGCCTCCAGGAGGCCCAGCGGGCCCAGGAGCGTCGAACATACATCGAGTCTCTGCCCGATTACTTCTGCCCCCGCTGCCGGAGGATGGGGAAGAGCGAGCAGTGTCCCTCCTGCGGCACGACCTGCCTCCCGGCGCAAAAGAGCCCGGAGCCGGAGGAAGCGCCCGTCCCGGAGCCCGTCCGGCCGGAGAAAAAGAAAAAGCGGCGCTGGCTGGGCAGGGACCCGGACAAGCCGGATTGGGAGGGTTGAGCATGGAAGAAGCACGCAAGGAATCGACGGAAAAACGCTGCCCCGCCTGCGGGGCGGCGCTGGAATTTCTGAGCCCGGCCCTGCTGCCGGCCCGGCTCAACTACCTGTGCGCCCGGGCGGACCTCTACCTGTGTCCCCAGTGCGGGCGGTACGAGTTCTACCGGGACCCCCGCTGGCTGGAGCGGGACAGGGAGAGACAGGACCGGAGCTGACCGGGGCTCCACACGCAAGAAAGGGGAAGCTGCCATGCCAATCCAAGCCGAATGTACGGTGGCGGAGCTGGTCCGCCTGAATGAGTTCGCCTATTCCATGACCCTGGAGACGGGGGAGGCTATGGCCGCCCAGGTTTCCTGCGGCCAGTTTGTCCACCTCAAGTGCGGCGGGGAGCGGCTTCTGCGCCGGCCCATTTCGGTCTGCCAGTGGGGGGAGAATACGCTTCGGGTGGTCTTTGAGGTCCGGGGGGCGGGCACCGCCTGGCTCTCCCGCCGGAAGCCGGGGGACCGGGTGGACGTGCTGGGCCCCCTGGGCCGCGGCTTTGACCTCTCGGGCCGGCGGCTCCTGGTGGTGGGGGGCGGCATCGGTGTGCCCCCCATGCTGGGCTGCGCCCAGGAGGCCGCCCGCCTTGGGAAGGAGGTCCACGCCGTCCTGGGCTTCCGGGACGAGGGGCGCCGGATGCTCACCGGGGACTTCATCGACTGCTGCCGGTCCCTGAACGTCATCAGCGACGACGGCTCCACCGGGCGGAAGGGCTTCGTCACTGAGCTGGTGGAGGAGTTTTTGCAGGCCCAGGCCTGCGGGACCTGTGATCCGGTACTGTGCACCGGGTGCTCCGGGCGGCCAGCGCCGCCGGAGGTCCTGGCCTGCGGGCCCAAGGCCATGCTCCGGGCGGTTGCCCAGGTGTGCCAAACCTACGGCGTGGGCTGCCAGGTCTCCCTGGAGGAGCGCATGGGCTGCGGCGTGGGGGCCTGCCTGGTGTGCGCCTGCGACATGGCCGACGGACGCCGGAAGCACGTCTGCAAGGACGGCCCGGTCTTTCGGGCGGAGGAGGTGAGCTGGGATGCTTGACCAGAGGGTGGACCTGGCCGGAGTGGAGCTCAAGAACCCCATTGTGGTTCCCTCGGGGACCTTTGGCTTTGGCCGGGAGTACGGGCAGTTTTTTGACCTGAGCGAGCTGGGGGCCATCTGCGTCAAGGGCCTGACCCCCCAGCCCCGGGAGGGCAACCCCGCCCCCCGAATCGCCGAGACCCCTATGGGCATTCTCAACTCTGTGGGTCTCCAGAACCCTGGTGTGGACACATTTATCGCCCAGGAGCTCCCCGAGCTCCGAAAGCACGATGTGAAGGTCATCGCCAACATCTCGGGGAACACCCCAGAGGAGTACGGCGGGATGTGTGAAAAGCTCTCTGCGGCTGGGGTGGACATGATTGAAGTCAACATCTCCTGCCCCAATGTGAAGGCGGGGGGTCTGGCCTACGGCACCCGGCCCGAGCTGGCCGCCGAGGTCACAGAGGTGGCCAAGCGCCACGCCGCCGTCCCCGTGATGGTGAAGCTCTCCCCCAACGTCACTGACATCGCCGAGATTGCCCGGGCGGCAGCCGGGGCGGGGGCCGACGCCCTGAGCCTCATCAACACCATCCGGGGGATGCGCATTGATGTGAAGACCCGGCGGCCCATCCTGAAGATGAACACCGGGGGGCTCTCCGGCCCGGCGGTATTGCCGGTGGCCGTCCGCATGGTGTGGGAGGTCCGCGCCGCTGTGGACCTGCCCATTTTGGGCATGGGAGGGGTCTCCACCGGGACCGACGCCGCCGAGCTGATGCTGGCCGGGGCTACGGCGGTGGCGGTGGGCACCGCCTCCTTTGCCGACGTCTACGCTCCCGTGCGGATCCGGGACGAGCTCCTGGCTCTGGCGGAGGCCCAGGGGCTCAGCCGCATCTCGGAGCTCACCGGGGCCGTCCGGCCCTGGGAATAGGGGGGAATCCCATGGAGCAGAGCTATTTTGTCTCCCTGGACCTGGACCAGTGCCAGGACCGGGTTTTCCAGGCGGTGACCGACAGCATCACGGGGACCCTCATCGGGAGCCATACTGTGGAGAGCGCCGACGGCTGCCGCTGCGTGGTGGACGTCTATGAAAAGCACTACTACCGGGCGGGCAACCGTCTGACCCTCACGGTGATTCTGGACGACTTCACCGGCCGGACCCGGGTGCGCTGCATCGGCGGCGGCGGGGGAGAGGGGCTGTTCCGCTTCGATTGGGGGGCGACTGAGAGTTTCGAGGACGTGGTCCACCGGGCCCTGGCCGGGTATCGGGAATGAGTATGCTTGAGAGAGAAGGTTTCTATGAGCACAACTGCGACAAAACTCTATCTGGTCCGCCATGCGGAGGCCGAGGGAAACCTCTACCGCCGCATCCATGGACAGTATGACAGCCTGGTGACGGACAACGGTTACCGGCAGATTGCCGCCCTGGCCCACCGCTTTACAGACATCCCGGTGGACGCGGTCTACTCCAGCGATCTGTTTCGCACCTGCACCACCGCCCAAGCCATCTACCGGCCCAAGGGGCTGACCCTCGCCGCCCGCAGGGACCTCCGGGAGGTCTCCATGGGAGTATGGGAGGACAGGACCTGGGGGGAGGTGGCCCGCACCGACGCCGGGCAGCTTGGCTTTTTCAACGCCACCGATGCGCGTTGGCAGGTGGAGGGGGGAGAGACATTCCAAATCCTGCGGGAGCGCATCTCCGGCGCCCTGCGGCAGATCGCCGGCAGCCATCCCGGCCAGACGGTGGCGGTGGTGTGCCACGGCACCGCCATCCGAAACGCCCTGGCCGTCTTCCAGGGGCTGAGTATCGCCGAGTCCGCCAATCTGCCCCACAGCGACAACACCGCCGTCTCCCTGCTGGAGTTCCGGGGGGAGGAGGTCCGGGTGGTTTTCCATGACGACGCCAGCCATCTGCCGGAGGAGATCTCCACCTTCGCCCGGCAGCGCTGGTGGCGGCAGGACACCGGCAGCATGGCCGACGCAAACCTGTGGTTCCGCCCCCTGGACATGGAGCGGGAGGAGGCTTTCTTCCGCCAGTGCCGGGAGGAGGCGTGGCTGGACATCCACGGCTCCTGGGAGAACTACGATGGGGACGCCTTTGCCGCCGACGCCCTGGCCCAGTGGCGGCAGGACCGGCGGGCCCTGACCTGCGCCATGCTGGGGGAGAAGCTGGTGGGGCTGCTCCATCTGGACCTGGGCCGGGAGGCCGGCCAGGGCATTGGCTGCATCCCCTTCGTCTACATGCTGCCGGACTACCGGAAGCGGGGTCTGGGGGTTCAGCTTATCGGACAGGCGGTGTCGGTCTACCGGCCCCTGGGCCGGACCCGCCTCCGGCTGCGGTGCGCCCCCGACAACCTGGTGGCCCAGCGGTTTTACAAGCGCTACGGCTTTTACCGGGTGGGCAGCGCCGCCGGCAGCCGGGTCCCCCTGGATTTGCTGGAGAAGTACATCGGCTATGGGGAGGACCCCCGCCGGGGGTAATCTAGGTCCTCTTCCAGGGTCTGGCTCCCAGCCGGAAGGGGTTCCGGAACATTTTGAAGATATTGAGGGAAACTGTTATGAACACCCAATTCCTCCCCGTCTCCAAAACCGATATGCGCGCCCGCGGCTGGGAGGACTATGACTTCCTGGTCATCACCGGGGACGCCTATGTGGACCACCCCTCCTTCGGCCCGGCAATCATCTCCCGGGTGCTGGAGGCTGAGGGCTACCGGGTGGCCGTCCTGGCCCAGCCGGACTGGCGCTCCCCGGAGGCATTCACCGCTCTGGGACGGCCCCGGCTGGGGGTGATGCTCTCCGCAGGGAACCTGGACTCCATGGTGGCCCACTACACTGTGGCCAAGCGCCGCCGGACCGAGGACGCCTACTCTCCGGGCAGGCGGACCGGCCTGCGCCCCGACCGGGCCTCCATCGTCTACGCCAACAAGGTCCGGGAGGTTTTTGGAGACATCCCCCTGATTCTCGGCGGACTGGAGGCCAGCCTCCGGCGCTTCGCCCACTATGACTACTGGGAGGATAAGGTCCGGCGCTCCGTTCTCCTGGACGCCCAGGCCGACCTGCTGGTCTACGGCATGGGGGAGCGGGCCACCCGGGAGATCGCCGCCCGGCTGGCCTCGGGTACGCCCATCTCAGAAATTACCGGCGTCAAGGGCACCTGCTTCCTGGGCCGCCACCCAGGGGAGTGCGCCTATCCTATGGTGGAGGTCCCATCTTTTGAGACGGTACGGGCCGACAAGCGGGCCTACGCCCAGGCCAACATGGTGGAGTACGACGAGCACGACCCCATCGTGGGCCGGGCCATCCTCCAGCGCCACGGGGACCGGCTCCTCATCTGCAACCCCCCGGCCATGCCTCTGGACACCCAGGAGTTGGATGACGTCTTCGCCCTCCCCTACGTCCGGGAGCCCCACCCCATGTACGACGCCCTGGGGGGCGTCCCCGCCATTGAGGAGGTCCGTTTCTCGGTGATTCACAACCGGGGCTGCTTCGGGGCCTGCAATTTCTGCTCCCTGGCTTTCCACCAGGGGCGCATGGTTACCTCCCGCAGCCACGAGAGCGTCCTCCGGGAGGCGGCGGAGCTCACCTGTCACCCCGGCTTTAAGGGCTATATCCACGATGTAGGGGGACCCACCGCCAACTTCCGGCGGCCCTCCTGTCAGAAGCAGCTGAAAGCGGGGCTGTGCCGGCACCGGGCCTGCCTGTCCCCCGCGGCCTGTCCCAACCTGGACGCCGACCACACCGACTACCTGAGCCTCCTGCGGAAGCTGCGGCAGCTGCCGGGGGTGAAGAAGGTCTTCATCCGCTCGGGCATCCGCTTCGACTACATGATGAAGGACCCCGGTGGGGAGTTTTTTGCCGATCTGGTGCAGCACCACGTCTCCGGCCAGCTCAAGGTGGCCCCGGAGCACTGCGTCAACGAGGTCCTGGACGAGATGGGCAAGCCCCACATCGAGATCTATGAAAAATTCCGGCAGAAGTATGAGCGCCTGAACCGGCGGTACGGCAAAGAGCAGTACCTGGTGCCCTATCTCATGTCCTCCCACCCGGGATGCACCCTGGGCGACGCGGTGAAGCTGGCGGAGCAGCTCAACCGCTGGGGCCGCCAGCCGGAGCAGGTCCAGGACTTCTACCCCACGCCGGGGACGCTCTCTACCTGTATGTACTATACCGGCCTGGACCCCCGGACTATGAAGCCGGTCTTCGTCCCCACCGATCCCCGCCACAAGGCCATGCAGCGGGCTCTGATGCAGTGGAAGCGCCCGGAGAAGCGCCCTCTGGTGCTGGAGGCCCTGCGGGAGGCTCACCGGGAGGACCTGATCGGCTATGGAAAGGAGTGCCTGCTGCGGCCCGGCCATCCGGCCCGCAGCGGAGGAGGCCCAGCCCGGAAGGGGGGCCGTAAGCCGGAGGAGAAGCGGTACAAGCAGAAGGGGAAACGGGGTGAGCACAACGACCCCCAGCCCAGGCGGAAGGCGGGCTGGGCTAAGCCAAAGCCCAAGAAGAACGCCAAGCCAGGCCGGGTCCGGAGATCATAGGAGATAATACAGGCGCACCGGAATGTCCGGTGCGCCTGTTGTGCTTATGGGCCTTACGGTTCAGCCTACCGGCAGCAGCCGGGGATGGGGTCATGGCCGTCGCCGCAGGAGAAGCTGTTGGGCGGGAAAAATTCGTCCACAGGGAACTTGACGTGGCGGAAGACCTCGCAGGGGTCCTCCTCGCCGCAGGAGCCGCAGGCACACTCCTTCTCCGGCATACAGTAGTCGTAGGCCGGCATCAGCAGCTGGGTCTCCCGCTCCAGGCGGATGATGGAGAACTGGCCCAGGGTGACATAGACCCGCTTGCCCTCCCCGCCGAAGCACAGGTCGCTGCCGAAGCAGGCGCAGATGCAGGGGGGAATGTCCGTGAGCTCACAGTCGCAGGGGCGGCACTCGCACACATCCACCAGCTTCATGCTCAGGACGATGGGGTCCACGGCCTCCACCACGGCAGTGGGAAGGCTGCTCTTGCTGAGGTTCTGCTCGTCCAGGCAGCCGAAGCTGGCCTCGGAGCTGAAAATCTTGGCGTTCCCCTCGCTGCCGAAGAGGATCACCCGCTTGTCAAAGACGCACAGGCCGCAGATCTCCACCGGCCGGGCGGCCCCCACAAAGGCGGCGGCGGTGACCCGGTAGAAGTAGCGTACGTCCACCGTGTAGAAGCCCCGGTTGAAGCCCACAGGCTCCACATCAATGTATACATAGAGCAGTTCCGCCGACCCGGGCTTAATGCTGATGGCCCGCTCAATGGCGCTCTGGGAGCCCTGGGTGGGATAGAACCGAAGGTCCTCGATGCAGTCTTTATCCCGGCAGCTATCGAAGATTTTTTTCGTGTGTATGCACACGGCCTCCCGGATACAGGCGTTGTCCTGCACGGGACCGGGCACGACCTTTTCAGGCATTGCAATACCTCCTAAGAATGGTGTCGGATGGCGCACGGGCGGCGGGGGGTACCTCCGCCCAGGTGTCCACTCCATTCTATGTGCGCCGGAGGGTTTGGTGCGGCGGGGCGCCGAATGGACCTGCGGGGAAGGCCCATACCGCAGGCCCCAGGCTTCCACTCTGGCAAAGGGAACAAATATACTGGCTGCGCGACTTGTTTTTTCTCCGTGAGCTGATAGAATGGATTTGCGTCACCCGGCCCACCGCAGACAAACGATAAGGAGGATAGGACGATGAAATTTGATAAGCGGCTGCTCCCAATCCTGCTCACCCTGAGCATGGGACTCTCCCTGCTTCCCTCCGCCGCCCTGGCCGCAGAGGGAAATTCCGGAGAGAAGCATCTCACCATCCTGGGCACCTCAGATCTGCACGGCAACATCTGGGGCTTCAGTTACGAGGACAACAGCGAGACCTCCAACAACGGCATGGCCCGGCTCTACACCTACATCCAGCAGGTCCGCGCCGAGGACCCAGACGCCATCCTGATCGACGCAGGCGACGACATTCAGGGCACTATTATGACCGATGATCTCTACAACAAGACCCCCCAGGAGCCCCACCCCGTCATCACCGCCATGAACTACATGGGCTACGACGCCATGACCCTGGGCAACCACGAGTTCAACTGGGGCATTCCCACCATGCAGGCCATCCTCTCCCAGGCCGAATTCCCCGTCCTGGCCGCCAATGTCACCGACGCCGCCGGCGCGCTGGTCACCGGGGCCGGCTGGACCATCGTAGAGCGGGACGGGATCCGGGTGGCCGTCATCGGGGTGGTCACCCCCGACGTGCCCATCTGGGACGGAGGCAAGGAGGGCATCGACGATGCCGCCTATGAGGCCGCCAACGTGGCCGTGGGCCGGGCCATCGGCGAAATCGGTGATCAGGCCGACGTCATCGTGGTCTCCGCCCACATGGGCATGTACGCCGAATTTGACGAGGAGGGCGGCTCCGACTCTGCCCAGAAGATTCTGGACGACAACCCGGAGATCGACGTGCTCCAGGTGGCCCACAACCATACCACCGTCAATGAGAAGCAGGGGAACACCGTCATCGGCGGCGTCCGCAACGGCGGCCGGGAGATCGCCCGCTTTGACCTGACCCTGGACGCCGGCAACAACGTGGTGGGCAGCGCCGTCACCATCGTGGACATGGAAGGCGTGGAGCCCAGCCAGGAAATCCGGGACATCCCCCTGGTGGCCGAGGCCCACCAGAGGACCATCGACTATATCGCCGGCGGCACCGACGAAAGTGGCGAGCCCCTGCCCCCGCTGGGCTCCACCACCGCCAGGTTCCAGCCGGAGAACGAGATTCACGGCATCCCCGCCGGACGGGTGATGGATACCGCCGTCATGGACCTCATCAACAAGATTCAGCTGGAGAACTCCGGCGCAGACGTCTCCGCTGCCGCCCTCTTCAAGGATACCAGCGACCTGCCCGAGGGCGACATCAACTACGGCAACATCTTCGACATCTACAAGTTTGACAACACCCTCTACCGGGTCTCCGTCACCGGTGCCGAGCTCAAGGCCTACATGGAGTGGTCCGCCGAGTGCTACAACCAGTGGAAGGAGGGGGACATCAACATCTCCTTCGACCCCGAGTACCCCGACTACCTCTACGATATGTTCGCTGGTGTGGACTACGAGATCGACCTGTCCAAGCCCAAGGGGGAGCGCATCCAGAACGTCATGTTCCAGGGCCAGCCCCTCCAGGATAATCAGGTCCTGACCCTGGCGGTGAACAACTACCGCTACTCCTCTGCCCTCAAGGCCCAGGGTATCATCTCCGGCGCCAGGGAGTGGGAGTCCTCCAACTCCATCCGGGATATGATCGTGGCCTACTTCGCTGCGCACTCCCCCGTGGCCCCGGAGGTGGACAACAACTGGCGGATCGTGGGGGTGGACCTCAGCGAGGACGATCCCCGCCGGGCCGAGCTCATCGGCTATATCAACGACGGCCTGCTGGACCCGCCCTACGCCGAGAGCTACAACCTGGCCGACTATGACGCCCTGGCGGCCCAAGCCCAGGCCAACGCCGCCGCCCAGAACCAGAACGTCAGCGTGGACGGCGTCCTGGTGGGGGAGGCCTTCGTCTACACCCAGGGGGATGCCAGCTGGTTCCGCCTGCGGGATTTGGCCTGCGCCCTGAAGAACACTGCCGCCGCCTTCGACCTGTCCTGGGACAACGGCGTGGTCCTCACCCGGGGCGCCGCCTATGCCGGTGCGTCCGTGGAGGACTCCACCATGCCCCCCGCCTTCTCTGAGGTCAACCTCACCGTCCGGGTGGACGGCCAGGCCGTGGAACTCCCCGCCGTTCTGATGACCCCCGGCAACTACTGCGTCACCGCCGAGGGCCTGGCCGCCCTGCTGGGCCTCTCCGTCACAGAGACCGCCGGGGAGGCCCGGCCCGGCCTGCTGATCGCCACCGTCTAACGGCTCCCCTGGCCTGCCCGGCAGCGAGGGATTTTGGGCCTCTGGCAAGCAATTTTTTCGCAGGAATCCTGGCGGATTTCAAGGAAAAATTGCGCCGTCCAGGGGGCAAAAGACCCGCCGGTTGGGCATGTTGACATGTTTCAAACAAGCCCTAGAGAAAGGATGCCTTTACCCAATGGCTGCTGGCCCTGGAGGAGCCCGCAGGGAGCCCTCTGACGCAAAAAAGCCCGCCCCCAGGGACTTCACCAGGGGCGGGTTTTTGCTGTTTTGAATGCGGAGGCGGGATTCGTTGGAGGCAGCGTCCAGGTCCTTATCTCCGCCCCTCGTCGGCGCAAAGTCCGATCCCTTGCGCCTCCTCTCCGGGCGCGACCCGCTTCGCTGGGCTCGTGCCCGGTGTTAGTTGGAGGCAGTATCCAGATCCTTGTCGCCGCCCCAGATCATGTTCTTGCGGAGCTCCTCGCCCACGATCTCCATCTGGTGCTTCTTGAGCTGATCCCGCTTGGAGTTGAAGAAGGTGCGGCCGTTCTTGTTCTCGGCGATCCACTTGCCGGCAAAGGTGCCGTCCTGGATGTCGGAGAGCACCGCCCGCATCCGGGCCTTGGTCTCCTCGTGGGGGATGACCCGGGGGCCGGAGACGTACTCGCCGAACTCCGCCGTGTCGGAGATGGAGTAGTTCATGGCGGCCACGCCGCCCTTGTTGATGAGGTCGATGATGAGCTTCATCTCGTGGATACACTCGAAGTAGGCGTTCTCCGGCTCATATCCGGCCTCCACCAGCACCTCGAAGCCGCAGCGCATCAGGTCCACCACGCCGCCGCAGAGCACCGTCTGCTCGCCGAAGAGGTCGGTCTCGGTCTCGTCGTGGAAGGTGGTCTCCATGACGCCGGCCCGGGCGCCGCCGATGCCGGCGATATAGGCCAGAGCGATCTTATAGGCGTTGCCGGTGGCGTTCTGCTCCACGGCCACCAGGCAGGGCACGCCCTTGCCGCTGACATAGGTGGAGCGGACGGTGTGACCGGGGCCCTTAGGGGCGGCCATGAAGACATCCACGCCGGCGGGGGGCACGATCTGCTGGTAGCGGATGTTAAAGCCGTGGGCGAAGGCCAGGGCGTTGCCCTCCTCCAGGTAGGGGGCGATGTCCTTCTTGTAGACCTCGGCCTGAACCTCATCGTTGATGAGCATCATCACGATGTCGGCCCACTTGGCGGCCTCGGGGATGTTCTTGACGGTGAGGCCGGCCTTCTCGGCGTTGGCCCAGTTCTTGGAGCCCTCCCGCAGGCCCACGCACACATCACAGCCGGAATCCTTCAGGTTCAGGGCGTGGGCGTGGCCCTGGGAGCCGTAGCCGATGATGGCGATCTTCTTGCCATCCAGATAGCTCAGCTCGCAGTCCTTTTCGTAGTACATCTTTGCCATTGGTGATACACTCCTTTGTATTTCCGTAAGATTCATAATTCCCAGCGATTTATGCCGCCTCATTCTACCACAGCAGCGTTTCAAAGAATGATAACTGTGATACAATCAGCTGGTTTTTTCCGTGTCGCTCCGCTTCGCGGAGATCAGGAATCAGTATGGGCCAAGGGGGTTACAGCGCCGCCCTACCCAAGTTAAATTCGGCCTTTTTCCCCACAGAATGTGCCATTCTGTGGGGGCCCCGGTTTTTTACATGCTCGGGGCGAATGAATCGCCCCTGCGCCAAGGCTTCGGGCCTGTGGCCCAAAGCCTTGTACGCGCCTGACGGCGCGCCCCGCTGCGCGGGGGCCCCAAGAAAAGGCCGAAGGGAGCGTTACAGCGCGGCTTTACCGAGATTAAATTCGGCCTTTTCTTTGTTCTCGTCGCTGATGGTGTAGGCGCCCCGCTCCAGGGCCACCATGCCGGTGCGGACCAGCTCCAGAATGCCGAAGGATTCCAGCAGCTTCTGCATGGCGTCGGCCTTGGACTCGTCCCCGATGAGAGCCAGCGTCAGAGAGGCCAGGGATACGTCGATAATGGAGGCCCGGAAGATATTGGCGATCTGAATGACCTCGTTCCGGGTGTCGGCGTTCTCGGCCTTCACCTTGAACATCACCAGCTCCCGGCGGATGGACCGCTCCGGAAGCAGCTCCTGCACCGAGTAGACGGGGAACTGCTTGCGCAGCTGGTTCATGATCTGCTCCGCCATGGCCTGGTCGGCCATGACCTCGATGGTGATGCGGGAGACCTGGGGGTCGTCGGTGGTGCCCACGGCCAGAGACTCAATGTTGTAGCCCTTCCGGGAGAAGAGCCGGGAAACCTGGGAGAGCACGCCGGCGGCGTTCTCCACCAGGACGGACAGGGTGCGCCGGGTCACATTGAAATTGGTGTTCATCATGTTCCCTCCTTCTCAGTCCAGCAGGAAATCGGTGATGGGGGTGCTGCCGGGGACCATGGGGTGGACCATGGCGTCCTTGTCAATGGCGCACTCAATGACCCAGGCCCTGCCGGAGTCCAGAGCCGTCTTCAGGGCCGCCTCGAACTCGGGCTGGGTGGCCGCCCGGGCCCCGCCAATGCCATAGGCCCCGGCCAGCTTCACAAAGTCGGGTCCCCGGTCCAGGTCGGTCTGGGAGTAGCGCTCGCCGTAGATGAGGTGCTGCCACTGGCGGACCATGCCCAGGGTCCGGTTGTTGAAGATCACGGTGATGATGGGAATGCGATAGTGCTCCACCGTGGAGAGCTCATGGCAGTTCATGCGAAAGCAGCCGTCGCCGGTACAGTGGATCACCGGCACGTCGGGATTGCCCAGCTTGGCCCCCATGGCGGCCCCCAGGCCGAAGCCCATGGTGCCGAAGCCGCCGGAGGTGATGAGCTGGCCCGGCCGGGAGAAGTGGAAATACTGGGCCGACCACATCTGGTGCTGGCCCACGTCAGTGGCCACAATGGCCTGCCCGCCGGTCAGGGCCTGGATGGTTTCCAGCACCTCGTGGGGGTGGAGGATGTCGTCCTTCTTCAGGGGGACCTCCTTGTGGGAGAAGACCCACTCCTTCCACTCAGGATAGTCGTGGGGGGTCATGCCCTGGTTCAGGAGCTGCAGCACCCTTCTCGCGTCCCCGATGATGTGGTGGTTGGTTTTGACATTCTTGTCGATCTCCGCCCGGTCGATGTCGATGTGGACGATTTTGGCGTTCCGGGCGAAGGTGGCGGGGTCCAGGGCCACCCGGTCGGAGAACCGGCAGCCCACGCCGATGAGCAGGT
The DNA here is from genome assembly GCF_944387725.1 of uncultured Intestinimonas sp. Lineage (GTDB taxonomy): Bacteria > Bacillota > Clostridia > Oscillospirales > Oscillospiraceae > Intestinimonas. Next base: position 13,630 of record NZ_CALXGA010000022.1, on the reverse strand, counting down.
CGCACTGGTCCACCGCGAAGTTGGAGGCGTGGGAGCCGTGCATCCCCACCATGCCGGTGAAGAGGGAGTGGTCCCCCGGACAGGCCCCGCCGCCCATGATGGTGGAGGCCACCGGGGCATTCAGAGTCTCGATGAACTTGCGGAACTCGGGCACAGCCCCCTTGGAGCGGATGACGCCGCCGCCCACCAGCACCAGGGGCTTTTTGGCCTCGGCGATCATGTCCAGCAGCTTCTGGATGTCTCCGTGGTCGGGCTCCGGGGTCTTCAGGTCGTGGGAGGCCCGGCGGAGCATGGCCGCCAGCCGGCCGTGGGAGGCGTGCTGCTCCAGGGGCAGGGGCTCATAGTCCACCTCGTCGTAGGTGACGTTCTTGAGAATGTCAATGAGCACGGGACCGGGCCGGCCGGAGCGGGCGATAGCAAAGGCCTCCCGGATGATGTCGGCCAGATCCTCCGCCCGGCGCACCAGGTAGTTGCACTTGGTAATAGGCATGGTGATGCCGGTGATGTCCACCTCCTGGAAGGAGTCCTTGCCGATGAGGCTCTCTCCCACATTGACGGTGATGAAGACCACCGGGGAGGAGTCCATATGGGCGGTGGCGATGCCGGTGGTCAGGTTGGTGGCCCCGGGGCCGGAGGTGGCGAAGCACACCCCCACCTTGCCGGTAGCCCGGGCATAGCCGTCGGCGGCGTGGGACGCCCCCTGCTCATGGGCGGTGAGAATGTGGCGGATCTTGCCCTTGTAGCCGTGGCTTTCAAATTCGTCGTAAATATTCAGGATGGTGCCCCCCGGATAGCCGAAAACGGTATCCACTCCCTGCTCCAGCAGGCACTCCATAAGCACTTGCGGGCTTTTCATTTTCATGTGCGCAGCCTCCTTCTATGTATTGCTGTACCTGCCCCAGGCGCGGCCCGGAGAAACAAAAGAAGCACGCCGTTCGTCCTAAATCATTAGGACGAAGACATGCTCCGTGGTACCACCTAAATTCGCGGGCGGAGAGCCCACCCGCGCACTCTCTTCCCTGATAACGGGAGGGGACCCGTCTCCGCCTACTGACCATAAAGGAGGTTGAGCGGAGCGGCTCACGGGCGACGTTCAGGCGGCCTCTCACGGGGGCTTGCACCCTCCGCCCCCTCTCTGTGCTTCCAAGGCCGTCCTACTTACCCGCTCATCGCCGGTTTGCAGGATATTTGTCTTTTATCATACAACGCCGGAGTCCGTTTGTCAACTGGCAGTTTTTTGAAGGTGTCATATTTTTCCGTCCACATCCCGACGATTTAGGAATATCAGGTTTTTTGCCTTAAATATGGAACGTACTCTTCTCGAATTTCTCCGCTTTTTTTCGCTGGAAGCACTGGACATTTTCGACTGGCGGTACTATTATAAGGAGTGATTCCCCGGCGTGCTGCGCCGGTACAGGATCAAGGGGGAACGGCGGCCCGGCATCGGACCGCCTAAGTCCTGTGCGCAGGCACAGGGCGTTCCGGCCTGACGGACCACAGAACAAATGGCCGCTTCGCGCCGTCGGGCATTTGTTCCGCGGCCCCGGGCCGGAAGCACATGGAGAAGAAAGGTAGAGGTTTGAAGTAATGACAGAGGTGATGCTATGAGTCATAAGTTTTATGGCGGCGTCCACCCCGCCGAGCACAAGGAGGCCACGGAGCGTAAGCCGGTCATCCCCCTGGAGGAAGCTCCGGCCCAGGTGGTAATCCCCATGTCCATGCATGTGGGCGCACCCTGCAAGCCCCTGGTGTCCGAGGGAGACCAGGTCACGGTAGGGCAGAAGATCGGCGAGATCGCCGGTCTGGGCGCCCCCATCCACGCCAGCGTCTCCGGCAAGGTGGTGGCCGTGGAGCCCCGCCCCCATCCCGGCGGCGGCAAGATGATGTCCGTGGTCATCGAGAACGATTTCCAGGACACCCCCTGCGACACCATCCGGCACCGGGACAATGTGGATGCCCTCACCCCCCAGGAGATCATCGACATCGTCAAGGAGGCCGGCATCACCGGCATGGGCGGCGCGGGCTTCCCCACCCACGTCAAGCTCTCCGGCGCGGTTGGCAAGGTGGACACCATCCTCATCAACGGCGCGGAGTGCGAGCCCTACATCACCGCCGACCACCGGCTCATGCTGGAGCGGGGGGAGGCAGTTCTGGGGGGCGTGGGCTTCATCATGAAGGCCCTGGGCCTCCAGGAGGCCACCATCGGCATCGAGGGCAACAAGCTCGACGCGGTGGAGCACCTTAAGAGCCTGCTCCCCGCCGGCAGCGGCATCCACATCGAGACTCTCAAGACCCGCTACCCCCAGGGCGCGGAAAAGCAGCTCATCCAGCGGATTACCGGACGCCAGGTGCCCCCCGGCGGCCTGCCCGCAGACGTGAAGGTCACGGTCTTCAACGTGGCCACTGCCTCGGCCATCTACGACGCGGTCACCGAGGGCAAGCCCCTGACCCACCGCAACGTCACCCTCACCGGAGGCGCCATGGCCCGGCCCCTGAATGTCAACGCCCCCATCGGCACCCCCATTGAGCATCTGGTCAAAATGGCCGGCGGCTTCCAGACCCAGCCCCAGCGCCTGCTCATGGGCGGCCCCATGATGGGCAACCCCCAGTATGACCTCACCGCCCCCATGATGAAGGGCACCAACTGTATCCTGGCCCTCACCGACGCCGAGGCCGCCATCCAGGATACCGAGCAGACCTGCATCCGCTGCGGCAAGTGCGTCAACGCCTGCCCCATGCATCTCATGCCCCTCTACATGCGCCTGTTCAGCACGAAGCGGGACTGGGAGAAGGTGGAGTCCTACAACGTCATGGACTGCATAGAGTGCGGCTCCTGCAACTACATCTGCCCCGCCCGCATCCACCTGGTCCAGACCTTCCGCATGGCCAAGTTTGAAATCCGCGGGCTTCAGGCCAAACAGAAAGCAAAGGAGGCGGCCAACGCATGAGCGAACAGAATAAGCTGCTGGGGGTAGCGTCCTCCCCCCACGTCTCCTCACCCACCGGGACCCGGTCCCTGATGCTGGACGTCCTCATCGCCCTGGTGCCCGCCATGTGCGCGGCCGTCTTCTTCTTCGGCCCCCGGGCCCTCATCGCCACCGTCATCTCTGTGGCGGCCTGTGAGATCTTTGAGTTCGGCTACCGCAAGCTCCTCCACAAGACTCAGACCAACGGCGACCTGTCCGCCGCCGTCACCGGCGTGCTGCTGGCCTTCGTCTGCCCGGTGACCCTGCCCTACTGGACCCTGGTCATCGGCGACTTCTTCGCCATTGTGGTGGTCAAGCAGCTCTTCGGCGGCCTGGGCAAGAACTTCCTCAACCCCGCCCTGGCCGGCCGGGCCTTCCTGATGCTCAGCTACCCCGTGGCCATGACCACCTGGGCCGTGCCCGGCGAGTGGGCGGGCCTGGTTTCCGCCTCCGACGCCGTCACCGGCGCCACCCCCCTGTCTGTGGACTTCATGCACTCCGGCATCCTGCCCGACGCCACCCTCCAGGACATGCTGGTGGGCAACATCGGCGGCTGCATCGGCGAGGTGTCCGCCATCCTGCTGCTGGTGGGCGGCATCTACCTCATCGCCCGGGGCGTCATCCGTATTCAGGTGCCCGTGGCCTTTATCGGCACCGTGGCGGTGCTCACCTTCCTCTTCCCCCAGGGGGGCAATGACCGGCTGACCTGGATGCTCTATGAGGTCCTGGGCGGCGGTCTCTTCCTGGGCGCTTTCTTCATGGCCACCGACTATGTCACCAGCCCCACCAGCTCTGTGGGCGAGGTGGTCTATGGCATCGGCTGCGGCCTGCTGACGGTGTTCATCCGCTACTTCGGCGGCTATCCCGAGGGCGTGAGCTACGCCATCCTCATCATGAACGTCTGCGTGTGGTTCATCGACCAGGTGTGCAAGCCCGCCCGCTTCGGCATGACCAAGGAGCTCAAGGAGAAGCAGAAGGCCGCCAAGAAAGCCGCAAAGGAGGGTTCCGCGTCATGAGCGATACCGCAGTTGTAACGAAAAAAGAGCCCGGCCCCGTGCAGCTGGTGGTGACGCTGTTCGCCATCAGCGCCATCTGCGCCGTGCTGCTGAGCCTGGTGAACAACATCACCCGGGGTCCCATCGCCGCCGCTAATGAGACCGCCACCCAGGAGGCCATGCAGGCGGTGCTCCCCGCCGACTCCTACACCCAGGTGGAGTACACCGGCAGCGATCCCCTGGTCACCGCCGTCTACCAGGCCGGCGGCGCCGGCTATGTGGTCCAGGTGGCCCCCTCCGGCTTCGGCGGGGCCATGGACATCATGGTAGGCGTCAGCGCCGACGGCGTCTGCTCCGGCGTGTCCATCATCAGCCACGCCGAGACCTCCGGCCTGGGCGCCAACGCCGAGCAGGAGAGCTTCCGCAGTCAGTTTTTGGGCAAGTCCAACGTGGCTGTGACCAAGGACGGCGGCGATATCGCCGCCATCACCGGCGCCACCATCACCTCCCGGGCGGTCTGCGACGGCGTCAACGCCGCCATCGGCGCCGCCGCGTCTATGGGTTAAGGAGGTCCGAGTATGGATATCAAAAAGCAATTCAAAGAGGGTCTCGTCACCCAAAACCCGGTGCTGGTGCAGCTGCTGGGCATGTGCTCCACCATGGCCATCACCACCGTGTTCTTCAACGGTGTTGGCATGGGCATTTCGGTGCTCATCATCCTCACCTGCTCCAATATCGTCATCTCCGCCCTGCGGAAGGTCATCCCCGACTCCATCCGCATCGCCTGCTTCGTGGTGGTCATCGCCACCTTCGTCACCATCGTGGATTTGATGCTCCAGGCATTTATCCCGGCCCTGGCCGACAGCCTGGGCGTCTTCATCCCCCTCATCGTGGTCAACTGCATCATCCTGGGCCGGGCCGAGGCATTCTGCTACAAGAACGGCGTGGCCGCCTCTGCGGCTGATGGCGTCTTCCAGGGCATCGGCTACACCTGGGTGCTGGTGGTCATGTGTCTGGTCCGGGAGTTCCTGGGCAACGGTACCATTCTGGGCGGCCTGAGCTTCCTTAACGACGGCCAGGGCATCCGCATCCTGCCCGAGGGCGTGGGCGCCCTGGGCATCTCCCTGCCGGTGGGCGGCTTCCTGGTGCTGGCCTGCCTCATCGCCTTCATGCAGTGGGTCCTCTCCCGGGACAAGGGAAAAAAGACTGAGGAGGTGGCCAAGTAATGGACCTGACTTCGCTGTTTTCCATCGCCCTGGGGGCCATCCTCATCAACAACTTCATCTTTGCCCAGTTCCTGGGCTGCTGCCCCTTCCTGGGCGTGTCCAAGAAGGTGGACACCGCCATCGGCATGGGCCTGGCCGTCACCTTCGTCATGGGCCTGGCCTCCGCAGTGTGCTGGGTGGTCAATGAGTTCCTGCTGGTCAACCCCGCCATCTTCGGCGCGGACGGCCCCAACCTGGCCTTCATGCAGACCATCGCCTTCATCCTGGTCATCGCCGCCCTGGTGCAGTTCGTGGAGATGTTCCTGAAGAAGAGCGTCCCCTCTCTGTATCAGGCCCTGGGCATCTACCTGCCCCTTATCACCACCAACTGCGCCGTGCTGGGCGTGGTGCTGCTGAACGTCCAGAACAGCTACGACTTCATTGAGAGTGTGGTCTACGGCGTCACCGGCGGCCTGGGCTTCCTGCTGGCCATCTTCCTCTTTGCCAGCGTCCGGGAGCGCCTGGAGGCCACCATGGAGTGCCCCAAGGCCTTTGAGGGCTTCCCCATCGCTCTGGTGACCGCCGGCCTCCTGGCCCTGTCCTTCATGGGCTTCAGCGGCCTGAGCGTCTTTTAAGGAGGTTCGGACATGTCGGATATGAATTTGGTTTTATTCGGCCTGCTGGTCATGGGCGGTCTTGGACTGCTCTTCGGCGCCGTCCTGGCCTTCGCGGCCCGGGTCTTCGCCGTGGAGGTGGACCCCCGTGAGGAGGCCATCATCGGCTGCCTGCCCGGCGCCAACTGCGGCGGCTGCGGCTTCCCCGGCTGCGCCGGCTATGCCGCCGCCGTGGTGAAGGGGGAGGCCCCTGTCAACCGCTGCGCTGCCGGCGGCGGGCCGGTGGCCGACCAGATCGCGGAGATCATGGGGGTCAGCGCCGACGCCGCTGTGCGGATGGTGGCCCAGGTCCACTGCACCGGCTGCGGCGTGGACCACCAGAAGTACCAGTACATCGGCGTGGAGGACTGCGTGGCGGCCGCCCGGCTCCCCGGCGGAGGCCCTCTGGGCTGTGACTACGGCTGTCTGGGCATGGGCTCCTGCGAGAAGGTCTGCCCCTTCGACGCCATCCATGTCCACAGTGGCGTGGCCAAGGTGGACGAGGACAAGTGCAAGGCCTGTAACCAGTGCGTGGACATCTGCCCCCGGCACATCATCGCCCTGGAGCCCTACAAGACCAAGAAGCACGTCACCATCCCCTGCTCCTCCCACGACAAGGGGCCGGCGGTCACCAAGGTCTGCTCCAACGGCTGTATCGGCTGCGCCCTGTGCGCCAAGTCCTGCCCCAAGGAAGCCATCACCATGGTCAACAACCTGGCGGTCATCGACTACGATAAGTGCGTCGGCTGCGGCATCTGCGCCCAGAAGTGCCCCCGCAAGCTGATCACCGTGGACGGCAAGGTGCCTGAGCCCAAGCCCGCCGCCCCCAAGGCGGCTCCCACGGCTGAGGCCAAGACCCAGGAGTAAACAGAAAGGACCTCCCGTTTTGGGAGGTCCTTTCTTGTGTCATGGACCGGCTTCAGCTCCCGAAGGGGGCCATGTCCAGCCGGAGGAACCAGCCTTGGGGGTGTTTGCAAATGGGGCACATGGCGGGGGCCATGCCGGCGTCCACAATCATGCCGCAGTTGAGGCACATCCACTTGACGCCCCCCTGGTCCTGGAAGAGGCCGTCGTGCTCCAGCAGGTCGGCAAAGCGGCCGAAGCGGTCGCCGTGGCTTTTCTCCACCTTGGCCACCAGCTCGAAGGCCTTACTGACCTGAAGGAAGCCCTCCTCCTGGGCTGTTTTGGCGAAGGCGGCGTAGTCGTGTTCCCACTCCTGGTACTCGTTGTGCTGGGCGGCCCGGAGCTGTTCCAGCACGCTGGGGGAGAGGTCCACGGGGTAGGTACCGTCGATGGAGATATTGCTTCCGGTCAGAGGCTCCAGGAAGCTGTAGAAGACCTTGGCGTGGGCCCGCTCCTGGTCGGCGGTGAAGCGGAAGAGCTGCTCGATGACCTGGAGGTTCTGCCGCTTGGCCAGGCCGGCGGCGAAGGTGTAGCGGTTCCGGGCCTGGCTCTCTCCGGCAAAGGCCCGCAGCAGGTTCTGACGGGTCTCACTCTTGGCGAAGTCAATGGACATGGGGGTCCCTCCTGTCAGTTGGATAGGGGAAGGATGCCCCATTCTCCGCCGGGTTATACCGGCTCGTGGGAAAAAGCTGCCGGCTGCCGCCGGGCGGGGATGTGATCCATCAGAGCGTGGACGGCCGCCTCCTTGCCCATGAGGGGCTGCGCCACGGTCTCGTCCCGGGAGAGGAGGGTGGGCAGGTTGCGTCGGCAATCAGAGCCAGGCGCCGCAGCATAATCATTTCCAGAGACGCATGAGAAGGCAAGCAGTCATGGCGGTAGGATTGTATCAATATGACGGCGGCTTTCATGACCGAGGTTCCATTTCATGAAACGGGCGTGTTTTTCTCAGTATGACAGTTGTTTTTCTCTAAGAGATTCGATATAATAAGAGGGGATTTTTTCTCCCCCACTACTTTTAGATTTTTTCAGAGGAGAGGTGCGACGGCAATGGTACAAGAAATGATCGACTTTCTCACTGCCGCAGACCCGGAAATCGGGGCCTGCGTCACAGCGGAGCTGACCCGGCAGCGGCAGAACATCGAGCTCATCGCCTCGGAGAACATCGTCAGCGAGGCGGTGATGGTGGCTGTGGGCACAGTACTCACCAACAAGTATGCCGAGGGCTACCCCGGCAAGCGGTACTACGGCGGCTGCCAGGAGGTGGACGTGGCCGAGAACATCGCCCGGGACCGGGCCTGCCGGCTCTTCGGCGCGGAGCACGCCAATGTTCAGCCCCACTCCGGGGCTCAGGCCAACTTCGCCGTCTACCAGGCCCTGTGCAGCCACGGCGACACCGTGCTGGGTATGGATCTGGGCAACGGCGGACACCTGACCCACGGCTCCCCGGTGAATTTCTCCGGAAAAAACTACCACATGGTTTCCTACGGCCTCGACAGCAAGGGCTACATCGACTACGACCAGGTGCGGGACCTGGCCCGGAAGGAGAAGCCCAAAATGATCATCGCCGGCGCCTCCGCCTACCCCCGGATCATTGACTTCCAGGCCTTCGCTGACATCGCCCACGAGGTGGGGGCCTACCTCTTTGTGGACATGGCCCACATCGCCGGCCTGGTGGCCGCCGGCCTCCACCCCTCTCCCATCCCCTATGCCGACGTGGTCACCACCACCACCCACAAGACCCTCCGGGGCCCCCGGGGCGGCATGATCCTCTGCAAGGAGGAGCTGGCCAAGAAGATCGACTCCGCCATCTTCCCCGGCTCCCAGGGCGGGCCCCTGATGCACGTCATCGCCGCCAAGGCGGTGGCTCTGGGCGAGGCCCTCAAGCCCGAGTTCAAGGACTACCAGCGCCGGATTCTTGAGAACGCCGCCGCCCTGGCCGACTCCCTGATGGACTCCGGCTTCGACCTGGTCTCCGGCGGCACTGACAACCACCTGATGCTGGTGGACCTGCGGAAGGCCCGCATCACCGGCAAAGAGCTGGAGCGCCGCCTGGACGAGGTCCGCATCACCGTCAACAAAAACGCCATTCCCAACGACCCGGAGAAGCCCTTTGTCACCAGCGGCATCCGGGTGGGCACCCCCGCCGTCACCACCCGGGGCTTCGGACCCATGGAAATGAAGATCATCGGAGAGCTCATCTGGGAGGCCGCCACCAGCTTCGACGCCGCGGCCGGCACCATCCGGGAGGCCGTGGACGCCATGTGCGTCCGGCATCCCCTGTACGCCTGAGCCCCTCCGCCTGCGGTCCCCAAGCGGGCCGGCCCTCCGGCCGGCCCGCTCTTTCACGCGTTCAGAATAGAGGAGGGACCTTTCCCAATGACCAACCTGGAAAAAATTTCACTCTGTCAGGCGGTGGTGGACCGAGTCCAGGCGGAACACCGCCGTCCCGCCTGCCGCCTCCGGATCAGCCGGGGGGACTATGGCGTGACAGACAGCCACCTGGGCGGGGTTCCCTACGTCCCCCGGGACGGGACCATCCCCACCAAGGAGGCGTCTGGGCAGCTCTGGCTGTGCGCCCAGATCAACTTCGCCCAAATGCCGCCTATGGAGCCCTTCCCGCAAAAGGGCATCTTGCAGATCTTCCTCCCGGACTGGGATTTTGATGGGGGCTTCGGACTTTTGGGCGAGGACAGCCGGGACCAGGCGGACTGGCGGGTGGTCTACCACCCGGAGGTGGACGAGACCGTCACCCTGGAGGCGTGCCGGGCCAAGATGGCGGTGCCCTGGGAGGCGGCCACCAAGGAACATATGCCCCGGAGGCCCCACCGCTTCGACCTGGAGGACATCTCGAAGGGCCGTACCCATCTGTGGCGGGCCCCGGAGGTCCCCCTGCGGATTGCTTTCTCCCCGGTGGAACAGGAGCCGGTGACAGATGAGGACTACCGCTTTGACCTGCTGTGCACCCAGGAGCTGGCGCGCCGTCTGCCCGGTGCGGACTGGGAGGACTTTGCCCCCTACCGCCTCGGTAGCGACACCCCTGAGGCGCAGGCGGCTCTGCGGAAGCTCTGGGCGCAAATCCAGGGCGGCGGCAGCAAGCTGGGGGGCTGGGCCCGGTATTTGCGGGGAGACCCCCGGGAGGACCTGCCGGAGCTGGCCGCCTGGGACACGCTGCTGCTCCAGCTGGACGACGACCCCGTAGACTTCCCCGCCGGACTGGAGGACGAACGGGACCTGAATCTCAACTACGGATCCATGAATTTCCTCATCCGCCGGAAGGACCTGGCGCACGGGGACTTCTCCCAGGTCCTGGCCCAGTGGTCCTGCACCTGAGTCCCTGCATTTCGCTGATTTTGTTGGTAAAACAACAGACACAGCCGCCTCCAGGGGCTATACTGAGGGCACAATCCCAGAGAACGAACGGAGGACACCCAAATGCTCAGAAAAATCATTCGGATTGATGAAGAGAAGTGCACCGGCTGCGGCCTGTGCGCCGGTGCCTGCCACGAGGGGGCCATCGAGATGGTGGACGGGAAGGCCAAGCTGACCCGGGAGGACTACTGCGACGGCCTGGGGGACTGCCTGCCAGCCTGCCCCACCGGGGCCATCTCCTTTGAGGAGCGGGAGGCCCCGGCCTACGACGCGGAGGCGGTGCGGGCCGCCCAGCAGGCCAAGCAGGCCTCTGAGCCGCTGCCCTGCGGCTGCCCTGGTTCCCAGTCCCGGGTCATCCGCCGGGCCCCAGCGGCGGAGGCCCCCGCCGCTCCGCCGGCCAGCCAGCTCTCCCAGTGGCCGGTACAGATCAAGCTGGCGCCCGTCCGGGCCCCCTACTTCGCGGGGGCCAGCCTCCTCATTGCCGCCGACTGCGCCGCCTACGCCTACGGCAGCTTCCACCAGGACTTCATCCGGGGCCGGATCACCCTCATCGGCTGCCCCAAGCTGGACGAGGGGGACTACGCCGAGAAGCTCACGGAGATCATCGCCGGCAACGACATCAAGAGCGTCACCATCGTCCGCATGGAGGTGCCCTGCTGCGGCGGCATCGAAAACGCCGCCAAGCGGGCCATTCAGGCCAGCGGGAAGTTCCTCCCCTGGCAGGTGGTGACCCTCTCCACCGACGGGCGCATCCTGGAGCGGTAACAGCGCAGGGCGGAGGACCGCAGACAAGGCGGTCCTCCGCCCCTTTTTTGCGCCCGGCGGCATCCGGCGGCGGGAAATCCCGCGCCGCCCCTTGCAATCACAGACGCAATCGGATATAATATTACGGAATTTCCGCGGCATATGCTGCGTCCTGCCGGACGAAGCGCAGAAATAGAGGAAAGTGTGATTGCATTGAAGTACGATTTCGCATCCATTGAAGCCAAGTGGCAGAAGCGGTGGCTGGAGGAGAAGACCTTTCACTGCGAAAACCACAGCAGCAAGCCCAAGTTCTACGCCCTGGTGGAGTTCCCATACCCCTCCGCCGCGGGCCTCCATGTGGGCCATCCCCGGCCCTACACCGCTATGGACGTCATTGCCCGAAAAAAGCGCATGGACGGCTGCAACGTCCTCTTTCCCATCGGCTTTGACGCCTTCGGCCTGCCCACGGAGAACTTCGCCATCAAGAACCATGTGCATCCGGCGGTCATCACCAAGCGGAACATCGAGAACTTCACCCGGCAGCTCCACATGCTGGGCTATTCCTTCGACTGGGACCGGGCCATCGACACCACCGACCCCAGCTACTACAAGTGGACCCAGTGGATTTTCCTCCAGCTCTGGAAGCACGGCCTGGCCTACAAGACCACCATGCCCGTGAACTGGTGTACCTCCTGCAAGTGCGTGCTGGCCAACGAGGAGGTGGTGGAGGGGGTCTGCGAGCGCTGCGGCGCCCCCGTGGTCCGCAAGGAAAAGAGCCAGTGGATGCTCAAGATCACCGACTATGCCCAGAAGCTCCTGGACGGCCTGGACGCCGTGGACTATATCGAGCGGGTCAAGACCCAGCAGCGCAACTGGATCGGCCGCTCCACCGGCGCGGAGGTCACCTTCAAGGCCACCACCGGCGACGACATCGTGGTCTTCACCACCCGGCCCGACACCCTCTTCGGCGCCACCTATATGGTCATCTCTCCGGAGCACCCCTATGTGAAGCAGTGGGCGGGCCAGCTCTCCAATCTGGCGGAGGTGGAGGACTATGTGGCCGCCGCCGCCCGGAAGAGCGACTTCGAGCGCACCGAGCTGGCCGCCGACAAGGAGAAGACCGGCGTGATGCTCCAGGGGGTCCGGGCCGTCAACCCGGTGAACGGCCGGGAAATCCCCATCTTCATCTCCGACTATGTCCTGGCCTCCTACGGCACCGGCGCCATCATGGCCGTCCCCGCCCACGACACCCGGGACTGGGCCTTCGCCAAGAAGTTCGGCTGCGAGATCATCGAGGTGGTTTCCGGCGGGGAGGACGTGCAGAAGGCCGCCTTCACCGCCAAGGACGACACCGGCATTCTGGTCAACTCCGACTTCCTCAACGGCCTCACCGTCCGGGAGGCCATCCCGGTCATCACCAAATGGCTGGAGGAGAAGGGCATCGGCCATGCCCAGGTCAACTACAAGCTCCGGGACTGGGTCTTCTCCCGCCAGCGGTACTGGGGCGAGCCCATCCCCATGGTCTACTGTGAGAAGTGCGGCTGGCAGCCCCTGCCCGAGGACCAGCTCCCCCTGCTGCTGCCGGAGGTGGAGTCCTACGAGCCCACCGACGACGGCGAGTCTCCTCTCTCCAAGATGACCGGCTGGGTCAACACCACCTGCCCCTGCTGCGGCGGGAGCGCCCGGCGGGAGACCGACACCATGCCCCAGTGGGCGGGCTCCTCCTGGTACTTCCTGCGGTATATGGACCCCCACAACGACAAGGCTCTGGCCTCCAGAGAGGCCCTGGACTACTGGGGACAGGTGGACTGGTACAACGGCGGCATGGAGCACACCACCCTCCACCTGCTCTACTCCCGCTTCTGGAACAACTTCCTCCACGACATCGGCGTGGTCCCCTATGCCGAGCCCTACGCCAAGCGCACCAGCCACGGGATGATCCTGGGCAAGAACCCCCACTATGTGGGCAGCTTCGAGACCCAGGCGGAGAAGGACGAGATGCTCCGCAAGTATGGCAACCAGGCCCTGCGCCCGTCGGTGAAGATGTCCAAATCCCTGGGCAACGTGGTCAATCCAGACGACGTGATCCGGGATTACGGCGCCGACACCATGCGCCTGTATATCATGTTCATCGGCGACTTCGAGAAGACCGCCACCTGGTCCGACGAGGCGGTGAAGGGCTGCAAGAAGTTCCTGGACCGGGTGTGGAACCTCAGCGAGAAGCTCCAGGACGGGGCGGACTACTCCCCGGTCCATGAGACGGCCATCCACCGGACCATCAAGAAGGTCTCCGGAGACATTGAGAACATGAAGTTCAACACCGCCATCGCCGCCCTCATGTCCCTGGTCAACGACTTTTATGCCAAGGGGCTCACTCGGGGAGACTACCGCACCCTGCTGCTGCTGCTCTCCCCCTTCGCCCCCCACATGGCCGAGGAGTTGTGGGAGTCCCTGGGCTACGCCGCCGAGGCCGGAGGCATGGCCTGCGCCCAGCCCTGGCCGGCCTACGACGAGGCCAAGACGGTGGAGGCCCAGGTCACCCTGGCCGTCCAGGTGGGCGGCAAGCTCAAGGGAACCGTCACCGTGCCGGTGGACAGCGACGACCAGACCTGTGTGGAGGCCGCCCTGTCCCTGGACAAGGTGCAGAAGCTTCTGGACACCATGCAGGTGGTCAAGACCATCGTGGTCAAGAATAAGCTGGTCAATGTGGTCATGAAACCTAGATAGTGTCTACAGGAGATTAAGCCAAAACAACGCACCAGATAGCGATGCAGCGAATCTGCACAGCGGCGAGG
>NZ_CALXGA010000021.1 GCF_944387725.1 uncultured Intestinimonas sp. | reverse complement strand
TCCGCTTCTGAAGAGACAATGGTTAAAATCTCTCATATTCATACACTCGTGAAACGCTTATGAATACGGCTTCTTAAAGAGACTTCAGTTTTATTGGAAGCGCGTACTTTTTTTGGGGATTACTGGTAAAACCAGGCTTTCCCTGCGTCCTCCCGGATTCGGGGAATCCAGCGGGGCTCGCGCTGGAGGGTCCGTCCCTTCCGCTTTTTGCAATTCGGGCGGGGGAGGACGCGGCGGGCAGCCGCATTTGCAAGCGGAAAGAGGAAACGAGGTGGCGGAAGACATGAACCTATTAGTCGAGATGAAGGGAATCCGCAAAAGCTTCTATGGGGTTGAAGTGCTCCATGGGGTGGATTTCCACCTACAGGCCGGAACGGTACACGCGCTGATGGGGGAAAACGGCGCGGGAAAGTCCACGCTGATGAAGGTCCTGGCCGGCGTACATAAATGCGACGCGGGAGAGATCGCCATCGAGGGCCGGCCGGTGGAGATCGACTCTCCGGCCAAGGCCCGGGAGCTGGGCATCGCCATGATTCACCAGGAGCTCTCCCCGGTCAGCGAGATGTCGGTGGCGGAAAACCCAGCTATCTGCTGGCCGCGGAGTACCAGTGCGCCCCCCTCCTCCCCTACCTGCCCAGGGAGGCGCTGGAGCGGTGGCGGGCGGAGCTGCTGCGGCGCACCCCCCGCCGGATGATGTTTCCCAAGGAGCGGGAACTGCTCGCCCGCATCGAGACGCTGATGGGAGAGCCATAGCGACGCCTGCGTACCTGGTGCGTGGGCGTCCGCTTGCGCCGGCGCCTCCCCAGGGCAGGCATGAAATGGAAAAAGAAGGTGAGAACATGGACCAGGAGAAGTTCAAACGGCTGTCGCTGACGGCCGCAAGGGGAAGAATACGGGCCATGGAGATGGTGCACCGGGCCGCCTCCGGCCACATTGGCGGCTCTCTGTCCGCCATGGATATTCTGACGGCGCTGTATTTCGACGTCATGAGGATCGATCCCGCCCGCCCAAAGGACCCGGACCGGGACCGCTTTGTCCTCTCCAAGGGGCACTGTACGCCGGCCCTGTACGCCGTCCTCGCCCTGCGGGGCTACTTCCCCCAGGAGGATCTGAAGCTGTTCCGCTCCATTGAGGGGCACTATTCCGGCCACCCGGACATGAACTATGTCCCCGGCGTGGACATGTCCACCGGCAGTCTGGGCCAGGGGATCTCCGCCGCCGTGGGGATGGCCCTGGCAGGCAGGCTGGACCGGAAGGACTACCGGGTCTACGCCCTGCTGGGCGACGGCGAGGTGGAGGAGGGCCAGGTATGGGAGGCGTTTATGGCCGCCTCCAAGTACAAGCTGGACAATCTGTGCGCCATTGTGGATATCAACGGCCTGCAAATTGACGGCAGGACCAGCGACGTCATGCCCTCCGAGCCCCTGGACGCGAAATTCGCGGCCTTCGGCTGTCAGGTGATCCCTGCGGACGGCCACGACTTCCGCAGCCTGGAGGCCGCCCTTGCCCAGGCGGCGGAGCACCGGGGGGGTCCGTCGGTGATTCTGGCCAGGACCGTGAAGGGCAAGGGGGTCTCCTTCATGGAGAATGACGCGGGCTGGCACGGAAAGGCCCCCAACGACGAGCAGTTTGCCAAGGCCATGGAGGAGCTCCAGGCCGCGCTGGAAGGATGGGAGGGAAACTGAGATGGGAGAGAAGCTTGCAACCCGGAGCGCCTACGGAGAGGCCGTGACCGCCCTCGGCGCACGGGACCCCGGGATTGTCGTCTTAGACGCCGATCTGTCCAGCGCCACCATGACCAGGCAGTTTTCCCAGGTATATCCAGAACGCTTTTTCAACATGGGCATCGCGGAGTGCAACATGATGGGCGTGGCCGCCGGCCTGGCCGCCTGTGGGAAAAAGCCCTTTGCCTCCACCTTTGCCATGTTCGCCGCCGGCCGGGCCTTTGAGCAGGTCCGCAATTCCATCGCCTACCCCCGGCTGAATGTGAAGGTGGTGGGCTCCCACGGCGGGCTGTCCGTGGGGGAGGACGGGGCGACCCACCAGTGCTGTGAGGATTTCGCCCTGATGCGGGCCGTGCCCAACATGCTGGTGTGCTGTCCCTGCGACGGCCATGAGATGCGCCTGGCCGTGGAGGCCCTGGCCGCATACGACGGCCCCGCCTACCTGCGCCTGGGCCGGCTGGCGGTGGAGACCGTCACCGACAGCATCCCGGGCTATCAGTTCAAGCTGGGGGAGGGGGCCGTTCTCCGGGACGGCGCCGACGTCACCCTGGTGGCGGTGGGCCTGATGGTCCAGATGGCCCTCCAGGCGGCGGAGACCTTGGCGGGGGAGGGGATTGACGCCCGCGTCATCGACATGCACACCCTCAAGCCCCTGGACGAGGGGCTGATCCTGAAGGCCGCCCGGGAGACGGGGGCCATTGTCACAACCGAGGAGCACAACATCATCGGCGGCCTGGGGGAGGCCGTGGCCGGCTACCTGGGGGGCGCGTGTCCCGTGCCCGTGGTCCGGCACGGCGTGGAGGACTGCTTCGGACGCTCCGGGAAGGCCGCCCAGGTGCTGGCGCACTACGGCCTGACGCCGGAGGGCATTGCCGCCGCCGCGCGCCGTGCGGCGGCGCTGAAGAAATAAATCCGGCGGCCTCGACGCCTGCCGCGCAAAACAGACCGAAAGGACCGGAGGACAAGCCTCCGGTCCTTTTTGCAAATTTGGAAGGGATTCAACCTGTGACGGCAATTTGCGCGCACTCTTTTCCTGCAATATCTTGACACTCCAGCGGTGATCCCCCCTTGCCCGCCGGGGCGGTTTATGGTATGATATACCCTGCCAATCCTAGGAATCGGAGGAAGACCGTGAAGATCGGAACCGTTGCCGTGAGCTCCAGGCTGGTGCTGGCCCCCATGGCGGGCGTCACCGACCTTGGGTTCCGCACCATCTGCCGGGAGCTGGGGGCCGGCTACACCGTCACCGAGATGGTCAGCGCCAAGGCCCTGTGCTACCAGGATAAAAAATCCATCCCCCTGCTGAAGCTGGGGGAGAACGAGCACCCCGCCGCCGCCCAGATTTTCGGCTCCGACCCGGTGTGCATGGAGGAGGCCGCCGCCATCGCCGGGGAGGTCTCCGGGGCGGAGGTCATCGACATCAACATGGGCTGCCCTGTGCCCAAGGTGGCCAACGCCGGGGACGGCTCCGGCCTCATGCGGACGCCGGAGCTGGCTGTCCGGGTGGCCGAGGCGGTGATCCGCGGGGCGGGGGGCCGGCCCGTCACCGTGAAAATGCGCCTGGGCTGGGATAAGGGCTCCATCAACTGCGTGGAGCTCTCCAAGGCCCTGGAGGAGGCCGGGGTGGCCGCTGTGGCCGTCCACGGCCGGACCCGGAGCCAGCAGTACGCCGGCGCCGCCAGCTGGGACCTCATCCGGGAGGTGAAAAACGCCCTCCGCATCCCCGTCCTGGCCAACGGCGACGTCTTCGCGGGGGCGGACGCCCCCCGCATCCTCCGGTACACCGGGGCCGACGCCGTGATGATCGGCCGGGGGTGCTTCGGCAATCCCTGGCTCTTTCAGCAGGCCCAGGCCGCCCTGGAGGGCCGGGACATCCCGCCGCTGCCGCCTCTGGCGGAGCGGTGCCGCACCGCCATGCGGCAGTTTGCCATCAACGCCGCCCACAAGGGGGAAAAGATCGCCTGCCTGGAGGCCCGGAAGCAGTACTGCTGGTATTTGAAGGGGGTCCCCTACGCGGGCTATTGGAAGGAGCAGATCTGCCATGTGGAGACCATGGCCGGCCTGGAGCGGGTCACCGCCGGCATCCTGCGGGACCTGACATAAGGCGGCGCCCCGGCAGGGCGTCCTGGGGGAACGAAAGGCAGGTGACAAAGGGGCGTGACAGAGCAGGAGCTGGTCCAGCGGGCCAGGGAGGGCGACGAGCTGGCCTTTGCGCAGCTGGTCACCGACAACGAAAAGCGCATCTACAATTTGTGCCGCCGCCTGACCGGCAATCCAGACGACGGCGCGGAGCTGGCCCAGGAGGCCTTCCTCAACGCCTGGCGGGGCCTTGGGAAGTTCCACGGGGAGAGCTCCTTTGCCACCTGGCTCTACCGGCTGGCCTCCAACGCCTGCATCGACTTCCTCCGCAGGGAGAAGCGGCGGCGGAGCCTCTCCATGACCGTCTCCCTGGACGACGAGGAGGAGGGGCGGCAGGCCGAGCTGCCCGACCAGGGGGCCGGCCCCGAGGAGCGCCTGGAGCGGGCGGAGGACCGCCGGGCCATCGCCCGGGCCCTGGAGCAGGTCTCCCCGGAGCACCGGCAGGTGCTGGTCATGCGGGAGCTCAGCGGCCTGAGCTACGCCGAAATCAGCCAGGTCCTGGGCCTGGAGGAGGGGACGGTGAAGTCACGCATCGCCCGGGCCCGGGCCGCCCTGCGAAAGAGATTGCTGGCGGAGGGGAACTTTTTCGGCGGGGCTTCGTCTACAAGATAAACGGCCGGAGGAGGTGAACCGCGTGTGTGACTGTGAAAAAGCCCTGGACTGGATCAGCCTGGACCTGGACGGGGCCCTGACGCCCCAGGAGCGCCGGGAGCTGGAGGACCATCTGGCCGTCTGTCCCGGCTGCGCCGCCCTGGCCCGGGAGCTCGCCGCCCTCCACCGGGTCCTTCCGGAGCTGGAGGAGGAGGTCCCGGAGGGCTTCCAACAGGCCGTGATGGAGCGCGTTCGTGCGGAGAAGGTCCAGGCCCTTCCGGCCGGGCGGGGCCGGGCGGTTCCCTGGCGGCGCTGGCTCTCCCTGGCGGCGGTCTGCGCCGTGGTGCTGGCGGGAGCCGGGAGCCTGGGCAGGTTCTGGGACCGGAGCGGCGGCACGGAACCGGCCGCCGGGGAGACCCTTCCGGTCCAGGCGGCCCAGGCGGGGGCCGCTGCCCAGGCGGGGGCCGCCCCACAGGAGGAGGCCGCCCCACAAAAGGAGGCCGCCGGGGAGGGCCAGGGGCCCGAGCTGAGGCTCTACACGGCCATGGCGGATCCCTCCGGCGCCCGGGAGGCGGCGGACAGCGGGGAGGTCCTCCCGGAGGCGAGCCCCCTCCCCACGGTGGGAGCGGCGATGAACCAGGCCGCCGCGCAAAATGAGGACCTGACGGAGGCACAGCGGGCCGCCCTGACGGCCAACTGCGCCGCCTGGCTCCAGACCTCCGGCCTGGACCCGGCGGAGGCCGGCCTCCTCACGGTGGAGGCGGTGACCCAGACGGACCTGGAGGCCGCCGTCTGCCCCGGGGAGGACCAGAGGGCCCGGCTGGACCTGGACGACTACCGGGTCACCCTGGGGAGCTCCGACGTCCTCCTGTGCGACAGCGCCACCCTGGAGGTCCTGGGGTATCTCCCTACGGTGTGAGGGCCCTGCGGGGCACGGCGCAGAAAAGAGACTGGCAGCCCCGAAAGGGGGACTGCCAGTCTCTTTTTGCCTCTGAAGCGGACCGCCTGCCGCCCCGGCAGACCTTATCTCCCCGCCTGGTTCAGCCAGTGCGCCAGGCCGCCCTGGAAGGCGCGGCAGAAGGTCCGGCTCATGGGCAGGCGGGCTCCACCCCGCAGGCACAGGCTGGTCCAGCCGGTCTCCTCCGCCCAGGCCGCAAAGCCGGGCCCCGTCCGCCTGGCCGTCCTCGCAGGCCGCGATGCGATATGAGGTCAGAAAAGCTCCTTTCCCGGGCGGGTCTGTCCCCGGTTGAGACGCGGACCGAACAAGGCCCCAAGATCAAGCGGCAGAGGCGCTTTGGATCAAAGGGTGTGCCGGGGGTGCTCCATGACCTCCTTGCAGGCGTAGATGATCTGGGTGGTGACGGCCGAGTCGAACTTCGCCTCATAGAGGCTGAGCATGGGGGCCTTGGCGGCGGCATCCAGCACCACATATTTGGCCGGCAGCCGGGTGAGGGCCAGGGCCTTGGCGTCGGCCAGACACCGGGGGCACGCGCACAGGTGGAACATCCGCACATAGCGGGCGAGCTTTTCCTCCACCTGGAGCTCCATGACGTTGATGAGCTCGGCCCCGTCCGGCAGGAGGCCGGCGGCGGGCTCCTGCGCGGCAGGGGACTCCCGCTTCGGGGCGGGAGGGGCCGGCTCCGGGGGTACAGGCGCTTCTGCCGGGGCCGTCTCCCGGGGCGCCGGGACCGGGGCAGTCTCCGGGACCGGGGCAGTCTCCGGGACCGGGGCAGTCTCCGGGGCCGGGGCGGCCGCCGGGGCCGGGGCGGCCGCCTCCGCCAGCTCCTGGGTCAGCTCCCGCTCCAGCGCCTGGTGGATGGTCTCGGACAGGGCCTCATTGTTGCTGCGGGCCACCTCGAGAATGGGGGGCGTGAGCCGCCGGGCCGGGGTCTGGGCCGGGGTCTCCTGGGCGGAGGCGGCTTCCGCCGGCTCCGGCGCGGCGGCCTCCCGGGCGGAGGCGGCTTCCGCCGGCTCCGGCGCGGCGGCCTCCCGGGCTGGGGGCGCGGCGGGCTTGGGGGACTCCTGCCCGGAGGAGCCCGCCAGGAGGTTCAGGACGTGATCGGTCTTGCTGCTCTTGGACGCCTTCTTATTGGCCATCAATTTTCCTCCTTCTGTCGGGGAAAGGCGGCTCCAGCCACCTCGTCGCACAGGTCTTCAAAGTCCAGGGCGGGCTTGGAGCGGGGGGCGTAGTCCACCACGCTCAGGCCGTGGGCCGGGGCCTCGGCCACCGAAACGCTGGTCCGAATCCTGGTCTGAAAGACGCGGGTTTCCAGCTGCCCGGCGATCTGCTCCGCCAGCTCCAGAATCTCCCGGTTCAGGTTCAGCCGGGGGTTGAAGCGGTTGAGGAGGATGCCCAGCACCCGCAGATGGGCGTTGTAGTAGCCCCGGACGCTCTCGATGGTCTCCTTGATCTGGGACACCCCCAGCAGGCTGAGGACCTCGGGGGACATGGGGATGATGAGCCCGTCGGTGGCCACATAGGCGTTGACCGTCAGGACGTTCAGGGCGGGGGGTGTGTCGATGATGATGAAGTCGTACCGCTCCCGCACCTTGGACAGGGCGGTCCGCAGCAGGAACTCCCGCCCCGGGCGGTTGAACTCCACCTCTGCGGCGGAGAGGAGAATGTTGGAGGGCAGAATGTCCCCGTGCTCCGTCTGGGTGATGGCCTGGTCCGGCTCCACCTCCCCCCGGAAGACCTCGTAGACGGTGGTACAGCCCTCAATGTCCAGCCCCAGGCTGAAGCCCAGGCTCCCCTGGGGGTCCAGGTCCACCCCCAGGACCCTGGCCCCCCGGCGGTGCAGAGAGGAGAGCAGCGCGGCGGCGGTGGTGGTTTTGCCCACGCCGCCCTTTTGGTTGGTAATGGCGATCACGGTGGTTGACATGCCCCGTAACTCCCTTCCTCGATCCGCGAGAGACCAGAGAAGGGCTGTCCCGCCAGAGGAATTTTATGAGAAAATCCGCGGACAGCTCTTATTTTTGGGCTCTGTTGGACGATATAACAAGTGAGAACTCAGAGTAGGATCACGCAGTAAGCCTGGCAGATTGATTTTACCCTAAAAAGCGTCCGATTGTCAATCCATGTCGTAAGGGATACCCCTTACACCGAATCAAAAGAAGGAGTGGAATAGAAATGGCGTCGATCAGCAGTTTAATGGGCGGCACGTCTTCCAGCGGCAGCATCTACGGAAGCCGCAACGCCAACATCATCTCCGGCCTGGCCAGCGGCCTGGACACGGAGGCCATGATCGAAGGTCTGGTACAGAGCTACCAGCAGAAAATCACCGGCCTGGAGCAGGACCGCACCAAGCTCCAGTGGCAGCAGGAGGCCTATCAGAGCATCTCCGACAAGCTGGTGGAGTTTGCCCGGAAATACACCACCTATGCTTATTCCTCCGGCACCAACCTCTTCAGCAACAGCTTCTTCAACAACGCGGTGACCACCACCACCGGCGGGGCCTTTGCCAACCTGGTCAGCGCCGCCGGCAAGACCAGCAGCAGCGTCACCATCGACGCCGTGGCCCAGCTGGCCACCGCCGCCAAGTACACGGTGAACAACACCCGGCTGGGCAGCCTGGGCAGCGGCGCCGTGACCAGCGGCACGGTGTCCCTGGGGGACACCACGAATGTCAGCACCATCGAGGGTTCCCTGACCCTGACCTACGGCAGCAAAAATCTCACCGTGAGCTTCGGGGAGCTGGATCTGTTCAACAAGCCTGACGGCACCCTGGACACGACGGCTCTGGAGACGGCCATCAACGAGCAGCTGAAGGCGCAGCAGGTCACCATCGGGGACAACACCTATACAGGGGATCAGCTTTTCGATGTGACGGTGGACAGCAGCGGCAGCCTCACTCTGTCGGACAAGTTGAACGCGGGAAACAGTCCCTATATCAGCAAAGCCAGCGGGGACTTTGCCGGCCTGGTGACAACGGACCTGTCCAACGCCTCGGAGGACCGGCCCGCGACCGTTCAGCTGGATATGAGCAAGGACGTTGTGAAGGAGATGGACACCGGCGACTACCTCTCCGGCAAGACCCTCAGCGTCACCCTGAACGGCCAGACCAAGCAGATCTCGCTGGACAACATCAAGGCCGGCGCGGGCCAGACCTTTGCCGACGCCTTTAAGACAGAGCTTCAAAACAGACTGGACACCGCCTTCGGCAGCGGGAAGATCACGGTGGATTTGCAGGGCGGCAAGCTGTCCTACACCGTGGCAAGCGGCAGCACCTTCTCCATCTCCTCTTCCAGTGCCGGCTCGATTCTGGGGATGGAGGACGGCACGCTGACCTCCTACCTGGACACCGGCAAGTCCCTGGGGAGCCTGTTGGATGAGAACGCCTGGAGCAATCTGACCCCGGTGGACCAGGACAGCGAGGGCAGGGACCTGTACGCGCTGACCATCAACGGCGTGGAGGTGGGCCGCTACACCAGGGACACCGCCCTGGAGACCGTCATCAACGGCATCAACAGCAGCGACGCCGGGGTGAACGTCAGCTACTCCAATCTCACCAACCAGTTTGTCTTCACCGCCAAGGAGACCGGCGAGGGCGGCCGCATTGAGATTGCCAATGAGCTCAGCTCCGGCGGGACCAATCAAAACCTGGCTGTGGCCCTGTTTGGGGAGGCGAACTCTAGTTCGTCTGGCTACGACGCCGGCACGGACGCCGTCTTCCGCACCACCGTCAACGGCGCCTCCATGACGCTCACCCGCAGCACCAACACCTTTGACGTGGACGGCATGTCTGTGACCCTGAGCGGGACCTTCAACAGCGCCTGGAGCGGGTCCACCCCCATCACCAGTCAGGACGTGGCGAATCAGGTGGCAGCCGGCACAGACGCCGGTTACTTCGACCCGAACGGCGAGGCGGTCTCCTTCACCAGCGCCACCGACGCCGACACCATCGTCGACGCGGTCAAGCAGATGGTGACGGACTACAACGCCATCATGGAAGAGGTCAAGAAGGCCTACACCGACATGCCCCTGCGGAAGACCAACGGCGACCGCTACGAGCCCCTCACCGACGAGGACCGGGCCGACATGAGCGAGGGCGCCATCAAGGAGTATGAGGAGCAGGCCAAGACGGGCATCCTCTTCATGGACAGCGACATCTCCTCCCTCTACAACGCCCTGCGCGGCGCCATCACCCCCAGCGGCTCCGACGGCTCCTTCCTGCGCTCCATCGGCATCTCTACCAGCTACTCCGACGGGCTCACCACCCTCACCCTGGACGAGGACGCCCTCCGGCAGGCCCTGGCGACCAACCCGGACCAGGTGCGGGATGCCTTCACCAAGAGCGAGGAAGGCGGCGCCTCCACCGACGGCCTCATGGCCTCCATCCAGAAGGTCACCGACCGCTACGCCGCCACCACCGGGGCCACCAAGGGCATCCTGATCGAAAAGGCCGGCTCCCAGTACTCCCCCACGTCGGCCCTGAACAACACCATGCTCTCCAAGATTCAGGATGTGGACGACGAGATCGAGCGCTGGCAGGGCAAGCTGTCCGACCAGGTGGACTTCTACACCAACAAGTTTACCCAGCTGGAGATGCTGATTAACCAGATGAACTCCCAGAGCTCCGCCCTGGCCGGCCTGATGGGTGGGTACTGAGCCTGACGGCAAGAAAGGAACATCTACCCTATGGATATGAGAGGCTATCAGCGTTACCGGGAGGACTCCCTGAGCACGATGACGCCGGGGGAGCTGCTGCTCCTGCTCTACGACGAGCTGGTGAAGCGCCTGACGCTGGCCGAGTTGGAACTCTCCAAAGAAAATTATCCCACCTTTGAGGCGGCGGTGAATAAGAGCCTGGACATCATCCGCTATCTGGACGATACCCTGGACCGCAGGTACCCCATCAGCAGGAACCTGGACCGGCTGTACGACTATTTCGGCTATGAGCTCAGCCGGGTGAAGGCGGGGCGCAACAGCACCGAGCTGACCCGGGTGAAGGGCATGGTGACGGAGCTGCGGGACAGCTTCCGAAAGGCGGATAAGAACCAGAACAGCCGATAGGAGCGCGAGATGCTGAAAAAAGGGGATTGGACGGCGGCGCTCTCCGTGGAAAAGCGGATGTACCTGGCCCTCTCGGAGGTGCTGGAGACCACGGAGAGTATGCTGGACGCGGTGGAGCGCCAGGACCAGGTCTCCGTCCGCATGTATTTGAATATGCGCCAGGAGCAGGTCAACCAGCTCAGAAACTGCAAGGATATGCTCCGCAAGCAGTGCGGCGCGCTCCCCAAGGCCGACGGGGACCTCCTCCGGCAGGTCCTCTCCGGCGGCCCCGCCGGGGATCCGGAGGGGGAGGAGCTCTGCCGCCAGGTGCGCCGGAACCGGGACCTCCTGGAGCGGACCGTCCAGGCGGACCGGCGGGTCAGCCGGCGGCTGGGGGGAAAGGACTCCTTTTACCGTAGCGAAGCCCTGGAGAAAACGCGTTGAGAAAAGAAAGCCCTCTGCCGGCCTGAGGCCGGCAGAGGGAACTTGATGTTTTTCGAGCTTTCTTAAGAAGCCGGTCCCAGAGCGGGAAAGCGCCACAGGGGCGCGCCGTTGTTGCGGCTTGGGGAGAGCTCCGAGAGGATCAGCTCCGGGTCCCAGGCGGCGAGGCTCCGCTCCCGGCTGTTGGGGTCGGCCACCAGCACCCTCCCATCCAGGGTGACGCCCCGGAGGAGGATGAAGTGTCCGGCGTTGGTAAAGTGCCCCTTGGTCATCAGGGCCACAAAGAGACAGCCGGAGGCCAGGTCTTGGTACAGCTGCTCCGCCGAGAGGTCCGGGACAGACTCGGCCTCCAGGCCGTAGGCCGCCGCCGTGCCCTCCACGATGGAGAGGTAGGAGCCGCTGCCCGGGGCGCAGTAGCCGGACTGGTAGGCAAACCGGGCCATTTCAGCGGGGTCCACCACCTCTGGGGTGAGGGAGGAGACCACCATGGACATGGCGACGGGGCCGCAGCCGTAGCCCCGGATGGCGTCCGGGCCGTAGGGGCTGCTGGCCCAGGGCTCCTCGCCCTGGCAGAAGTAGACCACATCCACCGCGCCGCCGGTGAGGATTTCCCGGCCGTCCCGCAGGCGGAAGCCCGTAACGGCGGGGTCCTCCGGCGTCAGGTCCTCCACAATGGCGGGCTCCCCGGCCAGCTGGCTGACGGGGGCCTCCGGCTCCGGGATTTCCTCGGGCGTCTCCTCCGGCTGGGCGAGCTGGGAAATCTGCTGGGGGAGCTGGGCCAGGGCCCCGGCGGCGCTGGACCAGAGCCGCCCGGACAGGGCGGCCACCGGCTCGGTCAGCCGGCGGAACAGGGCCGGGTCCGCGAAGCGGCACACCGCCAGCTCCGTGCCTATGACGCACAGCAGGGCCAGCAGAATCCACCCCAGCAGCCGGCGTTTTTTGGCTGGTTTTCCTTGACGGCGCAAGCGGCTCCCCCCAGTTTCATCCTTGATGGCAGAAATTATAACAAAGTCCAGCGAATTTGTATAGAGCAGAATCAGGAAAACCTGTGGAACCGAGCGGCAGCGGGGACATGGAGACCGGACAGGCGGGAGACACGGGGCTCAGGAAAGGAATGGTCGATATGCCACAAATTTGGATGGAAGGTGTCAGCAAATTTTACCAACAGGAGAAAAAGCTGGTGGCCGCTGTCCAGGGGATCGACCTGACGGTGGAGCGGCAGGAGTTCGTCTTTGTCACCGGGAGCAGCGGCGCGGGCAAGAGCACCCTGCTGCAGCTCATTGCCGGGGAACTGCGGCCCTCCAGGGGAGAGATTTATATCAACAATGTCAGCACCTCCTCCCTGATGGCCCGGAGCTGGAGCCGCCGGCGGCTCCAGATCGGCTACGTCCCCCAGCTCTCCCAGCTGATGCGAAAGCGGACCATACAGGAGAACCTAGAAACGGCGGCCCGCCTCACCCACAGGAGGCGGCGGGCCCCGGTCCAGGACCGGATTCAGAAGGCCCTGAGCCTGGTGGGCCTGAAGAATGTGGAGGGGCGCTACCCTGCGGAGCTCTCCCAGGGGGAGTGCCGCCGGGTGGAGCTGGCCCGGGCCATCATCAACAGCCCCCCCATTTTGGTGCTGGATGAGCTGACAGCCAACCTGGATGAGGACACCATCTGGGATATGTTTCACCTCATCAGCGACCTAAACCGGCGGGGAACCACCGTGATCATGGCGACGCACGCCAAGCAGTTTGTCAACCTGATGCGCAAGCGCGTGATTACGCTGGTGGACGGGAGAATTTTTGGAGATGTGCAGAAGGGCCGCTACGGTGACGTCGTCTAGGCCCACATGGAAAACGGAGCGCCGGCCCCAAGCCTTCACGCCGCCGGACAGACCATCGGAGCGTCCAAAGCGGGGAGGCTGCCGGCGTCCGTTCGGGCCCTGAATTTTGGGACGGACCCGTAGGGCTTGTTTGAAACATGTCAACATGTCCAACCGGCGGGGCTTTTGCCCCCTGGACGGCGCAATTTTTCCTTGCAATCCGCCAGGATTCCTGCGAAAAAATTGCTTGCCAGAGGCCCAAAATCCCTCGCTGCCGGATACATCGCCAATTTTCAAACAAGCCCTAGAAATCAACTGGAGGATAGATTTTATGAAGAACGTAAAGATCAAAACGCTGATGATAGTCTCGTTCATCATCACCTTTGTGCTGATGGCGGCGGTGGCGGTGGCCGCGCTGCTCTCCATCCGCGCGGTGCACGACAGCTATGAGGCGGTTCTCAACCAGCCCGTCGCCCTCACCGACGCCGTACAGGAGAGCGCCGAGAGCGTCAATCTCATCGCCCGGCAGCTGCGGGATATGGCGCTCTTTGGCTATGACAGCACCACGTCCGCTGACATCTCCGATTCCGTTGCGAACATTGATGTCCAGCTCAACACCATCCTCAGCCTCTACAACGGCGGGGACAGCCTGGCGCAGAACTACATCGACGCTGTGGACGCCTATGAGGAAGTGCTGCTGAGCACGGAATCGGCTTTGAGCGCCAACAACGTGGACCGGGCCCTCACCATCATCGAGACCCAGGGCGGGCCCGCCCTGGAGCAGGTGCTCAGCGCCCGGGAAGCCCTGGCCCAGCAGGTGTACGCCCTGGGGCTCCAGGCAACCGAGGCGGTGGACGCCCGGATTCTGCGGGACATCATTCTGATTGTGGTCCTGGTGGTGCTGACCATCCTGGTGAGCGTCATCCTGAACGTCCAGCAGCTCACCAGCATCCTCAAGCCCCTGCAAACCGCAGAGGAGGCCGTGGTGGCCTTCAGCAAGGGCGAACTCTCCCGCAACGTGGACTACGACGCCAACAATGAGATCGGAGCCATGTGCGCCGCCGTCCGGGACTCCCAGGCCATTGTCAGCAGCATCATCGGGGACATCGTCTCCGTGACCCAGCGGCTGTCCGACGGCGACCTGACCATGGAGATCGACCGGGACTATCCCGGCGAGTTCGCCCCCATCAAGGCCAACCTGGAGGAGCTCTTTGACCGCCTGAACAGCACCATGGGCAACATCCTCCAGGCCTCGGACCAGGTGGCCGCCGGGGCCGACCAGGTCTCCACCGGCGCCCAGGGTCTGGCCCAGGGCGCCACCGAGCAGGCCAGCGCCGTGGAGGAGCTCTCCGCCACCATCAACGAGATCGACAAGAGCGCCCAGGACAACCTGAACCTGGCCAAGACCGCCCAGAGCAAGTCCCACGAGGCCGCCGGTCAGGTGGAGGTCAGCAACAGCAGGATGCAGGAGATGGAGCAGGCCATGCGGGACATCCTGACGGGACAGAAGGACATCGAGAAGATCATCGAGACCATCGAGAACATCGCCTTCCAGACCAACATCCTGGCCCTGAACGCGGCGGTGGAGGCCGCCCGGGCCGGCTCCGCCGGCAAGGGCTTCGCGGTGGTGGCCGACGAGGTGCGCAACCTGGCCTCCAAGTCCGACCAGGCCGCCAAGCAGACCAAGAAGCTCATCGAGGATTCCATGTCCTATGTGGACCGGGGCAGCCAGCTGGTGTCCGACGTGGTCAAGAGCATGGAGAAGACGGTGGAGAGCGCCTCCGTGGCCATCTCCTATATGGAGCAGCTGGCCGACAGCTCCATCGCCCAGGCCGATTCCATCGCCCAGCTCACCACCGGCGTGGACCAGATCTCCGCCGTGGTGCAGACCAACTCCGCCACCAGCGAGGAGTCCGCCGCCGCCAGTGAGGAGCTCTCCTCCCAGGCGGTGGTCATGAAGCAGATGATCCAGAAGTTCCGCCTGCGGGGGGAACAGGCTGCGGAGGAGCCCCAGCCCGCTGCGGCGTCCGTGGGCGCCGCCCCCGCCTACAGCGGCGGCGGGGACAGCGCCGGTGAGAATATCTTCAGCAAGTATTGATTTGGATGAGACGGCCTGGGGCCGGCGCTGCATCCGGCGGAAATGGAAGTTCAGCCTCCCGGGAGGGAACGCGGAATTCCGGCCGGAGGAAGCGCGGAGGGCCCCGGCCGGAGAAAAAGGGAGGGTGTCTTTGGGGAAAGGGCGCCCTCCCGGCTTCTGTTGGAAGGAGGGGCAGAGAGATGCCCACAGCCGTGGAATATCCCGTCCAGGAAACCGAGCTGGTCTACGCCCTGGACATCGGCACCAGGAGCGTCATCGGCGTCCTGGGCCGCCGGGAGGGGGACCGGATGCGCATCCTGGCGGTGGAAAAACAGCAGCACGCCAAGCGGACCATGATGGACGGCCAGATTGAGGACATCGGGCAGGTGGTCCAGGTGGTGTCCGCCGTCACCCGGCGGCTGGAGCGCACCGTGCAGCGCAGGCTGGTCCGGGCCAGCGTGGCCGCCGCCGGCCGGGCCCTGCAAACCGAGCGGGGCAGGGCCCGGCTGGAGCTCCCCGAGCCGGAGCGCATTGGTCCTGACCAGGTCAGCCAGCTGGAGCTCTCGGCGGTGGCCGAGGCGGAGCGGGCGATCCGGGAGGACGAGGCGGGAGGCCCCCGGATGTTTCTGGTGGGCTACACCGTGACCCAGCTCCAGCTGGACCACTACCCCATGACCAGCCTGGAGGGCCACACCGGCCAGGTCCTGGAGGCCGCCGCAGTGGCCACCTTCCTGCCCAGCGAGGTGGTGGACAGCCTCTACGCCGTCATGCGGGGGGCGGGGCTGGAGGTGGCCAGCCTCACCCTGGAGCCCATCGCCGCCCTGAACGCCGCCATCCCCGCCGACCTGCGGCTGCTGAACCTGGCCCTGGTGGACATCGGGGCCGGCACCTCGGACATCGCCATCTGCCGGGACGGCAGCGTGGTGGGCTACACCATGGCCACGGTGGCGGGGGACGAGATCACCGAGGCCCTGATGCGGGCCTACCTGTTGGACTACCCCACGGCGGAGCGGGTGAAGACCGCCCTGGCGGCGGGGGAGGAGGTGGTCTGCACCGACATCCTGGGCTTCGAGCACCGCATGACCCCCGGGGAGGTGCAGGAGCAGGCCGGTCCCGCCGTGGAGGCCCTGGTGGGGGAGATCGCCCGGCGGGTCCTCCAGGTGAACGGCGGCCCCCCCTCGGCCCTCTTTGCGGCGGGGGGCGGCAGCAAGCTCTCCGGCCTGTGCGCCGGGCTGGCCCGGGCCCTGAAAATGGACGAGAAGCGGGTGGCCCTGGCGGGGCGCTACTTCCAGAACAGCGTCTTCTCCGAGGAATTCCACCTGGAGGACCCGGAGCTCACCACCCCCCTGGGCATCCTGGTCTCCTCGGGGCTGGGGCTCATCAGCGACAGCTTTCGGGTGCGGCTCAACGGGACGCCGGCCAAGCTCTTCCGCAGCGGGGAGCTCACCGCCCTGGAGCTGCTGATGATGAACGGCTACGCCTACGGCGACCTGCTGGGCCGGGGCGGGAAGAGCCTGGTGCTCCAGATCGACGGGCGGCGGGCGGTCTTCTACGGCGACCCGGCAGCCCCGGCGGTGCTGGAGGTCAACGGCCAGGCGGCCCAGCCCTCCCGGATGATCCAGGCGGGGGACGACATCCGCTTCCAGCCGGCGCGGCCGGGGGCCGACCGGACCCTTACCGCCGGGGACCTGGCCCGGGAGCTGGGGGCGGCGGGGCTC
Source organism: uncultured Intestinimonas sp. (assembly GCF_944387725.1). GTDB lineage: Bacteria > Bacillota > Clostridia > Oscillospirales > Oscillospiraceae > Intestinimonas. The sequence goes on along the minus strand of NZ_CALXGA010000021.1, from coordinate 15,651 downwards.
CGCTGCCAGGGAGCGCTCCTGGAGCCGGGGGCCCTGCTGACCTCCGGCATGGAGCTGGAGACCGTCCCGGCGGGACAGCCCCCCAAGCCCCGGGAGGGCCCGCCCCCGGCCGAGTATCCTGCGGCCCCCGTTGGGAGTCCAACCCCCTCCGCCGGGAGCTCTGGGCCCCCGCCTGGGAGTGCCGGGAGCTCTGGGCCCCCGCCTGGGAGTGCCGGGAGCCCTGAGGCCCCCCCTGGACGCCCGGCGGCGTCCGCCGCCCCCGGCGGGGGCGCCGCCCCCGCCGGGGCCGCCTGCATCCTTACCCTGAACGGGAGAACCCTGCGCCTGCCGCCCAAGGCGGACGGCGCGCCCTACTACCTGATGGACCTGCTGGAGCGGTCCGGGATCGACTTCAAGCATGTGGAGCGCCCGGTGGTGCTGACCGTCAACGGGGCGGCCTGCACCTTCCAGCAGAGGCTCAACGATCATGACAATGTGGAGATTCGCTATGAAGATGATTGAACAAGTGAGACAAGCCCCCCGCCAGGGTCTGGCGGGGCTGGTCCTGGGGATGTTCCTGCTGCTGAGCGGCTGCGGCGGGGGGGAGTCCGGCGCCCCCGTGGAGTACCGCATTGGGGACGACTTCCTGCCCTCCATCACCCAGCTTGCCACCCCGGGGGAGGATGCCGCCTTCTCCCAGGAGGGGGAGGAGGACGCCCCCTCCTACCACTACACCGGGCTGGAGTCCGGCAGCGCCATGGTGACGGAGTATGTGGACACCCTGGTGAGCATGTACCACTGCTCCGTCCTGGATGAGGAGAACCGGGAGACCGAGCTGGGCGCCCTGGCCGAGGAGGGCTCCCTTCGGGTGGGGATGGCGGGGAGCGCCGGCAACGGCCTCTTCGTCCTGGACATCCGGTGGGGGACGGACTCCTGCACCGTCTCCCCCCAGTTCCTGGAGGGGGCCCAGATTCAGCCGGCCGCCCCGTCGGAGGACGAGAGCATCACCATGGCCGAGGCGGTGACGGTGCTGGAGGAGTTCTCCCCCCAGTCCCTGGGGCTGGCGGGGACCGACCTGTCCGTCTACTACATCTACCCGGACGACGGCATCGTCATGGTCAACGGCGAGCCCTGCTTTCAGCTGGACGCCTATACCACCGGCGAGCACAAATATGCCGGGACCTATATGGTCTCTGCCACCGGAGAGCAGGTCTACCGCCTGGACCGGCTCACCGGCGAGGTGACCCAGCTGCGGTAAGCGCCTTCCGCAAAAACCAAAGGCCCCCGGCCCGCGCCCAGGCGCGGGCCGGGGGCCTTTGGTTTTTCATTCGGGCCGGAAAAGCGGGGAAAACCGGGCCGGGACAGGGTACCGGCGGGGTCCCGGGCGCATACGCTGAAGTAGATTCTCGTTCATTGGAGGGTATGAAAATGGCAACGGAACCCAAGGTCCGATTTTATTTGGGGGCGAATTCCCCCGGCGGCTTTTTCTCACTCTACGACCAGCTTATCGACCCCGCCGGGGCGGAGGAGGTCCTGATCCTGAAGGGGGGCGCGGGCTGCGGCAAGTCCACCCTGATGAAGGCCGTGGCGGCCCAGGCGGAGGAGCGGGGCCTCCAGGTGGAGTACATCCCCTGTTCCGGGGACCCGGACTCCCTGGACGCCATCGTCCTGCCGGAGCGCCGGGCCGCCATTGTGGACGGCACTGCCCCCCATGTGGTGGAGCCTGCCTGCCCCGGGGCGGTGGAGCGGTACGTCAACCTGGGGGACTGCTACGACCACAAGGGCTTGAAGCCCCGCCGGGGGGAGCTCCAGGAGGCCATGAAGGGCTACAAGGGCTGCTATGCCCGGGCCTACCGCTGCCTGGACGCGGCGGCGGAGATCGCCGCCGACCTGCGGGCCCTGGTGGTCACCCCGGCGGTGGAGGCCAAAATCGCCCGGCGGGCCAAGGGCATCCTCTCCCGGGAGGTCCGCCGGGGCGGGGGAGAGGGGGGCCGGGTGCGGCAGCGGTTCCTCTCCGCCGTCACCCACAAGGGGCCGCTGGTGGAGTTCGGCACCGTGGAGCGGCTGTGCCGCCGGGTCTATGAGCTCTCCGACACCTACGGACTGAGCCACCTGATGCTCACCCACCTCCTCTCCGGCGCGGCGGCGGCGGGGCACGACGTCATCGCCTGCCCCTCCCCCATGGCCCCCGACCGGCTGGAGCATGTGCTGGTGCCGGGGCTGTCCCTGGCCTTTGTTACCAGCAGCCCGGCCCTGCCCTACGAAAAGCGGCCCTACCGCCGCATCCGCATGGACGCCATGGCCGACCCCGAGGCCGTCCGCCGGAACAAGGCCCGGCTCCGGTTCTCCCGGAAGGTCTCCGCCGCCCTGGTGGAGGAGGCGGTGGACTCCCTGGCCCAGGCCAAGGCCATGCACGACAACCTGGAGGCCATCTATAACCCCTATGTGGACTTCGACCGGGTCCACGCCCTGGCCGGCTGGGCCGCCGGGGAGCTCCTGGGGGACCGGGAGGCCGGATAGCTGGACCGCAACGCCGCCAACAGGAACCAATCCGCCGCCTCTCCGCGCCAATCCCCCGGAGAGGCGGACCCTTTTTGCCCGAAAACGCCGCCGGAAGGGAAGAGCCCCCGAGAAACCCGGCGATTTTCCCCCTTTGACGCTTTACAAGCAGGGGGATTTGGAGTATGCTGAACAGGCGGGAACCCCGCTCCGGCGGGGCCCCGCGGATCCATTTCAAATGCAAAGGGGATGAGAGAGATGCGAGGTGTAGAGACACGCATTCAGGAGCTCCGCCACAGGGTATTCCGGGAGGTGGCCCGGATGGCCTACCATACCGAGTGGCCGGTGGACAAACGGATCGAGGAGCTGCCCTACAAGATCATTCCGGGAGAGGTGGGCAATTACCGCAACGACGTCTTCCTGGAGCGGGCCATCATCGGGGAGCGGCTGCGCCTGGCCATGGGCCTGCCCTGCCGCAGCGCCGCCGAGCACGCCCCCCTCTCCGACAACATCGAGGCGGCGGACCGCCCGGAGACCTACTATACGCCCCCCCTCATCAACGTCATCAAGTTCGCCTGCAACGGCTGTGAGGAGAAGCGGGTCTTCGTCACCGACGGCTGCAAGGGCTGTCTGGCCCACCCCTGCGAGGAGGTCTGTCCCAAGGACGCCGTCAAGCTGGACCGCTACAACGGCCGCTCCCATATCGACCAGGACAAGTGCATCCAGTGCGGCCGGTGCGCCGGCGTGTGCGCCTACCACGCCATCATTATCCAGGAGCGGCCCTGCGCCTCCGCCTGCGGCGTGGACGCCATCGGCTCCGACGCCAACGGCAAGGCCAACATCGACTACGAAAAGTGCGTCTCCTGCGGCATGTGCCTGGTGAACTGCCCCTTTGGGGCCATTGCCGACAAGTCCCAGATTTTCCAGGTCATCCGGGCCATTCAGTCCGGCGAGCGGGTCTATGCCGCCGTGGCCCCGGCCTTCGTGGGCCAGTTCGGGCCCAAGGTGACGCCGGGCAAGCTCCGGGCCGCCATGAAGGCCCTGGGCTTCGCCGACATCTTCGAGGTGGCCATCGGCGCCGACCTGTGCGCTACCCAGGAGGCCGAGGATTTCGTCCGGGAGGTGCCGGAAGAGCTGCCCTTCATGGGGACCTCCTGCTGCCCCGCCTGGTCCGTCATGGCCAAGAAGCTCTTCCCGGCGCACGCCAAGTGCATCTCCATGGCCCTGACCCCCATGACCCTCACCGCCCGGCTCATCAAGCACCAGCACCCCAACGCCAAGGTGGTCTTCATCGGCCCCTGCGCCGCCAAGAAGCTGGAGGCCATGCGCAAGAGCGTCCGCAGTGAGGTGGACTTTGTCCTCACCTTTGAGGAGATGGCCGGCATCTTCGACGCCAGGCACCTGGAGCTGGAGAGCCTCCCTGAGGACCCAGACGGGGTCAACGACGCCTCCACCGACGGGCGGAACTTCGCCGTCTCCGGCGGCGTGGCCGCAGCGGTGGTGGACGTCATCCAGAAGCGCTGCCCCGACCGGGAGGTGAAGGTGGCCGCCGCCGAGGGCCTGCGGGAGTGCCGCCAGATGATGAAGGACGCGGCGGCCGGCAAGTACCCCGGCTATCTGCTGGAGGGCATGGCCTGCCCCGGCGGCTGCGTGGCGGGGGCCGGCACCATGCAGGGCATTAAGAAGTCCCAAGCAATGGTGAACCTCTACGCCAAGCAGGCCAAGCATAAGGCCTCCTGCGACACCGAGCACATCAAGGAGCTGGACAAGCTGGTGGACTGAGCCCCTACAGACCCAGAACAGCGGAAAAAACGGACGGCTGCCTCCGGCAGCCGTCCGCTTTCCGCTACAGGGTGAAGTCCTCGTCCTTCAGGTGGGAGAAGTCCGGGGCGTGGGGCCGGGGCGGGACCCGCTTCAGGGGGTCGTAGCGGAAGGAGCGGCAGCTCCCTCCCGCCGGCACCACGCCCTTTTTGATACAGACCACCTGTTCCCCATCCAGGGGGGTGCAGCGGACGCAGTAGAAGCATCGAGGCTCCATGTTTTTCTCAAACAGCATGACGGGAACGCATCCTCTCCAGTGGTTTCCCCTCCATTATACTACGCCTCCGCGCCGTTTTCTACTGGTTTTTCCCACGGCGGCCGCAGCGGCGGCGAAAAAGAGCAGCCACAGCACCCAGGCGCACACGATGGAGATGGTGAGGGCGGTGGAGAAGTCCAGCTCCGCGATGCCCTCCACCTGGGCGGCCAGGTAGGAGGACACCGGCGCCTCCAGGGGGAAGACCTGGACCAGCAGGGCGGTCAGGAGGGCCGCCAGGCCGCCGTGGAGGAGCTTGCCCCCCAGGTAGGGCCGCACCGACAGGCCGCTGCCCCCCAGGAAGGAGAGGACCTGGCAGTGGACGGACAGCCCCGCCCACCCCAGCAGGAAGGCGGCCATGGAGAGCTCTCCCGCCGTGGCCCCGCCCCCGGAGAGGGACCAGACCCCCGAGGAGAGCTCCAGGGCTCCGGTGAGCAGGCGCTCCGCCCAGGCGGGAGAGAACCCAAGGGGGGCGAAGAGCCGCCCCAGGAGGGCCGCCAGCCCCGGCAGGAGGCCGGAGAGGAAGAGCAGCCGGATGACCACAGTGAAGAAGACCACAAAGGCGCAGATGTTGAGGACCGAGAGGAAGGAATTTTTTACCGCGCCGGTGAAGGCGGCGGTGAACCGCTCCGCCTGGAACCGGGGGACGGTCCGGGCCTCCTTTCCCCGGCGGCCCCCCTTGTAGAAGTGGAAGAGGAGCCCCACGCACACCGAGGCGGCGGCGTGGGCCAGGTAGAGGAGCACCCCCACCCGGCTGCTGGCGAAGACCCCCGCCCCCACCACCCCCAGGATAAAGGCAGGGCCGGAGTTGTTGCAGAAGGAGAGGAGCCGTTCTGCCTCCGTCTTGGTACACATGCCCTTCTGGTAGAGGGACAGGGCGGTGCGGGCCCCCACGGGGTAGCCCCCCACGAAGCCCAGGACGAAGGCGGAGGCGCAGGCCCCCGGCACGTTGAACAGGGGACGCATGAGCTTTTCCAGGGCCCGCCCCAGATAGCCGGCCAGCCCCAGGTCCACCACCAGGGCGGAGAGGACGAAGAAGGGGAAGAGGGAGGGGATGATGACGTGATAGCACAGCCGGAGCCCCTCCCGGGCGGCCTCCATGGCCTCCTGGGGCCAGAGCATCAGGGACAGGACGGCGCACAGAAGGGCCAGGCCCAGGAAAAAATCCCGGACCCCCTGGCGGGAGAGCAGCCTGGACACAAGACATCACCTCACAGCAGAGGATATGCCGGGCGTGGGCTGTCCCATGCCGGAAGGAGAGGAGAACCCCATGCGCATGAAACAGTCCCCTGCCTGCGGCCAGGGGAGCGAGGAGCGCCGGACGGTGGAGACCCCCCTGGGGCCCATGGAATACCGGCTGACGGTAAAGCAGGTGAAAAACCTGAACCTGCGGCTCCGGTCCGACGGGACGGTGGCGGTGTCCCTGCCCCGGCGGGCGCCCAGGAGCGCCGCCGACGCCTTTGTCCGGGACCGGGCGGACTGGATTGTCCGCCACCGGCAGGCCCTCCAGCGGGACCAGGGGGCCGTCCTCCCGGCCCCGCCGGACCCGGCGGCGGCCCTGCCGGTCCTGGCCGCCTCCCTGGAGCGGATGTACCCCCTGGTGGAGCCCCTGGGGGTCCCCAGGCCGGTCCTCCGGGCCCGGTTCATGACCAGCCGCTGGGGGAGCTGCCACGTTGCCAAGGGGGTCGTCGTCCTCAACACCGCCTTGGCGGCGGCGGAGGAGGACCTGCTGGACTATGTGACCCTCCATGAGCTGGTCCACTTCCTCCACCCCAACCACGGGGCGGGGTTCTACGCCGCTATGGACGCCCTCCTCCCCGACTGGCAGGTCAAGCGCCGGCGGCTGAAGGGGCGCCGCCTGGAGCGGCCTTGATTCAAAAAACAGAAAAGCCCCCCGGTTTGCCCCGGACAGGCAAGCCGGGGGAACTTTTTGCATACAATTCCAGGAAAGGGCCGCCGGAGCGGCACAGAGGCGCGGGAGGAACGGGTTATGGAGAAAAAGGGGCGGCGGGAGGGGCTTTTGGAGCGGACGGCGGAGGTCTTCGACCTGCCCGGCGACGTGGTGGCGGGACTCCCCCGGGTGGAGCTGCTGGGGGACCGGCAGCTGCGCATGGAAAATCACAAGGGCATCCTGGCCTACGGCAGCGAGGAAATCCACATCAGCGGCGGCAAACTCATTGTCAAGGTCCGGGGGGCCAACCTGACCCTGCGGGCCATGAACGCCTCGGAGCTCCTCATCACCGGGGACATCATCGGGGTGGACCTGGCCTGAGCCGCCGGGGCGCGAAGGGGAGGGAAGGATATGCAGGCCATCATCAACTTTCTGCGGGGCAGCGTCCTCTTCACCGTTACCGGGGCCTTCCCGGAGCGGTTTCTGAACCTGTGCGCCCAGGCGAGGGTGGGGTTCTGGGACCTGGAATGGCTGGACCCCCACACCCTGCGCCTGCGGGTCTCCCGGCGGGACGCCCGGCGGGTGGAGGCCCTGGCGGAGAAGGTCCTGTGCGAGGCCAGGGCCCGGCGGCACTTGGGCGCGCCCTATTTCCTGGCAGGCTTTCGGAAGCGGTACGCCCTGCTGCTGGGGCTGGCCCTCTCCCTGACGGCGGTGTGCGTCCTCTCCCGGTTCGTCCTCACCATCGAGGTCTCGGGCAACGAGCGGGTCTCCACCGCCGCCATTCTCACGGAGCTCTCCCGGCAGGGGGTGCGGGTGGGGGCCTACGGCCCGGGTCTGGATGTGCGGCGCATCAGCCAGGAGTCCCTGCTCCAGCTGGACGGTCTGTCCTGGATGGCCATTAACCTCCACGGCACCCGGGCGGAGGTGCTGGTGCGGGAGAAGCTGCCCGAGCCGGAGGTCCGGGACGAGTCCACCCCCGCCAACGTGGTGGCCCGGGCCGACGGGGTGATCCTGGACCTGGAGGTGCTGGACGGCCAGGCCGCCTTCCGGGAGGGGGAGGCGGTGCTCCGGGGGGAGGTGGTCATCCGCGGGACGGTGGACCTGAAGGAGCCGGAGTATGCTGCGGTGGACGCCGGGCAGCGGCTGGTCCACGCCCGGGGCAGCGTCTGGGCCCGGACCTACCGCACCCTCTCCGCCGCCCTTCCCCTGGAGGCCCGGGTGAAGCAGTACACCGGGGAGGGAGTGACCCAGTGGTCCCTGCTGATTCTGGGCCGGACGGTAAATTTTTTCGGAAAGGGTGGCGTTTTCACCGGGGGATATGATAAAATAGTGGAGACCTATCCCCTCACCCTCCCCGGGGGCCGGGTGATGCCCCTGGCCCTGCGGAGAACGGAGTACCGGGCCTATGAGACCCGGCCCGCCGCCCTGAACGCCGCCGCCGCCCGGAATATGCTGGAGGAGCGGCTTCTGGCGCGGCTGGACGCCCTGGTGGGGGAGGACGGAGCGGTTTTGAACACCGTCTTCACGGTCCGGGAGGAGGACGGTATGCTGGTGGTCACCCTGCGGGCCGAGTGCCGGGAGCAGATCGGCCGGGAGGTCCCCTTTGAGGGGACGGTGGGGGAGCTGATCCCAGGGACATCCAACAGCGGGGCGGAATAAAATATAAAGCCCCGGGACGTATAAGGAGCGAGGAAATTTGACAGAACAGACCGTCAGTTTGGAGCGCGTGGAAGAGGCCGCCGAGCTCTTCGGCTCCTTCGACGAGAACATCCGCATCCTGGAGCGGGAGCTGGGCGTGTCGGTGGTGAACCGGGACGGCAGCCTGAAGGTCTCCGGCGGGGAAGAGGCCGTATTATACGCCGCCAAGGCCATCCAGGGCCTGCTGGAGCTCTCCGGCCGGGGGGAGCCCCTCAACGAACAGAACGTGCGCTATGTCCTCCAGCTGGTGAGGTCCGGCCAGGAGGACAAGATCGGCCAGGTGGCCCGGGACGTCCTCTGCGTCACCGCCAAGGGCAAGCCCGTCAAGCCCAAGACCTTGGGCCAGAAGCGCTATGTGGACGCCATCAAGGCCAATACCGTCACCCTGGGCATCGGTCCCGCCGGGACCGGAAAGACCTATCTGGCGGTGGCCGCCGCCGTGGCCGCCTTCCGGTCGGGGCAGATCAACCGCATCATCCTGACCCGCCCGGCGGTGGAGGCCGGAGAGCGGCTGGGCTTCCTGCCTGGAGATCTCCAGAGCAAGGTGGACCCCTACCTGCGGCCCCTCTATGACGCTCTTTTTGACATGCTGGGACCTGAGACCTACAATAAGTATCTGGAGCGGGGGAATATCGAGGTGGCCCCCCTGGCCTACATGCGGGGCCGGACTTTGGACGACTCCTTTATTATTTTGGATGAGGCACAGAACACCTCCCGGGAACAGATGAAAATGTTCCTCACCCGGATGGGCTTTGGCTCCAAGGTGGTCATCACCGGGGACGTCACCCAGATCGACCTGCCCGCCGACAAGGTAAGCGGCCTTCGGGAGGCCATGCGGGTCCTCAATGGGGTGGAGGACATCGCCATCTGCCGGCTCAGCGGGGCCGACGTGGTTCGCCATGTTATCGTTCAGCGTATCATCAAGGCCTACGAGGAGGACGAGCACCGCCGCAAATCCCAGGAGGGAAAGCGGAAATAGACCGCGTACCTGCGGACGCCCCGGCCAAAGGGGCGTCCGCTTTTTTTGCCGGGGAAAGGGGACTGTTCAAACCGGGGAAAATCGTGTATAATCACAGGGCGAGCGGGAATGGACACGGGGCTGAGGACCGGAGCGCTTGGAGGGAGAGAGATGACCCGGATTTCCTGGTACGGATACGACCTGGAGGTGGACGGGCAGGCCACCCGGGACTGGTACGCCTAGGCGGAGGAATGGGGCTGTGACTGCGGCCGCTGCCGGAGGAGATTTTGGAGATTCTGGATCAACTGCACATCCCGCCGGAGAAGACCACAGATCTGAGTGAATTTTGCGATGAGGACGGGAAATTGCGCTGCGGCCTGCGCTGCCGCGTGACGGGCTGGGTGCTGGACGAGACCATCGGCGGTCCCAAGAAGGAGTGATACCATGGCAAAACGAAACTACATCCCCATTACCGCCGACGTGCCCGGGGTCAGCGAGGGTCAGCAGGCTTTCATTCGGAAGGTGATCCGGACGGCCTTGACGGCGGAGGGGGTGGATTTTCCCTGTGAGGTGGATGTGAGTGTCACCAGCGACAGGGGTATCCAGGCCCTCAACCGGGATATGCGGGGGGTGGACCGGCCCACTGATGTACTGAGCTTCCCCGCCTTTGCCCTGACCCCCGGAGAGCTGCCGGGGCCGGAGGACGCCGACCCGGCCACCGGGCTGGTGCCTCTGGGAGATATGTGCCTCTCCCTGGAGCGGGTGAAGGCCCAGGCCAGGGAGTACGGCCACTCCAACCGCCGGGAGCTGGCCTATCTGGTGGTCCACTCGGTCCTCCACCTGCTGGGCTATGACCACCTGGATGAGGGTCCGGAGAAGGCCCGGATGCGGGAGCGGGAGGAGGCCATCCTGGGGGAGCTGGGCATCCCCCGGGAAGCAGAGAAAGAGGAGGAAAAAGCATGAAGGACCTGTTGGGCACCCTGTTCAGCGCCGCGGGCTTTGGATTTCTCTCCTTTGCCCTGTTTATGGGGCTGTCCCTTCTGCTGGGGGATATGGTATTCGCGGTCTGCCTCTTGGCGCTTCCAGGGGTCATTGTAGGCACCGGCCTCAGCGTGGTCCAGGCCCTGAAGCAGGACCGGGAGGAGCCCGGGGAATAAAAGAGACCGGAGAAGGCCCGGAGGCGGGCCTGAAAGGAGGCCATTCTGGGGGGCACGCTTGGAATGGCCGAAGAACAAAAAAGAGAGGCGGAATTGCCTGTGGAGATCAAAAAATCGGGGATGCTGTCCATTGTGGGACGGCCCAACGTGGGGAAATCCACCCTGACCAACGCACTGGTGGGGGAGAAGATCGCCATCGTTACCAATAAGCCCCAGACCACCCGGAACCGCATCTGCGCGGTAGTGGACCGGGGAGAGTGCCAGTTTGTCTTCCTGGACACCCCGGGTCTCCACAAGGCTCGGACCCGGCTGGGGGATTACATGGTGAACGTGGTCCGGGAGAGCGTGGCCGACGTGGACGCCGTGCTGCTGCTGGTGGAGCCCATCCCCCACATCGGGGGCCCGGAGGCCGAGCTCATGGGGCGCATCCAGGCCCTGAAGGTCCCCGCCGTGCTGGTCATCAACAAGATCGACACGGTGGAGAAGGAAAAGCTCCTCGCCGTCATGCAGACCTACCAGGAGGCCCACGACTTCCAGGCCATCGTCCCCATCTCCGCCAAGACCGGCGAGGGGGTGGAGGAGCTGCTGGACGTGCTGGAGCCCTTCCTTCCGGAGGGCCCTCAGCTCTTCCCCGACGGCATGGTCACCGACCAGCCGGAGCGCCAGGTCTGCGCCGAGCTCATCCGGGAGAAGCTGCTGCTCTGCCTGGACAAGGAGATCCCCCACGGTACCGCCGTGGAGCTCACCAAGTTTTCCGAGCGGACCGGCAGCGGCATCCTCGACATCGACGCCACCATCTACTGCGAGAAGGAGAGCCACAAGGGTATCCTCATCGGCAGGGGGGGGGCTATGCTGAAAAAAATCTCCACCCTGGCCCGGAGGGACATCGAGGCCTTTATGGGAACCAAGGTCTTCCTTCAGGTCTTTGTCAAGGTCAAGAAAAACTGGAGGGACAACCCCAATTTTATCCGGGACGTAGGGCTTGTTTGAAACATGTCAACATGCCCAACCGGCGGGTCTTTTGCCCCCTGGACGGCGCAATTTTTCCTTGCAATCCGCCAGGATTCCTGCGAAAAAATTGCTTGCCAGCCGCCCAAAATCCCTCGCTGCCGGACGCATCGCCAATTTTCAAACAAGCCCTAGCTACCGGGCGGACTGAGGCATAAAATTTACCGCTGATAATTCCGGCGGCGGCAGGCAACCTAACCGTAAAAGGGGGCCTGATCAAAATGTCCAGCCAGATGCTCTGGACGCTCTTTGCCGCCACTGGCCTTCCGGAGGCGTACACCCTCTACCGCCTCCTTCTGGAGGAGGAGCGGGCGGCGAAAACAGCGTAGAGAGCGGGGGCGGTGCGCCCCCCTTACATATCAGGTGATGCTATGTACGTCAAGACCCAGGGGCTGATCCTCCGGGAAACCAATTATAAGGAAGCCGACAAGATCCTCACGGTGCTCACCCGGGAGGGGGGAAAGCGGACGGTGAAGGCCCGGGGCTGCCGCCGGAGGAACAGCCCTCTGGCCGCCTCCGCCCAGCTCCTGGCCTGGTCGGATATGACCCTCTTTGCCCACCGGGAGCGCTTCACCCTCCAGGAGGCCGAGCCCCTGGACCTCTTCTGGGGGGTCCGCGCCGATGTGGAAAAGCTGGCCCTGGCCTCCTACTTCGCCGAGGCCGCCGGGGCGGCAGCCGAGGAGGGGCGGCCCGACCCCGCCCTCCTGTCCCTGGCGCTCAACTCCCTCTACGCCCTGGACAAGCTGCGAAAGCCCCTTCCCCTGGTGAAGGCGGCCTTTGAGCTCAAGCTTCTGTGCGTGGCGGGGTATGAGCCCCTGCTGGACGCCTGCGCCGTCTGCGGCGACCCCCAGCCCCGGGAGCCCCGCCTGGACCTGGCGGAGGGGGTCCTCCGCTGCGCCGCCTGCGGCCTGGGGGACGGAGCGGACCGGAGCCTGGACGCCGCAAGTCTGGCCGCCATGCGCCATGTGGTCTACGGAGACCCCAAGCGGCTCTTCTCCTTTACCCTGGACGCCGCCGCCCTGGGCCGCATGGCCGCCGCCTGTGAGGACTTCCTGCTCAGGCAGCTGGAGCGGGGCTTTTCCACCCTGGACTTTTACCGCCGGCTCACGGCGGGCGGAGCCTAAGCACGGAACGCCCGCCTGAGCACGGAACGCCCGCCTGAGCACGAGCCCGTGTACGACTGCAATGATGTTGGAGAGAATCGCTATGACCGACCTGTTTGAAAAATCCATCCAGACCCTGGAGCTGCCCCGTGTGCTGGAGCTCCTGGCGGCTCAGGCCGCCACCGAGGAGGGCCGGGAGCGCTGCCGCGCCCTGCGGCCCAGCACAGACCCGGACGATGTGGCGCGGCTGCTGCGGGAGACCTCCGCCGCCTGCTCCATGATCGTGCTCAGAGGGACCCCCGCCCTGTCGGGGGTGCGGCCGGTGGCGGCCTCCCTCCAGCGGGCCGAGATGGGGGGCGCCCTCAACACCCGGGAGCTGCTGGACATCGCCGCACTCCTGCGCTGCGCCCGCTCCGCCAAGGAGTACGCCGCCGGGGACGGAAACGCCAGGACCTGCATCGACCATCTCTTCGCCTCCCTCCAGGCCAACCGCTTTCTGGAGGACAGGATCACCGGGGCCATCCTCTCCGAGGACGAGATCGCCGACGCCGCCAGCCCCGAGCTGGCCGACATCCGGCGGCACATCCGGGCCTCCGCCTCCAAGGTCCGGGACATCCTCCAAAAGCTCATCTCCTCCTCCCAGTCCAGGTACCTCCAGGAGTCCATCATCACCATGCGCTCCGGCCGGTATGTGGTGCCGGTGAAGTCGGAGTACAAAAATGAGATCCCCGGCCTGGTCCATGACGTGTCTGGCTCCGGAGGCACCTTCTTCATCGAGCCCATGGCGGTGGTCAAGACCAACAACGAGCTCCGGGAGCTCCAGTCCCGGGAGGAGAAGGAGATCGACCGCATCCTCCGGGAGCTCTCCGCCGAGTGCGCCGCCCACCGGGAGGACATCGCCCAGGACTACGACCTCATCATCCTCATCGACTGCATCTTCGCCCGGGGCCGGCTCTCCGGGCGGCTCAAGTGTTCCGAGCCCAGGCTGGCGAAGCGGGGCCTCACCCTGCGGAAGGCCCGGCACCCCCTGCTGGACCCCAAGAAGGCGGTGGCCAACGACCTCTATCTGGGCGGGGACTTTGACACCCTGGTGATCACCGGCCCCAACACCGGCGGCAAGACGGTGACCCTCAAGACCATCGGCCTGTTGACTCTCATGGCCCAGTGCGGCCTCCACATCCCCGTGGACGACGGCAGCTCCGTGATGGTCTTCGACCATGTGCTCTCCGACATCGGCGACGAGCAGTCCATCGCCCAGAGCCTGTCCACCTTCTCCTCCCACATGGTGAACATCGTGGGCATCCTGGCCGAGTGCGGCCCCGGCTCCCTCATCCTCTTTGACGAGCTGGGGGCGGGCACCGACCCGGTGGAGGGGGCCGCCCTGGCCGCCGCCATCATCGAGTCGGCCCGGGAGCGGGGGGCTCTGGTGTGCGCCACCACCCACTACGCCGAGCTGAAGGTCTACGCCATGACCACCAAGGGGGTGGAGAACGCCTCCTGTGAGTTCGACGTGGAGACCCTGGCCCCCACCTACCGCCTGCTCATCGGGGTGCCGGGGAAGTCCAACGCCTTCGCCATCTCCCGACGGCTGGGCCTGCCTCAGGCCATCATTGACAAGGCCGCCGGGCGCATCGACGCCGAGAACATCCGCTTTGAGGACGTGCTGACCCAGCTGGACCGCCAGCGCCAGCAGCTGGAGAAGGAGAAGGACGAGGCCCGACGCCTCCGCCGGGAGATGGAGGAGTCGGCCCAGGCCGCCCGGGCGTACCGGGAGAAGCTGGAAAAGGAGAAGGCCAAGGCAGTGGAGAAGGCCCAGGCCGAGGCCCGGGTTATCCTCCAGGAGGCCCGGGATACCGCCGACCGGGTCTTCGCCGAGCTCAACGACATGCGCCGCCGCCAGGAGAAGGAGGCCGGCTGGCTGGAGCAGAACCAGCGGCGGGCCGGCCTTCTCCACCAGCTCAACGAGGCCGAGGACGCCCTGGGGGCCGGGGAGGCGCTTCCGGCTCCGCCCCCCACCCGCCCCGCCCGGGCGGGGGACACCGTGGAGCTGGTGAAGATGGGCGCCCGGGCCAGCGTCATCGCCGTGAACAAGGACGGGTCTCTCCAGCTCCAGGCGGGGATTTTGAAGATCACCGCCAAGCAGGAGGAGGTCCGGGTGGTGGAGGACGCGGGCGGCAGCGGAAAGCAGCAGGCCGCCCGGATCGCCCAGCGGGCGGAGCACAAGCTCCGGGCCCTGGGGGCCTCCCCGGAGGCGGACCTGCGGGGCATGATGACCGACGAGGCCATCCTGGCCCTGGACCGCTTTCTGGACAGCGCCGTTATGGGACGGCTGGAGACGGTGACGGTCATCCACGGCAAGGGCACCGGCGCGGTGCGCAAGGCGGTGCGGGACCACCTCAAGCGCAGCAAATACGTCAAGTCCTTCCGTCCGGGCCGCTACGGCGAGGGCGAGGACGGCGTCACGGTGGTGGAGCTCAGGTAAGGCGGAGCGAAGCAAGCCGGGCGCCATATGGGGCCGTCCCTGTTTTTCGTCGGGACACAAAGTTCTGCCGTGAAATTTTTCTGTCAGGCCATGTGAATTTGTGTAAAATGTCATTGACGGTTGAAGCGAAATTTGGTATGCTTAGATACGCAAATAGGTTTTGTTTTTGAGGGGGGAACACAAGTGTATATCAAAGAGGCTGTCGTGAACAATCAGGTAGGTCTCCATGCCAGGCCGGCCACTTTCTTCATCCAGAAGGCCAACGAGTTCAAGAGTTCCATCTGGGTGGAAAAGGAAGAGCGCAGGGTGAATGCCAAAAGCCTGCTTGGCGTCCTCTCTCTGGGCATCGTAAAGGGGACCGCCATCAATCTGATCGCGGACGGGCCCGACGAGAAGGAGGCCGTTGAGGCGCTCATCGAGCTGATCTCCAGCAACTTCTCGGAGTAAGGATTTCACTGCAAAAAGCGCCGCGGCAGCGGCGCTTTTTTTATATCGGAGGGGAGGCGCCTATGGGAAGCCGGGAGGATGATGCGCCCGATGTGGAAGACTATGTTCAGGAGCGGCCCGCGCGGCAGGCTGTCCTGACCGTGAACCCTGATCCAAGGTGGTGATTTCCCCGTTGACCTTCGACGAAGGGAAAGATAAAGCCCACAGCCCAATCCCAAAGGCGCGGGCGGGCCCGCGCCTTTGGGGCCCCGGGGGGATTTGACATCCTCGGGGCAAGCGAATTGCCCCTGCGGAAAGGTTTCGGGCCTTCGGCCCGAAACCTTTGGACGCGCCTGACGGCGCGGCTCGCTTGCGC
>NZ_CALXGA010000020.1 GCF_944387725.1 uncultured Intestinimonas sp. | reverse complement strand
CCGACTACGGCCCCAACGCCGACGGCGTCACCGACTACAACGACACCGACTACGGCCCCAACAACGACGGCGTCACCAACTACGGCAGCTCCAACTACGGAGCCTCCAACTACGGCGACAGCGGCTATGACGACTGAGCCCCTCCGGCTCCGCCACGAGTACAAGCACCAGGTCTCCCGTCAGGAGGACCTGGTGCTGGCCGGGCGGCTGCGCCGCCTGTTTCCCCACGACGCCCATGCGGGGGCGGACGGGAGCTACCAGGTCGCCAGCCTCTACTTCGACACCCCCTACGACACCGCCCTCCGGGAGAAGCTGGACGGGGTGGACCGCCGGGAGAAGTTCCGCCTGCGGTACTACGGAGAAAGGCCCGCCTGGCTGAAGCTGGAGAAGAAATACAAGGTAAACGGCCTGTGCGGCAAGCGCACCGCCCGGCTGACCCGGGAGGAGGCCCAAAGCCTGCTGGCGGGGGAGGACGCCTTTCTTCTGGAGCGGGATGAGCCCCTGCTCCGTGAGCTGTACCACAAGCTGCGGGGGTCCCTTCTGGTCCCCCGGACGGTGGTCTGCTACGACCGGGAGGCCTTCGCCTACCCCCCGGGCAACATCCGGGTCACCCTGGACCGGAACCTCCGCACCGGGCGGGGCCCCCTGGATTTCCTCCAGCCGGAGGCCCCCCTCCCCTTAAAGCCGATGGAGGGCCTCACAGTGCTGGAGGTCAAGTACGACGCCTTTCTCCCCGACCTGGTCCGCATGGCCGTGCAGACCTGGGACCGCAGGGCCTCTGCCTGCTCCAAATACGCCCTGTGCCGCCGGTTTGACTGAGCAAATCCACAGACATTTAAGGAGTGGCCCCCATGACCACCTTTCAGGACATCTTCCGCTCCAGCTTCCTGGAGCGCCTGGACAGCGTCTCCCTGCTGGACGCCGCCATCGCCCTGGTGCTGGCCTTCCTGCTGGGCCTGTTCCTCTTTCTGGTCTACAAACAGAGCTACAGTGGGGTGATGTACGCCCCCAGCTTCGGCGTCACTCTCATCGCCCTGACCATGATTACCACCCTGCTGATCCTGGCGGTGACCAGCAACATCGTCCTCTCCCTGGGCATGGTGGGCGCCCTGTCCATCGTCCGGTTCCGCACCGCCATCAAGGAGCCCATGGATATCGCCTTTTTGTTCTGGGCCATCGCCGTGGGCATTGTGCTGGCGGCGGGTATCATCCCCCTGGCGGTGGTGGGGAGCCTCTTTGTGGGGACGGTGCTGCTGGTGTTCTCCCGGCAGAAAAACGGGGAGTCCCCCTATATCCTGGTGGTCCACTGCGGCTCCCAGGACGTGGAGGCCCAGGTCCGCGCCCTGGTGGAGGCCCGGGTGCGGCGGCTGAACCTCAAGAGCAAGAGCGTCTCCCCGGGGCTGATTGAGCTCAATTACGAGGTGCGCCTACGGAAGGCCGACACCGGCTTTGTCAACGAGCTGGGAGAGATGCAGGACGTGGGCCATGTGGTGCTGGTCTCCTACAACGGGGAATATCTGGGGTGAGGCCATGATCCGCTGCCGGCACATCGACCGCCTCTGCGCCGGGGCCATGGTCCTGGCTCTGGCCCTCACCGGGTTGCTCTTTTTTGGGGAGGCCCTGGGCCTCCGGTCCGCCAGCTCCGCGCCGGAATACGCCTGCCGCCTGTTCGACAGCAGCTATGTTCACACTGTGGATCTCCAGGTAGAGGACTGGGCACAGTTTCTCGCGGACGCGCCCCGGGAGGCATATATTCCCTGCACCGCCGTCATCGACGGGGAGGCATTTTACCAGGTGGGCCTGCGGGCCAAGGGGAATAACTCCCTGCGGCTCACCCAGGAGTACGGCCTGTCCCGGTTCAGTCTCAAGCTTGAGTTTGACCACTATGTGGACGGGGGGAATTACTATGGCCTGGACAAGCTCTCCCTGGACGCCTCCTTCCAGGACAACAGCTATCTGAAAACCTGGCTGGTCTACGACATGATGGCGTTCATGGGAGTGCCCACTCCCCTGTGCAGCTTCGTGTGGGTGACGGTGAACGGTGCCCCCTGGGGGCT
This sequence comes from uncultured Intestinimonas sp., assembly GCF_944387725.1. Classification (GTDB taxonomy): domain Bacteria; phylum Bacillota; class Clostridia; order Oscillospirales; family Oscillospiraceae; genus Intestinimonas. The sequence continues at coordinate 30,306 of NZ_CALXGA010000020.1, read as the reverse complement.
CTTCCTGGCTATCGAGGAGCCGGAGGAGGCCTTTGCCCGGCGGAACTTCGGCCCGGACTACGGACGGCTCTACAAGCCGGACTACCGCTCCCTCCATGACGAGAACGCCGACGTGGCCCTGCGGTATGTGGGCGATGACCCGGAGCGCTACCCCAACATTTTTGAAAACGCCAAGTTCGACATCGATGCTGCGGACCAGGCCCGGCTGATCGAGGCCCTGCGGGTGCTGTCCGTCGGGGAGGACCTGGAGACGGCGGTGAACGTGGACCAGGTGCTCCGCTACTTTACCGTCCAGGTCTTCGTGATGAACTGGGACAGCTACCTGGGGCATACGGGCCACAACTACTTTCTCTATGAGGAGGACGGCATTCTCTCCATCCTGCCTTGGGACTACAACCTGGCCTTCGGCACCTATGCCCTGGGGATGACCGATCCCATCCGGGACCCTAATGTGCTCATCAACTGGCCGGTGAACACCCCTGCCCCGGGGGAGATCATGCGGAACCGCCCTCTCTACCATAACCTGATGAAGAACGGCGGTTATTTCGACCGGTACCACGCCTACCTGGATCAGCTTCTGGCGGAGTATTTCGAGAGCGGCCGGTATGAGGCGGTGATCCGGGAGGCTCAGGCCCTCATCGTCCCCTATGTGAAGGCCGACCCCACCACCTTTTGCTCCTACGAAGATCACCTGCTGGCGGTGGATACCTTGCTGGAGGTGTGCCGCCTGCGGGCGAAAAGCATCCGGGGGCAGTTGGAAGGGGACTATCCCGCCACCCTGGCGCAGCAGGGGTCGCATCCCAATGCTGGGGTGGACGCCTCGGCCATCGACCTACGAGCCTTGGGGGACTTTGACGACCTGGAGGCTGCCAAGGAGCGACAGGACGCAGCGTTGGAGGAAGTAGCTGATATTGTTTTCCATGAGAATGATTTGGCAAAAGTAAAAGAATGGTAAAAAATTTACAGGCCACAAACATGAGAGGTAAAGGTGTAATTCCCCCTTGACAAATCGCTTTCCAAAAGAAAATCCTTTTGAAGTATGCAGAGGACAACGGCTTTCCAAATTCAACCTTTTTCATTGACGACGGCGTTTCCGGGGTAACTTTCGATAGACCCGGCTGGAATGAGATGATAGGGCTTGCGGAAGCGGGAAAGGCGGCGAAAAAGCGCAAGCGGGAAATCGCCCAAGCCGAAAAGCGGATCGCGGAACTTGACCGGATTTTCAAGCGTATCTACGAGGACGATATATCCGGGGCAATCTCTCACGAACGGTTTTTGAAGTTGTCCGCCGAGCATGAGGCGGAGCAGAAAGAACTGATGGAAAAGGAAGTCCAAGCAGACCGGGAAGTGGTAAGCACCTACGAGTAGGACAAAGCGGATTTTGACAGGTTCGCGGCGGTCATTCGGAAGTATGTGGGGATTACCGAACTCACGCCCACGGTTGTCAACGAGTTTGTGAAAAAGATTATCGTCCATGCGCCGGACAAGTCCAGCGGCCACTGGCGGCAGAAAATCCAGATTATTTGGAACTTCGTCGGGGAACTGAAACAGGGCGAGGACGAGCAGACCATTGAACGAGAAAGAAAAAGCAGGACAGCATAGCAATTTGCCATGCTGCCCTGCAAGATACGATTACTTCCTTATGGGTGTGCGGCTAGGGCTTGTTTGAAAATTGGCGATGTGTCCAGCAGCGAGGGATTTTGGGCCGCTGGCAAGCAATTTTTTCGCAGGAATCCTGGCGGATTTCAAGGAAAAATTGCGCCGTCCAGGGGGCAAAAGACCCGCCGGTTGGGCATGTTGACATGTTTCAAACAAGCCCTAAACCCAGGCGGCGTATTTTTTCTGGCAAAATCCCCACGTCCGGGAACCTTTTCTTTCCGGGCGCGTCTAATGGGGTGCATATCCCAAATGAAAACATCAAAAAAGGAGAAATGCACCATGAAACGACTGCTGTCCGCCACCGCCGCCCTGGCCCTGGGCCTGTCCCTGGGAGCCTCCGCCCTGGCCGCCTCCGGCGGCTATGCCGGGCGCGTCACCCTCAACGGCGCCGCCCTGGACACCGCCGGCCTCCCCGCCGCCCCCACCGGGGCCGTCTACCTCCCCCTACGTACCGTGGCCGAGGCCGACTACGGCTTTGCCAGCTGGTACGCCGACGAAAACCGCTCCTACTTCTCCCTGGACGCCAACGACGTCTATGTGGACTGCGGCACCGGGGCCATCGAGGTCAACGGCGAGACCATCTCCGGCATGACCGCCGCCTTTGTCCAGGGGGTGACCTATGTGCCCGTGGGCCTGATGAACCGGCTGGAAGGTTACTCCGCGGCAGTGACGGACAGCGACATCACGATTACCAGCCCCAACGGGGAACCCCTGACCCGGCTGGCCCGGTCTATCATCGCCGAGATCGACATGGGGGCGACGATGAAGCAGGACGCCGCCGGCATGGAGGAGTTTTACGGCGTCCCCGCCGGCTGCTTTACCGAGGCGGTGGGCTTCTTCCCCATGATGATCAGCGCCGACACCGTGGTCATCGGCCGGGTGGCCGAGGGCCAGATGGAGGCCGCCCAGGCCGCCCTGGAGGAGGTGCGGGCCAACACGGAGCGGGGCTTTGAAAACTATCTCCCCGAGCCCCTGGAGCGGGCCAAGAACGGCCGGGTGGTCACCAGCGGGGACTACATCATGCTCATCATCTCCGCCGACAACGACACCGCTATTGAGCTCTTCCAGGCCGGCGTGGAAGGCTGACCCACCCCCCGCAAAAGAAGCCGCCCCTGTACGCTTCGTCGCGTACAGGGGCGGCTTCTTTTGTCTGGACCTTTTCAGCTCAGCCCGTCCAGGGCCTCCTGAACCTTGTCGTAGTAGGCGGCCACCACCAGCAGCACCGTGTTCCCGGCCCGCTCCGTCCGGGCGCTCTGGAGCTTGGGCAGGTCCTCGGGCTTGTACTGGGTGTCGGTCTCGGTCTCCACCAGGGCGGCCACATGGGTCTGGACCTCCTCCAGGGCGGTCTGGGCGGCGGATTCTTCGGCGAAGGAGAGGATCGCCAGCTCCTCATAGCCCCCCTCCATGGAGGTATAGACCACGGCCTCCTCCGGCTCCTGGGAGAGACCCAGGTAGGGGGCTGCCATGTCGGCGGAGAGCTCCCCCAGCGCCTGGGTGAAGGCCCCGGAGTCCAGCAGGGCCTGGGCGGTGGCGGCGGGGTCGTAGGCGGCGGGTCCGCCGCCGCCGGAGCAGGCGCTCAGGACCAGCATCAAAGCGGCCAGCAGGGCCGGAAGGTTTTTTTTCATGTCTCTGCCTCCTTTTGGGCCTCCAGGGCCGCCAGACCGGCGGCGTAGGCGTCCGGGTCTACGGTGTGGGTCTTTAAGTAAGCGTACCACCTCTGGTACCAGCTCCGGGTGAAGTGAATACCGTCGGTGGTGCCCTCCGCAGGAAGGACGCCGTTCTCATCCACCAGGGCCTCCTGCACATTTAGGTAGACGCCCCCCTCCTGGGCGCAGATCTGCTGGAGAATGGCGTTGTAGGCGGCCACCCGCTCATTGTTCAGCCACCAGGCGGGGTTGGTCACATAGGCCTTTTCCGGCTCGATGGGGACGATGGACTGGATGTAGATTACCGCCTCCGGCTGGCGGGTGCGGATGCCGGCGATGAGCTGCCGGAAGGCGTCGGCAAAGGCCGCGTCGTTGTTGATGCCCAGCTCATTGATGCCGAACATGACGTAGACCGCGCCGTACTGCTTCTCCTCCAGCCAAGCGAAGGTGGTCTTTGTCTCCCCCACGCCGTTTTTGGGGATGGCCCTGACCTGGACCGAGCCGGTCCCGGTGACGTGGAAGACCATCTGGGAGCGGTAGGACAGGAAGTCGGCCCCCCAGATGCCGCTGTAGAGCCGCAGGCCGTCGGTGCGGGAGTCCCCCAGGAAGACAGCATCGGAGAACCAGCTGTCCTCCACCGCCGCCGTCTCCGGCGCGGGCTGGGAGAAGTCGAAGACCTCCGCCCCCGGCACGGGCGAGGGCGCGGGGGTGAATTCCGGCGTGGAGACCGCAGGAGACGCCGGTGTGGATTCCCAGACCAGGACCGGCATGGACGCCGGGATGGACTCCGGCGTGGGCTCCGGGGTAGATTCCGGCGTGGGAGTCGGAGTAAGTTCCGGCGTGGGAGTCGGGGTGGGGGCTGGGCTGGGCGTGGGAGTGGGCGCCTGCCGGGGCGCGGCCGCCGGCGTGGGGCTGGCCGCTGCCGCAGGGGATTTGAGCTGCTGGGCCATAGCCCCCAGGGAGAGGCAGGCCAGCACCCCTACGCACAGGATCAGGGCGGCCAGCAGCATCCGCCGGCGGGAGCCGGCCCGACGGTCCGAATTCTTTCTCTGGCGGACGCGCTTGCCGCCCTCATAGTCACGCATACCGCGTGCGCTCCTTTCATGATAAAATATACTGGCCCACCTCCCGGAGGGAGGCGGCGGTGTAGGTGGGGGAGAGGTCCCCGGGGGAACCGCCCCGGGGGCGGTACCAGATGGTGTCGAGGCCGGCGGCAATGCCGCCCCGGATGTCGGAGCCCAGGGTGTCCCCCACCATGACGCACCGGGACTTGTCCCGGACCCCCAGGGCGGCCATGGCCGCCGCGAAGAAGGCGGGCTGGGGCTTCTGAGCCCCCACCTCCTGGGAGATGATGACGGCCTGGAAGGCCTCCTTTAGGGGGGATGCCTCCAGCCGGGCGCGCTGGACCCGGGCCACGCCGTTGGTGGCCAGAGCCAGGCGGCAGCCCGCCGCCCGCAGGTCCCGGCAGAGCGCCTCCGCCCCGGGGAGGAGCTGGCTGCCCTGGCCCAGATAGGCGAGGTAGTCCCGGTTGAAGGCTGCGGGGTCGTCCCGGCCCCCCAGAGCCTCCGTCAGCCGCCGGAAGCGCTCGACCACCAGGAAGTCCTGGGTGACATCCCCCCGGTCGAAGGCCGCCCACAGGGGGCGGTTGATGGCGTGGTACATGGCCTCCGCCTCCGGGGTAAAGGGATAGCCCCGCGCCTCCAGAGCCCGGCGGAGGGCGGCGTGTTCGGCGGCGTCGAAGTCAAAGAGGGTGTTGTCCGCGTCCAGCAGGACGCTGTCATAGCGGGGCATGGGGCACCTCCAGAGGGGATAGAGTGGGGCGGTCTCAGCCGGGCCGCCGGCGGTGGGAGAACATCCGCACCAGGGAGGAGACCACCAGCACCCCCACGGCCAGGGCGCCGGCGACGCCCAGGGTGTGGAGGCCGGTGCTGAGGAAGTCTTGGGCGTCCCCCCGGAGGGCGGCCTCCATCATACTGTAGATGCCGGCCCCGGGGACCAGGGGGATAAAGGCGATGAGCTGGTAGCCGGTGGCGGGGCACTTGCGCAGCCGGGCCATGGCCTCGGACCAGGCGGAGAGGAAGACGGCGGCATAGAAGGACTGCAAGAAGACGCTGCCGCCGGAGAGGGGCCCCGAGACCAGATAGACCAGCCAGGCCAGGGCGCCCCCCAGGGAGCAGAGCACCGCCCCCAGCCCCCGGATGCGAAAGAGGACGCAGAAGCCCAGACAGGCCAGGAAAGCGTACAGGCATGGGAGGAAGAGGGCCATCACAGCCCCCCCCACAGGGTCCGGGCCAGGCCCAGTGCCACGCCGGTGCCCAGGGCGATGCCAGCCCCGGTGAGCAGGCCCTCGGACAGCTTCACCAGGCTGGACATCACGTCCCCGGCCATGAGGTCCCGCATACAGTTGGTGACCACCAGGCCGGGGGCCTGGGTCATAATGGCCCCGGTGAGGATGAGGTCCAAATGTTCCCCCAGGCCCAGGGCGGTGAGGACGGCGGCGGTAACCCCGCAGGAGAGCCCCCCCACCATGGCCCGGAAGAAGAGGTTGGCCCCCAGCCGGGAGAGCAGGGGCAGCAGCAGCCCCACCGTCAGGCCGCACAGACCGCCGCACAGGGCGTCGGCAGCGGTTCCGCCGAAGAAGAGGCAGAAGACGCTGGTGATGAGGAAATAGGCCGAAAGCCGCAGGAGAAGGCCGGGCTGGGGCCGGTCCCGGACCACCCTGTCCAGGAGTCCGGCGGCCTCATCCAGCTCCGGCGGATTGGCGCACAGGCGGCGGCACAGGGCGTTGAGGTCCTCCATCTTGCTGATGTCGGTGTCGTGGCCCGGCACCCGGCGGACCCAGGTGAGGACCCGCCCCTCCGGGGCGGTGAGGCTGACGATGATGCAGTTGGGGATGGCGAAGACCTCCCCCGTTTCCACCCCGTAGGCTCCCAGCAGGTAGCGGACTGACTCCTCCACCCGGTAGATCTCCGCCCCGCTGAGGAGGAGGTGACAGCCCAGCTCCCCGCTCAGGGCCAGCAGCTTGTCATAGTTCAAGGGTCCGCCTCCTTTCCGGCGCGCCCGCGCCGGTCCTCTGCCGCACGGCCCCTCTGCCGGCGGATGCGCGGGCGAAGGGGGGCGGAGCAGGTGCGCCCCCTGGCGCTTCCCGGGATTAGACGGGGCAGGGGGGTAAAAAGTTGACAGAATTTTCAGCCCCCGTGCATCATGCGGTGCTCGCTGGAGAGCTCCCGGGCCAGCCGGTGGAAGGGCCAGGCGGCGTTGGCGCCGGTGAGGATGGCCTTCAGGGCCGGGGGGACCCCCGGGGCCCTCAGGTCTTCCAGCACGGCGTCCAGGGTCTCCTCCGGCGTCTCGCAGAAGACCAGCACCCGGTCTCTGGGGGGCGTCCCGGCGGCGGACTGGGCTGGAAAGCCCTGATAACCCGCCAGAAAGCCCACGCTCTGGCCCACCTGCCCCCGGTCCACCGGCACCACCCGCAGGCCCCGGCGCTGGAGCAGGCCGGTGAGGATGGCGGGGTTCTGGAGGGTCATGGGCTCGTAATAGAGGACGGTTTCCATGGGAAACACTCCTTTTCCATATGGTTTCAGGCCGGGAGAACGTCCTGGCGGGGGATCACAGGCGCGCCTGGGTCCGGATCAGACGTAACCCAGCAGGCCCCGGACCGAGACCTCCCCGGCGGTGACGGTCTCCCGGCCGCCGCCGGGCAGACGGCAGACCAGGGCGAAGCGGTCGTCAATCTCCTCGGCAAAGGCGGTGACCCGCTCCTTCCCCCGGAGGAGGACCACCTCCCGGCCGGTGGTGACGCACCGTCGGCGGTACTCGGCCAGGTATTCCGGCTTTCCGGCGGGGAAGGCGGCGTACATCTCGTCTAAAGCCCGGAGGAGGGCGGCAGCCAGCTCGGCCCGGCGGACGGGGCGGCGGAGCTCCTGGGACAGGGAGGTGGCCGCCGGGGCGAGCTCCGGGCCGAAGTCGGCGGGGGTCTGGCCCACGTTGATGCCGATGCCCGCCACCACCGCCAGGGCGGCGGCGCTCTCGGCCTCCAGCTCCAGCTCGGTGAGGATGCCGCAGACCTTCCGCCCCCCCAGAATGAGGTCGTTGGTCCACTTGATGCCGCACTCCGCCCCGCAGCAGTCCCGGATGGCCCGGCACACCGCCACCGCCGTCCAAGCGGTGAGCTGTCCCAGCTCCTCCGGCGGACAGGCCGGGCGCAGGAGGACCGAGCAGTAGAGCCCCTTCCCCGGCATGGACTGGAAGGGACGCCCCCGGCGGCCCCGGCCCCCGGTCTGGCCGTCGGCCAGCACCGCCAGGCCCTCCGGGGCCCCCCCGGCGGCCCGGCGCTTGACCTCGCTGTTGGTGGAGTCCACCGTGTCCAGGCAGACCACCTCCCAGCCCACCACCCGGCCGGCGAGGGCGGCGGCGATCTCCCCGGCGCGCAGGTCGTCGGGGGCGGAGGCGAGACGGTAGCCCCGGCTGGGGGAGGAGAGAATCCCGTACCCTGCCCCCCGCAGGGCTTCCACCGCCTTCCACACCGCCGCCCGGCTCACCCCCAGGGCCCGGCTCATGGCCTCCCCGGATCGGTAGTCCGCCCCCGCCTCCCGCAGCAGGGCCAGCACGTCGTCTTGCAGCATGGCGCGTCCCCCTTTGATACTTGGACTATATTATACCGCCGGGGAGAGAGGCGCGTCAACTGCGGAAAAATATGGGGTTTACATTTTGGATCCGCTGTGGTATTGTAAACCGGAATCTAAATTTAGTTTACAAGCGGAGGGCTCCCGCCATGCGAAGCCGCACCCAAATGCTCATCCTCTCCGCCCTGTTCACCGCCCTGACGGCGGCGGGGGCCTTTCTGCGCCTCCCCCTGGGGAGCATGTCCCTGACCCTGCAGTTTTTCTTCACCGCCCTGGCCGGGGTCCTGCTGGGGCCCAAGTGGGGGGCGGCCTCCCAGGCGGCCTATGTGGTTCTGGGGCTGGCGGGCCTGCCCATCTTCACCATGGGGGGCGGGCCCGCCTATCTCCTCCAGCCCAGCTTCGGCTGCCTGCTGGGCCTGATTCCCGCCGCAGGGGTCACCGGCCTGCTGACCCGGGGGGACAAACGCCCGGCCCGGGTGGCGGCCGCCTGCCTGGCGGGGCTGGGGGCGCTGTATCTGGTGGGTCTGCCCTACCTCTATCTGATCCTGAACGTCTACCTGAGCCGGGGGCTGCCGGTGGAGACGGTGGTCTGGACCGGGATGCTGGTCTACCTGCCGGGGGACGGGCTGAAGATTGCCGCCCTGACGGCGGTCTGCCGCCCCCTGTGCCGGGCCCTGAGCCGGAGCGCCGCCGCGGCCTGAGGCGGGGCATATCCCGCCCCCCTGTCCCATATAGATAGGTGAGGGCGGCACGCCCAGCCAAGGGAAAGGCGGGAGATGGATGCAGTATGAGGAAAAGCGGCCCCGGGGCGAGGGGGCCGACCACCACGTCATTCTGGAGGGCCGGGAGTCCCTGTCGGTGTCCGGGGTGGAGGAGGTGGAGAGCTTTGACGAGAACACCATCGTCATGCGCACCTGCAAGGGGACCCTGGTGGTGCGGGGGGAGGACCTCCACATCGAAAAGCTGAGCCTGGACGGAGGGGACCTGAAGGTGGAGGGCTCGGTGGACGCCCTGACATACGAGGACGACGGCGGGGAGCGGGGCGGCTTTCTGGCCCGGCTGTTCCGGTAAGGATGGGCATCGACCTGTGGGGCCAGGCCCTGACCTTCCTGGGGGCCCTGGGGCTGGGGGCCGGGCTGGGGCTGGTGTACGACCTTTTCCGCCTGCTCCGGCGCCGGGTCCGGCTCCCCCTGCTGGGGCCGGTCCTGGACCTGCTGTTCTGGGTGGTGGTCACCGCCGGGCTCTTCCTCTACGCCATCTCCGCCGGGGGCGGGGAGCTGCGGATTTACATGGCCCTGGCCCTCTTTCTGGGGGCGGCGGCCTACTTCCTCCTGCTCAGCCGCCCGGTGCGCTTTTTCTCCGAGCGAATGGCCGACGCCGCCGCCCTCCTCTGGCGGCTGGCCGTGTCCCCGCTGGTGCTCTTGGGCCGGCAGGGCAAAAAAATTGAAAAGACTGCAAAAAACTACTTCCATTATCGGCGGGAATGGTATAAAATGAGGGTAATACCCGGAGAGATGGAAGACTTGCTCCGCCGGACGGCGGGCGCGGGGGAGGGGGAGCGTTATGTTCAGGACCAAAAAGGCGGGGCTGCTCACAAAGCTGGTGGTGCTGGCGCTGCTGATTTATCTGGCGGTCTCCCTTTTGAATCTGCAGGGCAGAATCCGCGAGACCCAGGCCCAGCGGGACAGCCTGAGCCGCCAGGTGGCGGAGCAGACGCAGGTCAACGCGGATCTGGCCGAGGACGTGGCCAACCCCGACGATCCCGAGCGCATCGCCGACATCGCCCGCGATAAGCTGGGCCTGGTGGCGCCGGGGGAGAAGGTCTTCATCATCACAAGCTGAGTCCCTGGAGGGCGCGGAAGGCTGGCGGGGGCCCCTGCCCGCCGCCGGGTGCGCGTCCCCGCCGGGGACCGGAAAAAGAGTGCGCGCCGGGTCGAAAAATCAAGGAGGAACATGGGAGCAGTATGGAGTTTGGTGTAGGTTCTATTGTAGAGGGAAAAGTGACGGGCATCACGAAATTTGGGGCGTTCGTGTCGCTGCCCGGCGGCCGGTCCGGCTTGGTGCATATCTCCGAGATCGCCTATTCTTACGTCAATGATGTGAAGGATCATCTCACGGAGGGGCAGGAGGTCAAGGTCAAGGTCATCGGCATTGATGACAGCAACCGCATCAACCTGTCCATTAAAAAGGCCATGGACCCCCCTCCGCGACCCCAGCGTTCCGCTGGCCAGGGCGGTCCCCGGCACGGCGGATTTGGCTCCCGGCAGGGCGGCGGACGGTCCGGCGCCCGGGCCTCCAGCGAGCCGGAGTCCTTTGAGGAGCGGCTCAAGCACTTTATGCAGACCTCGGACAGCAAGCTCTCCGAGATGAAGTACACAGAAAAGCGCAGCAGCCGCCGGGGCCGGCGGTAAGCGCCCAGAGCAGTTTCACAGCCTGAACAGGCGGAAGCCCTTTTGGGGGCTTCCGCCTGTTTGCCCTCCGGCGGAAGCAAGGGCCCCCGGACCGTTTTCGGTCCGGGGGCCCTTGCTTGCCCCTGGGTACCTCAGAAGAGGGGGGTCAGCACTTCTCGAAGATGGTGGCGACGCCCATGCCGCCGCCGATGCAGAGGGTGGCCAGGCCCTTCTTGGCGTCGGGGCGCTTGAGCATCTCGTGGAGCAGGGTAACGATGATCCGGGCGCCGGAGCAGCCGATGGGGTGGCCGATGGCGATGGCGCCGCCGTTGACGTTAACCTTCTCCATGTCGAACTCCAGCTCACGGCCCACGGCCACGGACTGGGCGGCAAAGGCCTCGTTGGCCTCCACCAGGTCGATGTCAGCCATGGTCAGGCCGGCCTTGGCCAGGGCGTTCCGGCTGGCGGGCACGGGGCCCACGCCCATGATCTTCGGGTCCACGCCGCCCTGGCCCCAGCCAACCAGCTTGGCCATGGGCTTGAGGCCGTACTTCTCCACAGCCTCGCCGCTGGCCACAATGATGGCGGCCGCGCCGTCGTTCAGGCCGGAGGCGTTGCCGGCGGTCACCCGCTGGACGCGCTTGTTGGTGTGGGCGTCGTATACCTGGGTCATCTCAAAGGTGTGGACAATGGCCTCCGCAGTGCCCTCGGGACCCACGGGGAAGGCGCCCTTGAGCTTGGCCATGCTCTCGGCGGTGGTGCCGGGCTTGGGATACTCGTCCACCTTGAACTCCACAACTTCCTTCTTCTTCTTCACGGGAACGGGGACGATCTCGTCGCTGAAGCGGCCGGACTCCACAGCGGCGCAGGCCTTCTGCTGGGAGGCGGCGGCAAAGGCGTCCACCTCTTCCCGGGTGATGCCCCACACGTCGCAGATGTTCTCGGCGGTGGTGCCCATGTGGTAGTTGTTGTAGACATCCCACAGGCCGTCCTTAATCATGGTGTCTACGGCCTTCTTGTCGCCCATCCGGGCGCCCCAGCGCTCATCGGGCAGGACATAGGGGGCCTGAGACATATTCTCGGTGCCGCCGGCCACTACCACGTCGGCGTCGCCGGCCAGAATGGCCCGGGCGGCCTCCATGACGGTCTTCATTCCGGATCCGCAGACCATGTTCAGCGTAAAGGCGGGCACACTGTAGGGGATGCCGGCCTTAATCATCACCTGACGGGCCACGTTCTGGCCCAGACCGGCGGTCAGCACGGCGCCGAAGATGACCTCGTCCACCTGATCCGGGGCGACGCCGGCGCGCTTGAGAGCCTCCTTTACCACGATGGAGCCCAGCTCAGCCGAGGGGACGTCCTTCAGGCTCCCGCCATAGGAGCCCACTGCGGTGCGGCAGCAGTTGACAATGTAGATGTCTTTCATGTATGTGCCCTCCATTTTTGTAAATTTGCAGATTCCTCTTTTTCAAGGGATGCTGATTGTCATTATAGCCGATCATTGCGGAAAAATCAATGGTTCGTTTAGCAAGTTTTTCTCAACAGCATGGCCCCGCCCGTTCTTTGTGCAACTCCGCAAAAGAGGCCCGTCTGATTTATGCAAGAATGACAAATTTTCACGGTTCCCTTAAAAACTGGATGCGCCGCCGGGGCCTCAGTCCCCGGCGGGGGAGGCGGAGTGGAAGTCCTGGACCAGCTGGGCGGACAGCTTGAGCACGTCCTCCCTCTTCTGGACCTTCAGGGAGAGATAGGGCTTCTCTCCGGCGGAGAAGAGGAGCCGGCCCCGGTAGGCCGGGGCGCCGCACAGGGCGGCAACCCGGGCAAAGTCCACCTCCCGCAGGGTGAAGAGCAGCCGCTCTCCCCGCTGGGCGATCTCGGAGAAGCCGCATGATGCGGCGGCGGCCCGGAGGAGGGCCACGGAGATCAGGCTGTTGACCGGCCGGGGCGGGTCGCCGTAGCGATCCACCAGTTCGTCCACCAGGTCGTCGGCATCGGCCTCGCTGCGGATGCGGGCGATGCGGCGGTAGAGGTCCATGCGCTGCTCTGGGGAGGGGACATAGCGCTCGGGGATGGAGGCGGCCACGGTGAGGTCGGCGGCGCACTCGGCAGGGGACTTGGGGGCCTCCCCCTTCTGCTCCAGGACAGCCTCCTCCAGGAGCTTGAGGTACATGTCGTAGCCCACGCTCACCAGGAAGCCGGACTGCTCGGGGCCCAGGACATTGCCCGCCCCCCGGATCTCCAGGTCCCGCATGGCGATCTTGAAGCCGGAGCCGAAGGCGGCGAACTCCCGGATGGCCGACAGGCGCTTGGTCTGGACCTCGCTGAGGACCTTCCCCCGGCGGTAGGTCATGTAGGCGAAGGCCCGGCGGGCCGACCGGCCCACCCGCCCCCGGAGCTGGTGGAGCTGGGCAAGGCCCATCTTGTCGGCGTCCTCGATGATGAGGGTATTGGCGTTGGGGATGTCGATGCCCGTCTCGATGATGGTGGTGCACACCAGGATGTCGATCTCGCCGTCGGTCATCTGGCTCATGACGTCGTTGATGGCCTCCTGGGTCATCCGGCCGTGGGCCGCCGCCACCCGGGCCTCCGGGAGCATGGCCTGAATCCGGGCGGCGGTGCGGTCGATGGTCTCCACCCGGTTGTGGAGGTAGTAGACCTGGCCCCCCCGCTCCAGCTCCCGGGTCATGGCGTCCCCCAGCACCGGCCAGTCGTGCTCCAGAACATAGGTCTGGACGGGCTGGCGGTCCTGTGGGGGCTCTTCCAGGGTGGACATGTCCCGGATGCCCGACAGAGCCATGTTCAGGGTCCGGGGAATGGGGGTGGCCGAGAGGGTGAGCACATCCACCTGCTTGGCAAGCTCCTTGAGCTTTTCCTTGTGGGCCACCCCGAAGCGCTGCTCCTCGTCCACCACCAGCAGCCCCAGGTCCTTGAACTGCACGTCCTTGTTGAAGAGCCGGTGGGTGCCGATGAGGAGGTCCACCTTCCCCTCCCGGACCCGGCGCAGGGTCTCACGCATCTGGCCCGGGGTGCGGAAGCGGCTGACCACGTCAATTTCCACCGGAAATTGGGCAAAGCGCCGCTTGGCGTTGAGGAAGTGCTGCCGGGCCAGGACGGTGGTGGGGGCCAGGACGGCGGCCTGCTTGCCGTCCAGCACGCACTTCATGATGGCCCGGAAGGCCACCTCGGTCTTGCCGTAGCCCACGTCCCCGCACAGGAGCCGGTCCATGGGCCGGGGGGCCTCCATGTCCCCCTTGACCTCCTGGATGCACCGGAGCTGGTCGTCGGTCTCGGTGTACTCGAACTGGTCCTCGAATTCCCGCATCCAGGGGGAGTCCGGGGCGAAGGCGTGGCCCGGCAGGCGCTCCCGCTCCGCGTAGAGCCGGATGAGGCCCTTGGCCAGGTCGGCCACGGCCTTTTTGGCCCGGGACTTGGCCTTCTCCCAGTCGGCCCCCCCCAGCTTGTTGAGCTTCTTGTGTTCAGTGTCCTCCCCGGAGCCGATGTATTTGCTCACCAGGTCCAGCTGGGTGGCGGGGACGTAGAGAATGTCGGAGCCGGCATAGGCGATCTTCACATAGTCCTTCTGGACGCCGTCGGCGCTCATCTTCACCATGCCCACATACCGGCCGATGCCGTGGTGCTCATGGACCACCAGGTCTCCGGGGGAGAGGTCGGCGTAGGAGGCCAGCTTCTGGCGGCTGGTATCCTTTTTGGGCCGGGGCTTCTTGGCGGGGAGGGCCCGGCCCTCGGTGAGCACCGCCACCCGGGCGGCGGGGTATTCAAACCCGGCGGTGAGCCCCCCCACACACAGGACGGCCTTCCCCGGCTCCGGAAGGCTGTGGAGCTGGAAGTCCACGGCCGCCCGGACCTTCTGCTCCCGCAGGAGGCTCTGGAGGTTGAGGCAGCGCTGCTCCCCGGCGCACAGGACCACGGCGCCGAAGCCGGTGCGCTGGTAGTGCTCCAGGTCAGAGGCCGCCGTCTCCAGGCTGGCCCCATAGGAGGGGAGCTGCTTGGCCATGACGTCCAGAAGGGTCCGGGGCCGGCAGGGATAGCCGGAGGTGGGGAAGGTATCCAGGTAGAGAAGGGGGTGCTCCTCCAGCACGGCGGCGAGCTCCTCCCAGCTCCGGGCGAAGGTCAGGGCCTCCCCGGCCAGGAGGCCGGACTCCAGCAGGGTCTTGCCGTCCTCCTCCAGCCGCCAGAGGTAGTTCCGGGCCCGCTCGGCCACCCGGGGGCTCTCGGAGAGGCAGACCACCGCATCGGCGGGGAGGTAGTCCGCCGCCGTGGCCATCTGGGGGTAGATGAGGGCCAGATAGCGGTCCGCAGCGGGAAAGCCCGCCCCGTGCTCCAGCCGCTCCCGGTCGCTGCTCAGGGTGCTCAGGAGCTCCTGGCTGGGATGCTTGGCCGTCCGAACCCGTTCCATGAGGCCGTCCAGGGCCTCCAGCAGGCCGGACAGACCCCCTGGGGCCCACTGGGGCAGCACCTCCGCCACCGGCAGGACCTGGACCTCCTGGAGGTTTTCCGTCCGCCGCTGGGTGTCCGGGTCGAAGAGGCCCATGGAGTCGATCTCGTCCCCGAAGAACTCACAGCGGACGGGCCGGTCGCAGGCGGGGGAGAAGAAGTCCAGGATGCCCCCCCGGAGGGCGAACTGGCCCGTGCCCTCCACCTGCTGGCAGCGGGCGTATCCGGCGGCGGAGAGGACCTCGGTGAGGGCCGGCAGGTCCCGGACCTCACCCACCCGGAGGGTCAGGGCGGTCCGCTCCAGGACCTCCGGGGGCAGGGTCCGCTGGAGGAGGGCGTCCACGGTGGCCGCCACCAGGGGGGCCCTGCCGGCCTGCATGGCCCGAAACACCGCAAGCCGCCGGTGCTCCCACTGGCGGGAGGCCGCGGCGGCGTCGTGGAAGGTGAACTCCCGGGCGGAGAGTCGGAGGACCTCCTCCCCGGTGAGGGCGTGGAGGTCCTCCGAGAGCCGGGCGGCCTCGGTTTCGTCGGCGCAGACCAGCACCACGGGCCGGCCGGTCCTGGCCCGGACCCCGGCGGCGAAGTGGGCCCGGTGGACCGCCGCCAGGCCGGACACCGCCGCCGGACACCCGCCGGCGTCCAGGGCGGCCAGCAGGCTCCCGAACTCCGGGAGGCGGTCTAAGATGGCGAGAAGCTCTTTCATGGCTGTGCTCCTTCCGGTGATGGACTCTCTGGAGGCCCGGCGTTGGGGCTGGAAAGCCGTGCGCCACGCGGACCGCCCGCCGCAGAAACATCCCCGGCAGAGGGCCCCTACCGCTGGTCCAGGGGGATATACTCGGTGTGGCGCCCCACATATTTGTAGGCGGGGCGGATGATCTTGCCCATGTTGATGAGCTCCTCGATGCGGTGGGCGCTCCAGCCGGCGATGCGGGCCATGGCGAAGAGGGGGGTGTAGAGCTCCAGGGGCAGGTCCAGCATGTGGTAGACGAAGCCGGAGTAGAAGTCCACATTGGCCGAGACGCCCTTGTAGATCTTCCGCTCCTGGGCGATGACCTGGGGGGCCAGCCGCTCTACCCGGGCGTAGAGCTCGTACTCCTTGATACGTCCCTTCTCCTGGGAGAGGGTCTCCACAAAGCGGTGGAGGATGTTGGCCCGGGGGTCGGACAGGGAGTAGACCGCGTGGCCCATGCCGTAGATGAGCCCTGCGTGGTCGAAGGCCTCCCCGTGGAGGAGAGCCCGGAGGTAGGCGGAGATCTCCTCCTCGTCGGTCCAGTCCCGGATGGAGCGCTTGAGGTCCTCGAACATGCGGATGACCTTGATGTTGGCGCCGCCGTGCTTGGGGCCCTTGAGGGAGGCAAGGGCGGCGGCCATGCAGGAGTAGGTGTCCGTCCCGGAGGAGGTGACCACATGGGTGGTAAAGGTGGAGTTGTTGCCGCCGCCGTGCTCAGCGTGGAGGACCAGGCAGATGTCGAGAATGTGGGCCTCCCAGAAGGTGTAGGAGGAGTCGGAGCGCAGGAGGCTGAGGATATTCTCCGCCGTGGACAGGTCCTCCCGGGGGGCGTGGATGTAGAGGGAATTTCCCTCCTTATAGGCGTAGGCCTGGTAGGAGTAGACTGCGTAGAGGGGGAAGGTGGCGATGAGCTGGATGCACTGGCGCACCACGTTGGGCAGGCTGATATCGTCGGTCTTGTCGTCGTAGGAGGCGATGGAGAGGACGCACTTGGCCAGGGAGTTCATCATATCGCTGCTGGGGGATTTGAGGATGACGTCCCGGACGAAGTTCTTGGGCAGGGTGCGGTAGGAGGCGAGCTGCTGGGTGAAGTCCGTGAGCTCCTGGCGGGTGGGGAGCTGGCCGAACATCAGCAGATAGGCGATCTCCTCAAAGGCATAGCGCTTCTCCCGCAGGGCCGAGCCCACCAGGTCCTCGATGTTGTAGCCCCGGAAGTAGAGTTCCCCCTCACAGGGGATCTCCTGCCCGTCCACCAGCTTTTTGGAGACAATATCGGAAATCTCTGTCAGGCCCGCCAGGACGCCCTTTCCGTCCAGGTCCCGCAGGCCGCGCTTGACGTCGTAGCGGACATAGTCCTCCGAGTCGATCCGGCTGTTTTCCAGGCTCCTGGCCGCCAGAGCCTCAATGGCAGGGGTCACGTCGCTGTAGTTGGGGTTGCTGGCCATGGTTTCCTCTCCTTTCTCAGGGAAAGCACAGCCGGAGGAGGATTCCTCCGGCTGGCCGTCCAATCAGATTGATTTGTTTATGATACCATAAAATTATTACCATTTTATGAAGCCGGGGAAGATTTCCCCGGGAGCCTGTGCAATATGTGCAAAAAAGGGCGGGAGGCCGTGCGGCTTCCCGCCCTTTTTCCCGGTTTTCCGCCGTGTCGTTATGCCAGCCCCTCCAGCTCGTCCAGCCACAGAGCGGCTGCGGCATCCGACGGCATTTGCCAGTCATCCCCAGGAAATCCGAGATTTCCCGGGGCCCGATCTTTTATCATCCTCGGGCCGAATGAACCGGCCCTGCGGCAAGATTTTTCCTGCGGAAAAATGCTTGGCGCGCCCAAGGGCACGGGCGGGGCGACTGGCCGGGCGTTATTCCAATCCCTCCAGCTCATCCAGCCACAAAGCGGCTGCGGCATCGCTGGGCATACGCCAGTCGCCCCGGGGGGAGAGGGCCACGGAGCCCACCTTGGGGCCGTCCGGCAGGCAGGAGCGCTTGAACTGCTGGGCAAAGAACCGGCGGTAGAAGGTCTTTTCCCACTGGAGGATGGTGGCCCGGTCGTAGGTCCGGCCAAAGGCGTGCTCGGCCAGCCGCAGCACCTTCCGGGGCGGGAAGGCCCAGCGGATGGCGTAGTAGAGGAAGAAGTCGTGGAGCTCGTAGGGGCCCACCAGGTCCTCGGTCTTCTGGGCGATCTGGCCGTTTACCGCCGGCAGGAGCTCCGGGGAGACGGGGGTGTCCAGAATGTCGGCCAGGACGTGGCTCAGCTCGGGCTCGCTCTCGGCCTTGTCGCCGCAGACGTAGCCCACCAGATGCCGCACCAGGGTCTTGGGGATGGAGGCGTTGACCCCGTACATGCTCATATGGTCCCCGTTGTAGGTGGCCCAGCCCAGGGCCAGTTCCGAGAGGTCCCCGGTGCCCACCACCAGCCCCCCGCACTGGTTGGCCACGTCCATAAGGACCTGGGTACGCTCCCGGGCCTGTCCGTTTTCAAAGGTGACGTTGTGGTCCTCCATACTCTGGCCGATGTCCTTGAAGTGGCGGCGCACCGCCGCGCTGATGTCGATGGTCTTCAAAGTGCAGCCCAGCCGCTCCGCCAGCAGCACCGCGTTGGACTTGGTGCGGTCGGTGGTGCCGAAGCAGGGCATGGTGACGGCGATGATATCGCCGGCCGGCCGGTCCAGCAGGCCCATGGCCACGGCGGTGATGAGGACGGCCAGGGTGGAGTCCAGCCCCCCGGACAGGCCCACCACCGCAGCGGCAGCCCCGGTGTGCTCCAGGCGCTTCTTCAGGCCCAGGGCGGCCACCTTCAAAATCTCCCCGCACCGCACCGCCCTGCCGGCGGCGTCCTCAGGGACAAAGGGGGTGGGCGAGACGTACCGGGTCAGGGTGGCGGTGCAGGGCTCCAGGGAGAAGGGGACCCGGGCCGCGTCCCCGTCCGAGCGGGGGTAGGCGTTCATCCGCCGGCGCTCATAGGCCAGCCGCTTCACATCGATCTCCGAAACGGTGAGGCCGGGGGCAAAACGCCGCTCGGAGAGCAGGACGCCGTTTTCGGCCACGAGGTTGTGGCCGGCGAAGACCAGGTCGGTGGTGGATTCCCCCTCTCCGGCGTCGGCGTAGACGTACCCGCACACCAGCCGGGCCGACTGCCCCGTCACCAGAGCCCGGCGGTAGCCGGCCTTGCCCACCACCTCGTCGGAGGCCGAGAGGTTCAGTATCAGGGTGGCCCCCAGGGCGGCCAGGCGGGTGGAGGGGGGCTCCACCGCCCACAGGTCCTCGCAGATCTCCACACCCAGCACCAGCTCCGGCAGGTCCCGGCAGGCAAAGAGCTGCCGGCTCCCCAGGGGGACGGTCTGGCCGCAGAGGGCCGCCGGCCGGGGCTCCGCCGGGCCGGGGGCGAACCAGCGCGCCTCATAGAACTCCCCGTAGTTGGGGAGATGGGTCTTGGGGACCAGCCCCAGAATGACGCCTTTGTGTATCACCGCAGCACAGTTGTACAGTTTGTTTTCAAGCCGCACCGGCAGACCCAGGGCGGTGACCATGTCCAGGTGCTTGGTGGCCTCCAGAACGGTGGCGAGGGCCTCCTCAGCCCCCCGGAGGAGGGTATCCTGGAGGAAGAGGTCCCCGCAGGTGTACCCCGTCAGGCACAGCTCGGGGAGGGCCAGCACCCGCACCCCCTGGCGCTCCGCCTCCCGCATGAGGGTGAAGCAGCTCTCGGCGTTATACCGGCAGTCGGCCACCCGGATGGCGGGGGTGCCCGCCGCTGCCTTGACAAAACCATCGCGCATGTAAAAACCTCCTTTGCGCGGGAATGTGCGCACTGTCTCTCTCAGTTTACCCCAACTCCAGCCGGTTTGCAAGTGCCGGGGGCTCCGGAGGATAGGTCCAGATGTCCACCAGGGTCACCGCCTCCTGGACGTCCCGCTGGAGAAAGACGGAGGCCAGCCGGGAAAAGCCGTCCACGCTGTCGCTGACGTAAAAGCGGCTCTCCCCCGCCCCGCCGGGGTTCAGGGCGTCCATGGCTCCCAGGCGTTCGGCCACCGTTGCGGCGCAGGTGGCTCCCACGTTGATGAGGGCCACCTCCGGGCCCATACAGGTCCCGATGACCTCCATGAGGAGGGGGTAATGGGTGCAGCCCAGCACCAGAGTGTCCACGCCGGCTTCTTTCATGGGGGCCAGGTACTCCTCCGCCACCGTCTCGGCCACCACGTCCCCGGGCCGGAAGCGGCCGTTCTCCACCAGGGGGACGAAGAGGGGGCAGGCCCCGGCCAGGACCCGGACGGAGGGGGCCTCCCGGGCGATGCGCCGCTCGTAGGCCCCGCTGCGGATGGTGGCCTCGGTGCCGATGAGGCCCACCCGGCCGTTCCGGGTGGCCAGGGCCGCCGCCCGGGCGGCGGGCTCCACCACCCCCCAGACGGGGATGTCGTTCTCCCGGACCAGAGCGTCCAGGGCCGTGGTGGACACGGTGCCGCAGGCCACCACAATGGCCTTGAGGTCGAAGGTGCGGAGAAAGGCCACGTCCTGCCGGGCGTAGTGGAGGATGGTCTCCGGGGAGCGGCCCCCGTAGGGCACACGCCCGGTGTCGCCGAAGTAGATGATGTCCTCCCCGGGCAGCAGGCGGCGCAGCTCCCGCACCGCCGTCAGCCCCCCCAGGCCGGAGTCGAACACGCCGATGGGCCGTTGGTCCATAGTCGAAGACCTCCTGAATGGATGAAAATTTCCGTATACGTCATCATATGCGAAACCGGGCGGAAAAACAAGCCCTATTTTTTCGCCCGCCACGTTTGACAAGCCGGAGAAATATACTATAATAGAAGCGTACAGATGGACCAGCCAAAGGAGGGTTCTCAACATGAAGCTGGAGCTGACCAAAAAGCAGTTCAGACGGCTGCTGGACATGGCATATATTGGCAACTGGATTCTCAACTCCACCCGGGGGGAGGACCGCATCCCGGACTACGACGAGGTGGAGAGCCTGCTCTTCTCCAAGGCCAAGGAGGAGGGCATGGACATCCTGGCCGAGGTCTACGAGGGGGAGGTCATCCCCTCCCGGGCCTTCGCCGAGGGGGGCATCCACGAGGCCATCATGGACTACGAGGACAATGTCTTCTTCGACATCCTGGCCGAGGACCTGGCCAGGCGGGACATGGACGACGTGCCCATCGACGACAGCAACTACGCCGAACTGGCCTCCCGCATCGACGCCTATATCGCCGAGTTTGAGGAGCACGGCACCGACAATCTCACCGTGGACAGCGACATCATGTGACGGTGCGCAGCCGGCGCCGGAAAGCCTCCCCCTGCCCCTTTGCGGGGCGCCGCAGCGGCCGGCAGCCGCTCCGGCGCCCTTCCATGCCCGGGCGCCGCAGCCCGAAGCCTCGCCAGAGAAGGGAGCGACGCCGCCATGGGAGCATGGCTCAAGACGCACAGGAGCATCGCCGCCTCGATTCTCCTCATGGCCATGGTGGGATGCCTCTCCCTGGGCCTGATGCACCACGTCCACCGCCTGGAGGAGGCGGACTGCTTCCAGCGGCTTCAGGAGGCCGCCGTCAGCCTGGCCGACGAAATTCTTCTGCGGGTGGAGAGCGACCAGCAGCAGCTCTCCCTCATCGCCGAAACCATCGCCACCCAGGACGGCCTGGACCACTCGGCGGCGGTGCGTATTCTCCGGCGGTACCACTCCCAGGGGATGATGACCCGGCTGCAAATTCTCCTTCCGGGGGACATACTGCTGCTGAGCAGCGGGGACCTGATGGACGTCTCCGGGCTCCTCTCCTTTGAGGAGGCGTCCGCCCTGGGGACCCACATTTCCGGCAAGGAGACCGACCCCAGCAGCGGCCGGCCGGTGCTGCGCAACTATGCCCCCATTACCTACAAGGGGGAGACCCTGGGGATGCTCTGCGGCGTGGTGGAGCTCACCCGCCTGCCGGAGCTGTGGACCACGGACGAGTTTGGGGGCACTGCCTCGGTCTACGTCATCGACGGAGCCACCGGGGAGTTCCTGCTGGACACCTGGCACAGGACCCTGGGCAGCGTGGAAGACCTGGGCCTTCGGACCATGAAGGAGGGCTTCTCTCCCACCCAGTTCGGCGAGGACATCCAGGCCGGCCGGTCCGGCTATGTGGCCTTTGTCTCCCGGACCATCGGGGACTACCTCTTCCTCTGCTACGAGCCCGCAGGCATCAACCGGTGGATGGTGGCCCTGTCGGTGCCCGAGGGCGTGGTCTACCAGCGCGCCGGCCAGATTCAGACGGCCTTCTGGGGCTTTATCGCCCTGGAGGCGGTCTGCTTCCTGGCCTATCTGGCGGGGGTTCTGCGGCACTTCCGGCGGGAGGCCAATGAAAAGCAGCGGCGGCTGGATCTGGTAAGCTACATCTACGACGTGGAAAAGCTCCTCTTCACCGCCCACCAGAACGACGGGCAGATGGACAAGGCCCTGGCCCGGGTGGCCGGGATGATGGGGGCCCGGGGGGCCTTCTTCGAGACGGCCTGGGACGACGGGGAGCGGGTCCTCTACCTCTGGCGCCGCCCGGGGGAGGAGGGGGCCACCCCGCCGCCGGAAGGAGAGGCCGGCTTTTTGAAGCACTTCTGCCGGAGCGGGAGGCCCCTGGCGGTCTGGAGCGAGGCCGAGGCAGCCCGGGCCGGGGAGGACGTTCTGCGGGTCTACCTCCGGGACGGGCTGCGGAACATCATGGCCGTCCCGGTGGAGAACCCCTCCGGGGACACCGTGGGGGTCCTGGGGGTGGCCGACTTGTCGGATCGGTGGGAGAGCTTCGAGTTTCTCAAGAGCGTGGCCTTCAGCTTCTCCATGTTTCACCGCAACAACCAGACCTACCGCCTGGTGAAGAAGATGGGGGAGATCGACGCCCTCACCGGCCTCCAGAACCGAAACCGCTTCCAGCGGGACCAGGAGTTCTACCAGCAGTTCCAGGGCCGGTCCCTAGCCTGCGTCTACCTGGACGCCGACGTTCTCCACGAGCTCAACAACCGGGAGGGCCACGCCGCCGGGGACCGGATGCTCCAGACCGTGGCCCGGCGCATCCAGGCGGAATTCGGCGGGGAGACCACCTACCGCCTGGGCGGGGACGAATTTCTGGCCATCGCCCTGGACATGGACCCGGAGACGGTGGCCCGGAAGGTGGGGGCTGTGCGGCAGGCCGCTGAGCGGGAGGGCTACCATGTCTCCGCAGGAGTCCAGTGGGCCGTGGGGGCCGTCCCTGTGGAGGAGCTGATGGCCGGGGCCGAGGAGAAGATGTACGCCGAAAAGGCCCGGTACTACGCCGGGATGGGGGGCGCCCGGACCGCCCGGCAGTCCTGAGGAAAGGGCGTGGGGAGACTGCCGCAAACGCGGCTCCCCGCTCCGCGTAAATAAATGGTTGCATTTAAAATGGCTTTACGGAGCCGGGCTGTTCTGTGCTTCCGGGCCTAGGGCTTGTTTGAAAAAAGTCAACATGCCCAATCAGCGGGTCTTTTGCCCCCTGGACAGCGCAATTTTTCCTTGAAATCCGCCAGGATTCCTGCGAAAAAATTGTTTGCCAGCGGCCAAAATCCCTCGCTGCTGGACACGTTGCTATTTTTCAAACAAGCCCTAGAGCCCGTGCGTACCTGGATGGACGCGGCACAGCGGCGCAGTACTCCTCCAAGCCAGAAAATTGCATTTGCCTTCCGGCGGAATTTCCGCATCGCTTCGTTATCGTCCTTGGTGGGCGTCAGCCCACCGGCGTCCTCTGCCGGCGCCCCCAGAGGTAAGGAGCACTGTTTATGTACAAGCGTTCCCTGCGCCGGGAGGCCGCCGGATCAGCATTACCGTCCAGGCCGACTATGCCGACATCAAGGTCACCCTGGACGGCCAGGAGCTGGCCCTCACCGACGCCACCGGCGCGGTGGTGGAGCCCTTCGCCATCAGCGGCACCGCCTATCTGCCCGTCCGGGCCATCTCCAACGCCCTGGGCCTGGATGTGGGCTGGGATGCCGGCACCAGCACCGTCATCCTCTCCTCCGTCCCCCTCACCATCACCGCCGAGGAGGCGGAGGCCACCCACCTGGCCAACGTCCTGGCCGAGGCGGAGATCTTTTCCATCTACTGGAGCATTGTGGACCCCGACCGGGTCCAGAGCTGGGACGCCCTGGACACCGCCCAGAATGAGATCATCACCCTGATGAACGAGATCTACGACCACTCCAAGTACACTGTGGCCCCCGCCGTGGCCCAGTCCGGCGGCAGCTATACCGTCGAGGTGACCATCAGCCCCATCGACGTGGTCCAGAAGGCCGCCGTTTTGTACGAGTCGGGCAGCTACGCCCCCCCTGGAGGACCTGAACAACCGCTACGCCGATGGGATGACAGATGCTGAGTACGCCGTCTGCAACGTGGAGTACGCCAATGTGGTCCTGGACCTGGTCCGCTCCCAGATGGACAGCCTGGGCTATCTGGACGGCCAGACGGTCACCCTGCACATTACCAAGGGCGCCAACGGCTACTTCGGGGCCGATGATGAGGGTATGGGCCAGGTTGACCTCCTAGGGCTTGTTTGAAACATGGCAACATGCCCAACCTGCGGGTCTTTTGTCCCCTGGACGGCGCAATTTTTCCTTGAAATCCGCCAGGATTCCTGCGAAAAAATTGCTTGTCAGCGGCCCAAAATCCCTCGCTGCCGGACACATCGCCATTTTTCAAACAAGCCCTAGGGCTTGTTTGAAAAATGGCAACATGCCCAACCGGCGGGTCTTTTGCCCCCTGGACGGCGCAATTTTTCCTTGAAATCCGCCAGGATTCCTGGGTCAAAATTGCTTGCCAGCGGCCCAAAATCCCTCGCTGCTGGACACATCGCCAATTTTCAAACAAGCCCTAATCATCGCCTACACCTAATTACATCAATGGCAACACCGAAACCGGACCCCGGCATAGGCCGGGGTCCGGCCAGCCTTCCGGAAAAGACCTTCGGACTTTTCCGGAAGGCTGGCGAACTTTTTTGATTGAATCGAAAAAGGTTCCGACTGCATGAGAAAGGGAGGCTCACCGCCCCCCTTTCTCACAATCCCCCCGGTGCGCACCCGACGAATTAGCCGCTTTCTGGTCGACCTGAGAAACCGGACGCCTGGATGCCGTCCGGCGGTCAGGCCTTCTCGGCGAGGGTGCGCAGCGCCTCCTCCAGGTCCTGCTGCCGCCGGAGGGCGGCCAAGCGGGTCTCCGCCAGCTGGGCCAGGAGGCCGTCCACCTGGCCGGCGGTGGCCGATACCCCGGCCTGGGCGTCCTGGATGCGGGACTGGACCACCCAGTCGGAGAAAAATCCATCGAAGACATAGTCGCAGAAGGTGGCCATCTCCCCCACGTCCACGCTGAGCTGAGCGGCCGCCTGGACGTCAGAGAGCTCCGTGCGGAAGCGGCTGAGGAGGACCTGAGCATCCCCAGCGGCCTGGCGGGCGCTGTCGATGTGGCTGTGCTTCACCGCCGTGGCGATGAAGCCGCCCCCCAACAGATCGTAGACCCCCCAGTCCTCGGCGCTGTCCAGCTCCCCGGCGGCCTGGGAGAGGGCCCAGGAGGCCGCGCGCCCCGCCGCCGCAGCCTCGTCCACCTCCTTCAAAAAGGCCCGGGCGGCGGCCAGCGCCTCCTCCAGGTCCAGAATCCGCCGGGCCAGGGCGGGGTCCTCCTCCTTTAAGAGGAACCGCTTCTCCTCCAGAAGGGCTTCGTACTGCCTGCGGTCCCGGAGGAGCTGGTCCAGCTGGCGGTTGGTCTCCAGGAACCGGGCCTCTACGTCCTCCAGGGCCCGGCAGGCATCCTGGTACTTCAGCCGGGCGGCCACCGCCTCCCGGCGCTCCTGCTCCAGCCGCTCCTCCTTCCGGCCCAGCACCGTCTGGAGGATGGCCTGGAGGCTCATGCCCTCCAGCGCGTCCACGTCTGCCTCCTCCTTGGCCAGGGCCTGACCCAGGATGTCCCTGCGCCCCCGCAGCTCCTCTATCTGCTGATACAGGTCCTTCCGCCGGGCCTGAAGGCCCTCCTCCCGGCTCAGATGCTCCCGCAGCTCCTCCAGCTCCCGGTCCAGCGCTTCCCGGCGCGTCATAGGACATCACGCTCCTCTCTGTTTTTTCCCATTTTACCATAGCCCGGGGAAAAGCGCCAGACATACCTGGGGACAAGGCCGCATATACATGTCCCTGTAAAAAGGGGAACGGAGTGTGGTCACGATGCAGACATGCTGGAATGAAAATCACGCGGCCCTGCGGGGGACGGTGGACGCCCTGCCGGTCTTCTCCCACGAGAACCACGGGGTGGAGTACCAGGTCTTCCCCCTGGCGGTGCCCCGGCTCTCGGGGACGGTGGACCGGCTCAACGTGGTGGCCGCCCGCCCCCTGCTGGAGCGGCGTCCCCTCACTCCCGGGGACCGGGTGGAGGTTCAGGGGGAGGTCCGCTCCTTCAACAACCGCACCGGGCCCGGCAGCCGGCTGGTCATCACCCTCTTCGCCCGGAGCGTCGCCCCCACCCGGGAGGAGCCCGCCAACCAGCTCACCCTGGCCGGGGTCCTCTGCAAGCCCCCCATCCTCCGGAGGACCCCCCTGGGCCGGGAGATCTGCGACCTGATGCTGGCGGTAAACCGGAAATACGGCCGGGCGGACTACCTCCCCTGTATCGCCTGGGGGGCCCTGGCCCGGCGCTGCGGCGGCCTGGAGGTGGGGGACGGCCTCCGGCTGGAGGGGCGGCTCCAAAGCCGCATCTATCAAAAGGTGGTGGAGGGCGTGGTCCAGGACCGCACGGCCTTTGAAATCTCGGTGATGCGCCTGGAGCCCGTGGAGCCGGAGGCCGCCGCCCTGGCGGAGCCGGCGGATTGACCCCTAGGGCTTGTTTGAAACATGTCAACATGCCCAACCGGCGGGTCTTTTGTCCCCTGGACGGCGCAATTTTTCCTTGCAATCCGCCAGGATTCCTGCGAAAAAATTGCTTGCCAGCGGCCCAAAATCCCTCGCTGCCGGACACATCGCCAATTTTCAAACAAGCCCTAGTACTCCACCAGGCCAGAAAGTTGCATTTGCCTTTCGGCGTAATTTCCGTATCACTTCGTTATCGTCCCTGGTGGGCGTCAGCCCACCAGCGTTATCTGCCTTGTTCTGCAAAAATTCCGCTCGAAATCCAATCTGCAATTTCTAACTTGGTGAAGTACTGGAGGGTTCCATTTCCCCCGCAGGAAAAGACCGGCCGCGCACCGATGGGGCCCATCGGTGCGCGGCCGGTCTTTTTCCTTTCCATGGGAACGCCCGGAGGTCAGGGACACCTGCCGGCGCCCCGATACGGGCAGCTTCCGCACGCCTTCCCCCGGCGCTTCTTCCGCAGACAGATCCGCCGGGCGGCCCAGATGGAGTAGCCGGCCAGAGCGGCCAGAAGGAGTATAACAGCCATGACAATCCCTCCGATTACAAAATCAGCAGGCCGATCTGATAGACCGCGAAGGTGACCACCCAGGCCACCGCCAGCTGGAAAACTGCGGTAAAGGCCATCCAGGCCCAGCTTCCGGACTCCTTTTGGATGGTGGCCAGGGAGGCGGCGCAGGGGATGTAGAGCAGGCAGAACACCATCAGGCAGAAGGCGTTGAGGGGCCCGAAGCCGATGCTCTCCAGGGCTGCGGCAAAGGTGGACATCCCCTGGGGGGAGCTGGCGTTGACAATGCCGAACAGCACGGCGCAGCTGGACACCACCACCTCCTTGGCGGAGATGCCCGCGATGAGGGCCACGGCGATCTGCCAGAAGCCCAGGCCGATGGGAGCGAAGAAGGGGGTGAGCCGCTGGCCCAGGATCGCCCCAAAGCTGGAGGCCATCTCCGGGGCGTACCCCTGGGGGCCGAAGTTCAGCAGGGCCCAGATCACCAGCGTGGCCAGGAAAATGGTGGTGCCGGCCTTTCCCAGGTAGTCCGTGACCTTCTCCCACACATAGATCGCCACGGTGCGGGCGTCGGGCAGCTTGTACTCCGGCAGCTCGATCAACAGGTAGTTGACGCTCCGCTTTCGGTCCAGCAGGTGGATGACAGCCGAAACGGCAATGGCCACCACAATGCCGATGAGGTACATGAAGTAGGCCGCCGCCATGGCGTTCTCCGGGAAAAACATCTCGGAGAAGAGGATGTAAATGGTCAGCCGGGCGTTGCAGCTCATAAAGGGGGTGACCAGCATAACCTTGAACCGGTCCCGCCGGTTCTCCAGGGCGCGGGAGGCCATAATCGCGGGCACGGTGCAGCCGAAGCCCAGCAGCATGGGGATGAACGCCTTGCCGGAAAGGCCCAGCCGGCTCATGATGCCCTCCATCACATAGGCCACCCGGGCCATGTATCCGCTGTCCTCCAGCAGGGCCAGGCAGAGGAAGAGGATCAGAATGTTGGGCAGAAAGGTGACGATAGTGCCCACGCCGGCGATGATGCCGTCCACCACCAGGGAGGTGAGGACGTCCCCGGCCTGGATGGCGGAGAGCCCCGCCACAGCAAGATCCGAGCACCAGCCCACGGCCAGCTCCAGATACCCCTTGAGCCAGTCGCCCACCGTGAAGGTGAGGAAAAAGGTGACGGCCATGATCCCCAGAAAGACCGGGATGCCCCAGGCCTTGCTGGTCAGGAGTTGGTCCGCCCGCTCGGTGAGCACATCCTGCCGCTCCTTGTGGAGCAGAACCTCGCCGATGATCTCCCCGATGAAGTCATACTTCTGGTTGATGATGTCCGATTCGTAGCTGCGGTCCAGCACCTGGGGCAGGTCTACCGGGTACTTTTCCGTGATCTCCTTGTCCCCCTCCAGCAGCTTCAGGGCGTGCCAGCGGTAGTTGCGCAGGTCGGGATAGCGTCTTTTCAGCTCCGGGATGAGCTGGTCGAGCTTGTCCTCGATGGCGTCGGAGTAGACCATGGCGTGCTCCGCGTGGTCGTTCCGGTGCCTGGGGGAAGCCTTGTGCTCATGGACCAGCCGGTCCGGTCCGGTGCTGTCCTTGTGGTGAATGGCCGCGTGGAGAAGGATGTCCAGCCCCCGGCGCTTCCGGGCGGAGACGGGGATGGCCGGGATGCCCAGCATCTCGGGCAGGCGGTGGAGGTCGATCTCCATGCCCCGCTTTTCCACAATATCCATCATGTTCAGGGCCATGACCACCGGCTTGCCCAGCTCCAGAAGCTGTAGGGTCAGGTAGAGGCCGCGCTCCAGGGCGGAGGCATCCACCACGTTGATGATGACATCCACCTCATCGCTGAGGATGAACCGGCGGGAGACGGTCTCCTCCATGGTGTAGGAGGTCAGGCTGTAGGTCCCGGGCAGGTCTACCAGATGGATGGTCATGTCGTGATCCTTCATGACGCCCTCCACCTTCTCCACCGTAACGCCGGGCCAGTTGGCCACCTTCAGATTGGCTCCGGTGTAGGCGTTGAAGAGGGTGGTCTTGCCGCAGTTCGGATTCCCGATGAATCCGATGGTCATTTCATTTGCGCCCATTCGCCTCACCTGCCTTTACTTCGATATTTTTTGTGATGTTGTACCCCAGGGCAAAACGGGTTCCCCGCAGCTTGATGATGAGGATGCCCTTCCCCTTTCGGTTCAGAACGGAAACCGGAGTCTCCTTTGTCATCCCCAGCGCCTCCAGACGGCGCTCCATCTGGAATGGGAGGTTGATTTTTTCCACGATGCAGGTCTGCCCGATCTGGGCGTCCTTCAGGAACACACGCTGCACCTCCTAAAGTGATATTTTTGAACCATGGCTATCCTCAGCCGCCATGGGAAAGCGCCCTGTGTCTACGGGATTTCTGTAGATACAGGGCGCTTGTCCCTTGACTGGCTGTTCAAATTATGGACATATATGGATATCCAGCCCGCTAAAATTCAGCAGAACAGCTCGTTGCGCCTCTGCTCCGCGCAGGCCTTTTTGATGGCCCGGGCGGCGACGGCCACCAGGGCGCTGTTCGCCTTGCGGGCCGACTGGGGGCAGATTGCCGCGCAGCGCATACAGGAGATGCACGTTTTCCCGTCGGTCTCCCTGGGGCGCTCCCGGGGGTTGCCATACACGCAGACCACCACGCACCGGGCCCGGCCGCCGTGCACCTGCCCCAGCCGCTGGGCCGCCAGGGCCGGGACCCGGCCGCCGAAGGAGGGGACCGCGATGACCGCGGGATCGTCCTCCCCCAGACGGACGGCGGAAAAGCCGGCGGCCGCGTCCGACAGATCGACTTTTTGGACCGGCTCCCGCCATGTGCCGGTGATGGCGTCCGCCGCCTTCTGAGTTCCGCCGGTGGGGCTGAAAACGATTTGGACCATGTTCATCTGGATCTGGGTCACTCCCTGTTATCCTATATCCTTACCCTGATTATAGACGGTACAGGGTATCCTGTCAACATTCGGCGGAGGGCGGACGGTGTCAAGATGTTATCGGATAAAAGAGCGGGCGATTATAGCAATTTTCAAAATTAAAGCACATAACCACAAGAGCGGAACCATCCAGAGCAGTCACAAGCAGTCACAGCGAGAAAAGCATTCTGAATCGCGTCAGAGGGCTTGCCCGCGTCCCCTCTTCACCGTATGCGATTTTCCTTGATTTAACTATATTTTTTGTTAACGGCGCCGGCCAGCATGGCATGATCCGGATAAGCCACCGGGGTTTCACTTAGATAAAGATACCACATCAATCCCACGCTGACTTTTGCTCAACCGATACAGCCGGAGGGCTGGATAACAAGAAAAGGCGGTATGCGCCCCGTGGAGGGGTAGCATACCGTCTTTTCTCGTGGGGGGTTCCAAAGGGGGCAACGCCCCCATTTGGCACACGACTTTGCGGAGCAAAGTGTAGTGTGTTATACGCTCTGTCGGCG